>DIUL01000142.1:0-158106 GCA_002422345.1 Acetobacteraceae bacterium UBA6159
AGGATGCGGGCGAAGATGTTGTTGTCGTCATAGGGCGGCAGGCCGCTGACAGTCATCGTTCCACTCCGGCGCGTCAGGGGATCTTCTTGGTCTGCAGTCCGAGTGCGATCGGCAGTTCGCGCGGGCGGGCAGCCTTTTCGGCGATGCCGCTGATACCCTCCCGCCGCTCCAGTTCGGCCCAGACCTCATTCGGTTCGACGCCGGCGGCCACCCAGACCACCAGCAGATGGTACAGGACGTCGGCGCTTTCGGCGACCAGGGCTTCATGGTTGCCTGAGACAGCCTCGATCAGGCACTCGACCGCTTCCTCGCCGAATTTCTGGGCGACCTTGGCCGGCCCGCGGGACAGCAGCCGAGCCGAGTGGCTGATGTTGGGGTCGGCGTCGCGGCGGCTGAGGACGACGCGCCACAGGCGGTCGAGGACGGCGCTCCTGACCTCACTGATTACGGTCGGCACGGGGCGGGTGGGGGCCTTGCGCGGCTTGGCCACCTTGCCGGTCTTTGTCGACTTGACCGTCTTGGTCAGCTTGACGGTCTTGGTCGACTTCGTGGCCTTGACCGCGGGGACCTTGGTCTTGGAGTCCGGCTTTTTCTTGGTTGGCTTTGCCATGGTCAGGCAGCGATCCTGGGCAGTCGCACGGGCAGTCCGGCCTGGTGCAGCGCGGCTTTGACCTGGGCGATGGTGAAGGTTCCGAAGTGAAAGACGCTGGCGGCCAGCAGTCCGGTGGCACCGGCGCGCGCGCCCTCGACAAAATGGTCCAGCGTGCCGACGCCGCCGGNNTCCATGCTGGTCAGCAGGATTTCACCCGCGCCCAGGGACACGACCTGCTGGCACCAGCCGACGACGTCCATGCCGGTCGGGCGGCGGCCGCCATGGGTGAACACCTCCCATGTATCGGGGCCGGTCTGCTTGGCGTCGACCGCCACGACCACGCATTGGCTGCCGAACTTGGTCGCGGCCTCGCGCACCAGCTCGGGCCGCGCCACGGCGGCGGAGTTGATGCTGCATTTGTCGGTGCCGGCCAGCAGCAGGCGGCGCATGTCGTCGGTCGACCTTATGCCCCCGCCCACGGTCAGCGGCAGGAACACGCGTTCGGCGGTGCGGGAGACGACGTCGAGGATCGTGTCCCGGTTTTCATGGCTGGCCGTGATATCGAGGAAGGTCAGTTCGTCCGCGCCGGCGGCGTCATAGACGGCCGCCTGCTCCACCGGGTCGCCGGCGTCGCGCAGGGACACGAAGTTGACGCCCTTGACGACCCGTCCGTCGCGTACGTCCAGGCAGGGGATGATCCGAAGCTTCAGCATAACCGGGGTTCTTAAACCGACCGGGCGTTGTCGTCGCAAGAAAAATGTCGCCGACCCAGGATGAACCGGGAAAGGCGGGGCGGCAGCCGCCTCTGGTCCCGCTGGCCGGCCCTTGTTACCGTGTGGCCAGCACAAAGGGGGAAGCACCGATGCGACAGATCAGGATTGGCGACATCACCATCGACGCGGTGATCGAGCGGGAAGGGCCATGGCGCCGGCCGCAGGATTTCTTCCCGGCCTATGATGACGCGATCTTCAAGGGTCACCTGTCATCGATGGAGCCGGAAGTTTTCGACGTCGCCGAAGGCAAGATGAACATCACCTACCAGACCTTCGTGGTGCGCTCTCCGCGCCACACGATCCTGGTGGATACCTGCACCGGAGAGGACAAGGGCCACGCCGCCCCGTTCGACTTCCCAGGCAAGGAGCGGTGGCGGAATGAGCTGTTCGCCCTGGGCGTCAGCTATGAGCAGATCGACTATGTGTTCTGCACGCATCTGCACATCGACCACACGGGCTGGAACACGACGCTGCGCGACGGGCGCTGGGTGCCGACGTTCCCGAACGCGAAATACATCTTCCACAAGCGCGAGTACGCGGTGTGGGAAGCCGAACATGCCAAGGGCGCGAACCCGCCTGGCACCGTGTTCCGCGACAACTGCCTGCCGATCGTGGAAGCCGGCCAGGCGCTGCTGGTCGATGACGACTACGCGCTGGACGACACGATCACGCTGACGCCGACGCCGGGGCACTCACCGTGCCATTGCTGCGTGAACATCCACTCCAAGGGCCAGCGGGCGGTGGTAACCGGGGACATGATGCACCACGCGATCCAGACGCGGGAGCTGCATTGGTCCCCCGGCGTCGACTGGGACCCGAAGCAGGCGGCGGAATCGCGGAAGACGTTCCTTTCGTCGGTCGCCGATACGCCGACCCTGCTGCTGCCGATCCATTTCCCGGCGCCGACCGTGGGGCTGGTGACGGCGGATGGGGCCAACCGGTTCCATTACCGGTTCAAGCGGGACTAGCCGACTGCCCTGGGTCGATCGCTGGTCGGCCCAGGGTACGCGTGACAGGGTTGGTGGGACCCGGGTGCCATTTCGGCTGCCGAGGTGGCACATACGCGACGGAACTCGAAGGTCACCGCCTTGGCCCTGCCCACCGCCGAACCGACCTACCGCCGAGCGCTGATCACGGCGTGTTTGATTTTTTCGACGACGATCCAGGCGCTGGATGCCACCATCGCGAACCTGGCTCTGCCGTATATGCAGGGCAGCTTCGGCGCCACGATCGACCAGGTGGCGTGGGTCCTGACGTCCTACATCATCGCCACGGCGATCATGACGGCGCCGATGGGGTGGCTCGCCAATCGGTTCGGCCGCAAGCAGTTGCTGATTGTCTGCCTGGCCGGGTTCGCCGTGTTCTCCCTGCTATGCGCCCTGGCGCAGTCGCTGGAGCAGATCGTCATCTTCCGGCTGATCCAGGGCATGTTCGGGGCCGGCCTGGTGCCTCTGGCCCAGTCGGTGCTGCTGGACATCTACCCGGCGGAGCAGCGCGGCCCGGCCATGGCCATCTGGGGGATGGGGCTGATGATCGGCCCGATCGTCGGCCCGCCGATCGGGGGGGTGCTGACCGATCTGTATCACTGGCGGCTGGTCTTCGTGGTCAGCACGCCCTTCGCCGTCATCGCGATCATCGGGCTGCTGATCCTGCTGCCCAAGTCGGTGCCGGAGGCTGGGCTGCGGTTCGACTGGATCGGCTTCATCATCCTGGCGATCGGCATCGCCAGCTTCCAGATGATGCTGGACCGTGGGCAGTCGGAGGACTGGTTCCACAGCCGGGAAATCCAGATCGCCGCAGTGTTGGCCGCGCTCGGGTTCTATCTGTTCGTCATCCACATCGCGACGGCCGAGAAGCCGTTCATCAGCCCGGCGCTGTTCACCGACCGGAACTTCATCACCGCGACCTTCATGCTGTTCTGCTTTGGCGTGGTGCTGATCTCCTCCAACGCCCTGGCCGCGCCCTGGCTGCAGACCGTGTCGAACTATCCGGTCGGGCAGGCGGGGTGGCTGCTGGCGCCGCGTGGGCTCGCGTCGATGTTCGGGATGATGCTGGTGGGGCAGCTCTCGTCACGCGTCGACCAGAGATACATGGTCGCCACGGGGCTGCTGTGCACCGCCTGGTCGTTCTGGGACATGACGGGCTGGACGCCGAATGTTGCGCCCAACTGGGTATCGTGGGTGATGTCGGTGCAGGGGTTCGGGCTGGGGATGACGTTCATCCCCTTGCAGGTGATCGCCTTCACGACGCTGGCCGCGCATCTGCGGACTCAGGGATCAGCGCTGATCAACCTGTTCCGCAACATCGGCGCGGCGCTGGGTGTCTCGATGGTCGCGGCCGTCCTGGTCAGCAACGGGCAGGCGCTGCATGAGGAAATCGGCGCCTACATCACCCCGTTCAACCGCGCCCTCGACCTGTATCCCTCGCTCGGCGTCCTCATGTCGCCGGAGACACCGCGCGGGGCCATCTTCCTGAACCGGATGGTGAACGCCGAGGCGACGGTGATCGCCTATCTGAACGACTTCAAGCTGCTGCTCGCGGTGACCCTGCTGACGTTGTGCCTGGTGCCGCTGATCCGCCGGCCGATCCCGAGTGCCTGAAACCCGGCCGGCGGTCACGCGGACCGCCGACCGGGCGTTGGATCAGGCCGGGCGCTTGGCGGTGTAGCTGCCGCCGGCGGCCCGGACCTCGGCCGCGGTCTTGGCGGCGCGCAGGCGGGCGAGGTGTTCGGCTTCCGCGTCCAGCATCTTCTTCGCGTTCTCCAGCACCTGTCCGGCCTTGTCGGCTGGGAACTTGACCGCCCCGTTCTCATCCATGTGGATCAGGTCGCCGGGCGCCACATCCATGCCGCCGACCGAGACGGGGACGTTCACCGCATGGACCGCCATTTCGCCATGGCCCGCGGTCACGCCGCCGAGCAGCATCTGGAAGTCGAGCTTGCGGATCGCGTCGACGTCGCGCGACGGCCCGTTGGACAGCATGCCGATGCAGCCGACGGCCTTCATGGAGGTGACCATGATCTCTCCGGCCAGGCCGGCCTTGGACATCAGTTCCGCGGGCCATTTCTGCTGGATGACCAGGATGGTCGGCTTCTTCATGGCATCGAGCGCGTCGACCACGTCCATGAAGCTCAGGCGCCCGGTGTAGTTCGGGTCGGGCAGGCCGTACACGCAGGTGACGGCGTGGCCGATGATGGCGCCCTTCTCCGGATAGATGCAGCGGATCGAGGTGTCGGTGTACCAGTTCTCGGTCCAGGGGTTGTACAGCCCGAGGCAGAGCGGGCTCTTCGGATAGGTGGCGACCACGTTGGTGATGGTCGGCGTGTCGATCTTGCGGAGTTCGGCAAAGAGTTCGTCTGTCGGCGCCATGGTGGGTCGTCCTTCCTGAAGGACCGCCGGTCGAGGTTGGGCGGCCACGCGTTTCCAGCCCAACACATCTTCCGAAGCGGCGTTGTCTGGCAAGGCCCTGGCGGGTGGTTTTTCACGGGCGATGTGGTGCGGGGAAACGCGGGTCGGGCACTGAAGTGGTCGTAATTTAATCTAAATGGACATATTATAATCAATAATTGCCGATTGTATGCAATCTGTCTGGGCTAAACCACCCCGGAACCGCTGTTTTCCCGGGATTTCCCCCGGCCAAGCAAGTTGGCACGCCGATTGCCTATTCGGTGAACAACAACGCAGCCGAGGCATGCCCCCATGAAGCGACGCACATTCCTGGCCTCGACCGCCGCCGTGACGGCGCCGGCCGTTCACAGTCCCCTCCGCGCCCAGTCCCGCAATGAGACCCTGCTGATCGTGTCCGAGAGCGGGCCCAACAACCTCGACATCCACGGCATCGGCACCAACGTGCCGGGCTATGAGGTGTCCTGGAACTGCTATGACCGCCTGATCACCCACGGCATGAAGAAGACCGCCGAGGGCACGCCCTATTACGACCGCGACAAGATCATCCCCGAACTGGCCGAGGACATGGTCGTCGGCGACATGTCCGCCACGTTCAAGCTGCGGCGGGACGCAACGTTCCAGGATGGCTCCCCGGTCACCGCCAAGGACGTGAAATGGTCGTTGGACCGCGCTGTCTCGGTCGGTGGCTTCCCGACCTTCCAGATGAAGGCCGGCAGCCTGGAAAAGCCGGAACAGTTCGTCGTCGTCGATGACCACACGGTCCGCGTCGATTTCATCCGCAAGGATCGCCTGACCATTCCCGACCTGGCCGTGATCGTGCCGTGCGTCGTCAACTCCGGCCTGGTGCAGAAGAACGCGACCGCCGCCGATCCTTGGGGCCTCGAATACACAAAGCAGAACACCGCCGGCTCGGGCGCCTACAAGGTCACGAAATGGACCCCCGGCACGGAAGTGATCCTGGAGCGCAACGACGCCTGGAAGGGCGGGGCAATGCCTAAGATCCGCCGCATCATTTGGCGCATGGTCCCCTCATCGGGCAACCGGCGCGCGCTGTTGCAGCGGGGCGACGCCGATATCTCCTACGACCTGCCGTCGAAGGACTTCGCCGAGATGAAGGCCGCCGGCAAGCTGACGCTGGTCTCCACCCCCTACAGCAACGGCATCCAATATATCGGCATGAACGTCACCAAGCCGCCCTTCGACAATCCGAAGGTGCGGGAAGCGGTGGCCTACGCGATCCCCTATGACAAGATCATGGAAGTCGTGCTGTTCGGCCTGGGCAAGCCGATGTTCGGCAAGACCGGTGGGGCGACCGAGGTCGCCTGGCCGCAGCCTTCCCCGTTCAAGACCGACCTGGCAAAGGCCAAGGCCCTGCTGACCGAGGCCGGCTATCCGGACGGGTTTGAAACGAACCTGTCCTTCGACCTGGGTTTCGCCGACGTCAACGAACCGATCTGCGTGCTGACGCAGGAGAGCCTCGGCAAGATCGGCATCAAGGCGACGCTGAACAAGATCCCAGGCTCGAACTGGCGCACCGAACTGAACAAGAAGGTCCTGCCGATCTATACGAACGTCTTTTCCGGCTGGCTCGATTATCCCGAGTATTTCTTCTTCTGGTGCTATCACGGCCAGAACGCCGTCTTCAACACCATGAGCTATAAGTCACCGGAAATGGACAGCCTGATCGACGGCGCGCGCATGTCGGCCGCAACCGGGGACATGGCCACCTATGACCGCTCGGTGCGCGGCTTCGTCGACCTGGCCTTCAAGGATATCCCCCGCATCCCGCTGTATCAGCCCTATGTGAACGTTGCGATGCAGCCGAACATCACAGGCTATCAGTACTGGTTCCACCGGCGGCTCGACTACCGCTCCCTCGCGAAAGGCTGATACCCATGAAGGCCCTCCGCCCGATCGGTCGCCGCATGGCCACGGCCCTGCCCAGCGTGGTGGGGGTCATCATCGTTACGTTCCTGCTGACCAGGGTCCTGCCCGGGGACACGGCCGCCTACTTCGCCGGCCCCGCGGCAACCCCTACCGCCATCGCCGAGATCAAGGCCCGCCTCGGGCTGGACCAGTCCCTGCCGGTGCAGTTCATCCGCTATGTCGGGGACCTGGTGCGCGGAGACTTTGGCTCGTCTTTGACCACCGGCCAGCCGGTCCTGTCCGACATCACCGCGCGCCTGCCGGCCTCGGCCGAACTCGTTCTCGTGGCCCTCGTCCTCGCCGTCTCCATCGCCGTCCCGCTTGGCATCATTGCCGCGTTGAAGGAGCGGTCCTTCATCGATCACGCCTGCCGCGTGGTCGCCACGGCCGGTGTTTCCTTGCCGGTGTTCTTCACCGGCCTGCTGCTGGTCTATGTGTTCTACTACATCCTCGGCTGGTCTCCCTCACCGCTGGGGCGCCTGGATGTCTTTGCCACCACCCCACCAACCATCACCGGCTTCTACCTGATCGACACGCTGCTGACGGGCGACCTGGAGGGCTTCCACGGCACGGTCGCCCAGTTGGCACTGCCCGCGGCCACGCTGGCGATCTTCGCCCTGGCGCCGATCGCGCGGATGACCCGCGGCTCGATGCTCGCGGTCCTGGAATCCGACTTCGTCCGCACCGCCCGCGCCGCCGGCCTGCCGCCGACGACCGTCGTCCTCACCTACGCCTTTCGCAACGCCGTCCTCCCCGTCATCACCACCCTCGGCATGGTGTTCTCCTTCCTGCTGGGCGCATCGGTGCTGGTGGAGAAGGTCTTCGCCTGGCCCGGCATCGGGTCCTACGCGGTGGAGGCGCTGATCGCCTCCGACTATGCCCCCGTACAGGGCTTCGTGCTGGTCATGGCGGTGCTGTACCTGCTGCTGAACCTCTGTATCGACATCCTGTATGGGCTGATCGATCCGCGCGTGAGGATCGACGCATGAGCGCGACCGAACTCGGCATCGTGCGTCCGGCCTCCGGCCTGACCGCCACGTTGCAGCACGCCCGCCACGTGATCACGGAAAACCCGGTCACCGGCGTCGCCTTCGCCCTATTCCTGGTGCTGATCCTGGCGGCAATCCTCGGCCCGTCGCTGGTGCCCTACGATCCGCTGGCGACCGACAGTTCCGCGTCTCTGCGTCCCCCCTCGGCGGCGCACTGGTTCGGCACCGACCAGTTGGGCCGCGACATCTTCAGCCGGGTCGTGGTGGCGACGCGGCTCGACATGATCATCGCGGTCAGTTCCGTCGCCGTGGTCTTCGCGGCCGGCGGATTGGCCGGGATATCCGCCGGATATTTCGGCGGCTGGACCGACCGGATCGTCGGCCGCCTCGCCGACACGATCATGGCCTTTCCGCTGTTCGTCCTGGCCATGGGCATCGTCGCCGCCTTGGGCAACACCGTGACCAACATCGTCATCGCCACCGCGGTGGTGAACTTCCCCCTCTATGCCCGCCTGGCCCGCGCCGAGGCCAATATCCGCCGCGACGCCGGCTTCGTCCTCGCCGCCCGCCTGGCCGGGAACACCGACGCGCGCATCCTGCTGTTCCATATCCTGCCCAACATCCTGCCGATCATGGTCGTGCAGATGTCGCTGACCATGGGCTATGCGATCCTGAATGCCGCGGGCCTGTCCTTCATCGGCCTCGGTGTCCGCCCACCCACGCCGGAATGGGGGATCATGGTGGCCGAGGGCGCGGCCGGCATCATCTCCGGTGAATGGTGGGTCGCGCTGTTCCCCGGCCTGACCCTGATGGGCGCGGTGTTCTGCTTCAACCTGCTGGGTGACGGCCTTCGCGACATCGTCGACCCGCGGCGCCGCACATGAGGCCGGCCATGGAAACCCTCCCGCTGCTGGACGTGCATGACCTGACGGTGGAATTCGCCACACGGCGTGGCGTCGTCCGCGCGGTGGAGCATGTCGATCTGTCCGTCCGGCGCGGTGAAATCCTGGGCATCGTCGGGGAGTCGGGCTCGGGCAAGTCGGTCACGTCCTATGCCGTGATGCGCATCCTCGACCGCGCCGGCCGCATCGCCGAGGGCAGCGTCACCTTCTCCGGCATGGACCTGCGGGACCTGCCGGAATCCGACATGCGCGACCTGCGCGGGCGCGAGATTTCGATGGTGTTCCAGAACCCCCGCGCCGCCCTGAACCCGATTCGCAAGATCGGCCGGCAGATCGAGGACGTGCTGCTGCGCCATGGCCAGTGTACGCGCGCCGACGCTCGCGCCAAGGCGATCGCCATGCTCGACCGCGTCCGCATCGCCCGCCCCGAGGAACGCTACGACGCCTATCCGTTCGAGCTGTCGGGCGGGATGTGCCAGCGCGTGGTGATTGCCCTCGCCCTGGCCTGCCGCCCGCGTCTGCTGATCGCCGATGAGCCGACGACTGGCCTGGATGTCACGACGCAGAAGGCGGTGATGGATCTGATCGTGGAGCTGACACGGGAAAGCCGGATGTCGGCGATCCTGATCACCCATGACCTCGGCCTTGCCGCCGCCTATTGCGACAGCGTGATGGTGATGGAGAAGGGCCGGGTGGTGGAGGCGGCGCCGGCCGCGACGATCTTCTCCGCCCCCACGCATCCCTATACGAAACGTCTGCTGCGGGCGACGCCGCGCCCTGGGGCCACGCTGCGCGACCTGGTCATGGACCCGCCGCCCGAGACCGTCCCCGCCGCCATCCCCAAGACGGGCCGCCTGCTGGATGTGCGCGGCCTGGTGAAGACCTATGGTGCCGTCAACGCCGTGGACGGCATCGACCTGCATATCGACCGTGGTGAGAGCGTTGGCCTGGTGGGCGAGTCTGGCTGCGGCAAGTCCACGACATCGATGATGATCATGCGGCTGCTCGATCCCTCCGACGGCAGCATCCATTTCGATGGGCAGGAGATCGCGGCAATCCCCGCCCGCGCCTTCCCGCGCCACCCGCTGCGCAAGCGAATCCAGATGGTGTTCCAGGACCCGACCGACAGCCTGAACCCGCGCTTCACCGCCGAACGCGCCATCGCCGATCCGATCCTCCGTATGGCCGACCGCATGGGCCGCGACGCCCTGCGCGCCCGGTGCGAGGATCTGGCCGGCCTGGTGGGCCTGCCGACGCATCTGCTGGACCGGTTTCCGCACCAGTTGTCCGGCGGGCAGAAGGCGCGCGTCGGCATCGCGCGGGCCATCGCGCTGAACCCTGACCTGGTGATCCTCGACGAACCGACCGCCGCGCTCGATGTTTCGGTGCAGGCCGTCGTGCTCAATCTTCTGGAGGAGCTGAAGATCTCCCTCGGCATGTCCTATCTTTTCGTCAGCCATGACCTGCATGTCGTCCGCCTGCTGTGCGACCGCGTCATCGTCATGCGGGCCGGCCGGATCGTGGAGCAGGGCACTGCCCAGCAGGTGCTGGAAGCCCCGACGGCGGACTACACGCGCGAACTGCTCGCGGCCGTGCCGCATCCGCCGGCCTGATCGCCATGGCTGCCCGCACCACCCACGCCGAACGGCTCCGCATCCAGATCGCCGATGAGATCGTGCGCGGCGATCTGCGCCCGGGCGTCGCGCTCGATGAAGTCTCCCTCGCCCGCCGTTTCGGCGTGTCCCGCACCCCGGTGCGGGAGGCTTTGCGCGAACTCTCCTCCGCCGGCCTGGTCAGCATCCAGCCGCATCGCGGCGCGGTCGTCACCCGTCCGGCGGCGAACGAGGTGGAGGACATGTTCGCCGTCATGGCCGAACTGGAAGCCCTCTGCGCCGGCCACGCGGCCGTGGCGATGACACCGACCGAACGGGGCGACCTCGCCGCGGTCCACGCGACCCTGCGCGACCTGATCCGCCAGGGCGACCCGCAGCACTACCATGAGGTGAATGAGCGGTTTCACCACGCCATCTACCTCGGAGCGCACAACGCCTATCTGGCCGAGGTCACCCTGACCACCCGCAAGCGCCTGGCCCCGTTCCGGCGCGCGCAGTTCCGCACCGCCGGCCGCCTTGCGCTGTCGTATGAGGAACATGACCGCGTCGTCTCCGCCATCCAGCGCGGCGACCGTGCGGGGGCTGCCGCGGCGATGCGGGATCATATCGGCATCGTTCACTTCGCGTATGAGCATTACGCGCGGGAACTGGAACCACTGACACGGCCGAGGCTGGTGATGCGTTCGGCGTTGGGAGAGCGCACATGACTGAAGACCCGATCGCCGCCGCCGAACGCGCGATCGCCGCCGACCTGGCGCATGACGACCGGGCGCTGTGGATCACGCGCCTGCCCGACGCCGCCATCCGCGCCCGCGCCCGCACCCTTTCGGAAGAAGGGCCGCGGGGCCGTTCCCTCTGGGGCGTGCCCTTCGCGGTCAAGGACAACATCGACGTCGCCGGCCTGCCGACCACCGCCGCCTGCCCGGCATTTGCCTATACACCGGCCGAAGACGCGCCGGCGGTGCGGCGCCTGCTGGACGCGGGGGCGCTGCTGATCGGGAAGACCAACCTCGACCAGTTCGCGACCGGCTTGGTCGGCGTGCGCAGCCCCTATGGCGTGCCGCGCAACGTGTTCGACGCGGATCGGGTGCCGGGCGGTTCATCCTCCGGGGCCGGCTGCGCCGTCGCCGCCGGGATCGTGACTTTCGCGCTGGGCACCGACACCGCCGGCTCGGGCCGCGTGCCCGCCGCCTTCGGCAACATCGTCGGGTTGAAGCCGACCATCGGCAGCGTCTCCGCCCGAGGCATGGTACCGGCCTGCCGATCGATCGACACGATCTCGGTCTTTGCCGGGTCCGTCGATCAGGCGATGGCGGTGCAGCGCGTGATCGCCGCGCCGGACTCGGCCGATCCTTACTCCCGCGCGGCGCCCTTCGCCCATCTGCGCCGCTCGCCCTTGCCGCCCGCCTTTCGCGTCCGCTTCGCCGATCCGGGGGACCTCTGCGCGCCGGGGGTGGCCGAGGCGACCAGGGCGGTCGCCGCCTCCCTGAAGGCTGACCCGGTCGACATCACCCCGTTCCTCGAAATCGCGCGCCTGCTGTACGACGGCCCCTGGGTGGCCGAGCGGACGGCGGCGCTGGAGGACGTGTTGCGCGACCAGGCGGAGGCCCTGCATCCGGTGACCCGCGCGATCCTGGAGGGCGGGCAGACCCGGCGCACCGTCGATGCGTTCCACGCCTTCCACAAGCTCGCCCAGGTCCGGCGGCTCGCGGTGGAATTGTTTGCCTCCTGCGACGTCCTGCTGCTGCCGACCACGCCGTACTGCCCGACGCTGGCGGAACTCGCGGCCGATCCGATCGGGCCGAACAGCCGGCTCGGGACCTATACGAACTTCGTCAATCTCTGCGACCTCGCCGCCATCGCCGTGCCCGCGGGCTTCGGTCCCGATGGGCTGCCGGTCGGTGTGACGCTGGTCGGGCCGGCCTGGTCCGAGGGACGGCTGGCGGCCCTCGCCGATCACATCCACCGGGCACGCGTGTCCACCCTCGGCGCGACCGGCCTGCCACTGCCCCCGCCCGCCGAACCCGATGCGTTGGCGGCCGACGAAACCGCCCTGTTCTGCGTCGGCGGCCACATGGCGGGCCTGCCGCTGAACGGACAGTTGCTGGACCTGGGCGCGCGATTCCTCCGCACCGCCTCCACAAGCCCGGCCTACCGCCTGCACGCCGTCGGCGCCCGCCCCGGCATGATCCGGGCCCCCAACGGTGCCGCCATCGCGGGAGAGGTCTGGGCCCTGCCCACCTGCGCGATCGGGGCGCTGCTCGCCCAGGTGCCCCCGCCGCTGGGTTTCGGGACCGTGGACCTCGATGACGGCCCTTGCCTCGGCTTCCTGGCCGAGACCGAGGGCGTCACCAACACCCCGGATATCACCGCGTTCGGCGGCTGGCGCGCCTGGATCGCCGCCGGCCGCCCTGGATCGGAGACCGCCTGATGCCGCCAGACGATGTTGACAAACTGATCGACGCCGGCACCGCTTTGCTGGGCATTCCGATCGAGCCGGAATGGCGCGAAGCGATCCGTGCCAACCTGCTCGTCACCCTGCGGCTGGCCGACACCGTGGACAAGTTCCCGCTGTCCGACGAAGCCGACCCCGCCCCGGTATTCCGGGCATGAGCGCGGTTGCCTCCATCGAGGCCGCGCTGGCCCGCATCGCCGAACGGGACAAGGTCCTGAACGCCTTCACCGTCGTTACCGCCGATCGCGCGCGGGCCAAGGCGGCGGCCCTTGATGCGTCCCGCGCCGCCGGACGGGCGCCCTTGCCGCTGGAGGGGATGCCCTTCGCGGTCAAGAACCTGATCGACGTTGCTGGTCTGCCCACGCTGGCCGGTTCCCGCATCAACCGCGACCGCAAGCCGGCCGAGACGGACGCGACCCTGGTCCGCCGGCTGGAAGCCGCCGGGGCGATCCTGGTGGGCGCGTTGAACATGGGCGAGTACGCCTATGATTTTACGGGGGAGAACGTCCATGACGGCCCCTCCCGCAACCCCCATGACCCGACACGCATGACCGGAGGCTCCTCCGGCGGATCGGGTGCGGCGGTTGGTGGCGGGCTGGTGCCCCTGGCGCTGGGGTCGGACACCAATGGCTCGATNNATCTTCGGACTGAAGCCGACCTATGGCCGCCTGTCCCGCGCCGGCAGCTTTCCCTTCGTCACCAGCCTGGATCACCTGGGTCCCCTGGCCCGCACCGTCGACGACCTGAGCCGGTCCTATGACGCCATGCAGGGACCGGATGACGAGGACCCTGTCTGCGCCGACCGGCCGGCGGAACCGACCCTGGACCTGCTCTCGCGCGGAGCGGACGGGCTGCGGATCGCCACGCTAGGTGGCTACTTCCAGGCCGGCGCCACGCAACAGGCGCTGGATGCCATGGCCGCCGTCGCCTCCGCTCTGGGCGCGACGCGCGAGATCGAGATTCCCGAAGCAGCCCGCGCCCGCGCCGCCGCCTTCGTCATCTCGACAACCGAGGGCGCCGCGCTGCACCTGGACCGCCTGCGCGCCCGCCCGGGCGACTTCGATCCGGCCGTGCGCGACCGGCTGATCGCCGGTGCCCTGGTTCCCGCGCCGCTGGTCACGCGGGCGCAGAAGTTCCGGCGCTGGTACCGCGATGCGGTGCTGGCCCTGTTCCGTGACGTCGACATCCTCCTCGCCCCCGCAACCCCCTGCGCCGCCCCCGCGCTCGGCCAGGCCATGCTGGACCTGGGCGGCGAGTCCGTGCCGCTGCGTCCGAACATCGGTATCTACACCCAGCCGATCTCCTTCATCGGCCTGCCGGTCGCTGCCGTGCCGGTGCGGGGCGATGGCCTGCCGATCGGCGTCCAGATCATCGCGCCGCCGTGGCGGGAGGACCTGGCCCTGCGCGTCGCCTGGCAGTTGGAGACAGCGGGATTCCAGGCGGCCTGATCCCCCGCGCCTTCAAGGCTGGACGAGCCGAGCGTTGTGCTGCATGAAAAATGGGGAAACGTTCGGGGCAGGTGGGTCGCATGGCCGCAACGCGCATCATCCACGTCAGTGACTCGCATCTGTCGCCGACGCATACCTATTTCGCAATGAACTGGGCAGCGTTCCGCGCCGACATGGCGGCCAACCCGCCTGATCTGCTGATCCATGGCGGCGATCTCTCGTTCAACGGACCGGTCCTGGAAGCCGACCTCGCCTACGCGGCGGCCGAGGTCGCGGGCCTCGGCCTGGACTGGCGGGCGATCCCCGGCAACCATGACATTGGGGAGGCGCCGGCCTTCTCCCGCCTCGACCAGCCGGTCACACCGGCGCGGATCGCGGCGTGGCGGCGCCTGGTCGGGCCGCAATGGTGGTCGCATGACGTGGGGGAGTGGCGGCTGATCGGCCTCGACACCTCCCTGATGGCCAGCGACCTGCCCGAGGAAGCCGAACAGGCCGCCTTCCTGCGGGACGCCTTGGGCACGCGCGGCAAGCGCCCGGTGATGGTGTTCATCCACATGCCGCCCTTCGATCGCGATCCGGCCGATCCGAAGAAGACGACCTCGGTCATTCCGTTCCCGGCGCGCGGCGATTTCCTGGATACCTGCGCGGACGGCGGGGTGAAGATCATCGCCTGCGGGCATTTGCACATCTATCGCCGGGTGCGCCATCGCGGGATGGAGATCGTCTGGGCACCGCCCACGGCCATGGTGGACGTACGGCGCGGCCTGACCCAGCGGCGGCGATTCCCCCGCCCCGGCTATGTCGAATGGACCCTGGACGGCAAGCGCGCCACCCACCGCCTGATCGAGGCCGAACGCATGTTCGTGATCGACATGAGCGGCTGGACTGCCCGCAGCGGCGGCACGGTCACCACTCTGCCACCCTGGCCAGCCACCTAGCCAAACCCGCCCCCAGGCCGATGGACCAGCCGAACGCCCTGGTGGTAGGGGATGGAGGCCGCATCAAGGAACGCATCGTGAGTGATTGGTCGACCTGCCTTCCATCACCGCTTCGCGGTTCACTGGCGGCGGTGGTCGCCTTGTGCCTGTCGCTCGTGGCCTGCGGCACACCGGTCTCGGTGGAGCATGTCGATGCGCGCACGGTGCAGACCGAACTGACCAGCAATGTCCTGACGACCGGGCAACTCAGCGGGACCACGCAGATCGTGCTCCGCCAGCTTGACCTGCTGGAGACCTACCGGGAGAAGCCGGACCTCGCGCTCCAGACATTGAACCAGATCGTCGTCATGGGGCCGCGCCAGCAGGACCAGATCTTTGCCCTGGCCGAGATGGCGTTCCTGCATGCGGAACGGACGAATGACCGGTCGTAATTCATGGCCTCGGTCGTCTATGCCTATGCGTTCCTGTTCCCCGGGCAGCCGATCGAGCGTCCCAATCCCTTCGATCCGCGGCTGCGCAACGCCGCCGACATCTACAACCGGGCTCTGACCCGCGCCCTGGCGGCGGATGATGGGTTGCATGTCGATGTCCGTGGCGGGGTCTTCACGCTGCCATTCGGCACCCTGACGATCAACTTCGATCCTGAGTCGATGCAGTGGGCCGGGCGGCGGATCACCCGGTTCGTTTCGGCGGCGGAGTTGCGGGTCAAGGGCTTGCAGAACCGCTTCCGTGAACCCGGCCTGGGGGCGCCGCTGGCGGGTGAACTGGCGCCTGTCAGCAACCCGAGTGGCCTGCGGATTGCCAGCGTCTACAAGGTGCCCGTGACCGCGTTGCTCAAGCTGGACGTTTCGCCCGCGTCCGTCGCCAGCGGCCGGTTCAACGGCACGCTGACGCTGTATCCCGGGAACGCGGAACGGATGGTCGACATCGGGGACCAGGCGGTGCCGCTGGAGATCGAACCCAGCGCGGCCCTCGCCTATGGTCTGAGCAACCCAAGCATCTGGGAAAGTGAGATCACCGGCTTCCTGCGCGGCGACTACTTCGCGAAACTGCCGACCCAGCTCGTGGGTCTGGAACCCTACCGCCCCGGCCGCATCCCGGTCGTGCTGGTGCATGGCACCGCGTCGAGCGCCGGGCGCTGGGGCGACATGATCAACGACCTGCAGAACGACCCGACCATCCGCGACAAGTTCCAGTTCTGGCTGTTCACCTACAGTACCGGCAATCCCATTTCCATTTCCGCCGTGCAACTGCGCGAGCAGATCGAGGCTGCGGTCAGCGTGGTCGACCCGATGCGGCGGGACCCCGCCTTGCGCAATATCGTCCTGATCGGTCACAGCCAGGGCGGGTTGCTGGCCAAGACGGTGGTCGTCAACTCCGGTTCGGCGCTGTTTGACCAGCTCAGCACCAGGCCGCTCGACGACCTGACGCTGTCGCCCGAAACGCGGGAGACGTTCCGGCGCGCGTTGTTCGTGACACCGATGCCGGATGTGCGGCGGGTGATCTTCATGGCGACGCCGCATCGCGGCAGCTTCGTGGCCGGATTTTCGATCGCGCATTGGGTCGGACGGCTGGTGACGCTGCCGCTGGACATCACCCAGATGGTTGGGGAGGCTCTGATCGGCAACCAGGAGGGCCTGCGGCTGGACCCGGAACGGCCCCGCATCGGCAGCGTCTACGGCATGACGCCGGGCAGCCCCTTCATCACCGGCCTGTCGTCCTTGCGGGTGGCGCCGCCGGTCAAGGCCCACTCGATCATCGCGGTGGAAGGCGACGGTCCGGTCGCCACCGGCGATGACGGCGTCGTGGAATACAGCAGCGCCCATATCGAGGAAGCGGAATCCGAGCTGATCGTCCGCTCGGGCCATTCCGTGCAGTCTAACCCCCGCGCGGTGGCCGAGGTGCGGCGCATCCTGATGCTGCATTGGGCGGAAGTCTGCCCGGACGGGTGTTCGGCGGCCGGGACGGTCTCGGTCGCGGCGGTGCCACCGCCACGCCGGTCCGCGCCGGTCCGGCGGTAGCGGGCCGCCATGCTGACGCGCGTCGCGCTGTGGATCGGATTTTGCGTTGCCGGCCTGGCGATGCTGGGGGTCGGGGTCTGGGGCGCGATGGCGCTGTCGTTCCGCGTGCCGCAGCTTCCGTTCCTGGCCTGGGCCCTGGGGCTGTTGGCCTTTGCCGCCACGGTCTGCCTGCCGCTGCGGCGCTGGCGCGTCGTCGGGCTATATGGTGCCGCCCTGATCGCCCTGTTCGTCTGGTGGGGGATGATGACACCCTCCAACGACCGCGTCTGGGCGGCGGACGTGGCCCGCGCTGCCACCGGCACCCTCGATGGCGACCGGTTGGAGGTCCGCAACGTCCGCAACTTCGCCTGGCGCAGTGACATCGATTTCGACGTCCGGTGGGAAACCCGGACCTACGATCTGCGGACGCTGACCGGCGTCGACCTGTTCATGTCCTACTGGGCGGGGGAGAGCATCGCCCACTCGATCCTCAGCTTCGGCTTCGCGGATGGCCGGCACCTCGCGTTCTCGATCGAAATCCGCAAGGAACAGCACGAGGCCTACTCGGCGCTGGCGGGCTTCTTCCGGACCTACGAACTGTCGTTCATCGCGGCGGATGAGCGGGACGTGGTCGGTGTCCGGACCAATGTGCGGGACGAGGATGTGCGGCTCTACAAGATGCGAATGCCGCCGGACAAGGCGCGGGCCTTGCTGCTGGCCTATATCGCCGAGGCGAATGACCTCGCCGTCCATCCGCGTTTCTACAATTCCCTGACCACCAACTGCACAACGCAGATCTATCGGATGGCGCGGGCGCTGCAACCCGATTTGCCACTGGACTACCGGCTGCTGCTGGCTGGCTATGTGCCGGACTATGTCTATGACCGTGGCGGGCTGGACTCGCGGGTGCCCTTCGAGAAGCTGCGCGACCGCGCACACATCAAGGGGCGGGCGGTCAGCACCGATCCCGATTTCTCCCGCCTGATCCGGGTCGGCGTGCCCGATCCGAAGGCGTCGGCGGGGGGCTGATCGCGTCACACCTTCCCCCGCGCCGCGATCAGGCTAACATGCGGGCTGAACGACGAAAACGACAGGGGCGGGCGCGGTGCAGAACGGCATTCATTTCATTTCCGGCCTCCCGCGCTCGGGGTCCACGCTGCTGGCCGCAATCCTGCGGCAGAACCCCTATTTCCACGCCGGCATGACCAGCCCTGTCGGGTCGATGTACATGGCACTGGAAGGCGCCATGAGCCGGCGCAACGAAACCGCCGTCTTCATCGATGAACAGCAGCGCCGCGACGTCCTGAAGGGCCTGTTCACGAATTTCTACAGCCGCATCCACGCCGAAAAACTGGTGTTCGACACCAACCGCCTGTGGTGCGCCAAGCTGCCCGGCCTGACGCAGTTGTTCCCCGAGGCGCGCATCGTCTGTTGCGTACGAAACATCGCCTGGATCATGGACTCGATCGAGCGCCTGGTCCGCAAGAACGCCTTCGAACTGTCCGGCATGTTCGGCTTCGATCCCGGCAGCACCGTCTATACGCGCGTCAACCAGATCGCCCGCAGCGAGGGCATGGTCGGATACGCGCTGGATGCCCTGCGGGAGGGTTTCTTCAGTGAGCAGGCGCCGCGCATGATCCTGATCGAATACCAGGCCCTCGCCAAAGCCCCCCAGGAAACAATCGCCCATCTCTATCGTCTGCTCGGCCAGCCGCTGTTCGCCCACGACTTCGACAATGTCGAGTATGAGGCGGAGAACTTCGATATCGCTTTGGGCGCGCCGGGACTGCACACCGTCCGCCGCAAGGTGGAGTGGATCGAACGCCCCACCGTCCTGCCGCCGGACATCTTCCAGCGCTTCCTGGGCGATATGTTCTGGCGGGAGCCCGATGCGAACGTCCGCGGCGTGTCGATCATCCAGTTTCAGGAGTAGCCGGCGCCCGCCTGGACATGTTCCAGGAACGCACGCAGCGCGCTGGACAGATGTGCCTCCCGCCGGTGGATGAAGACCGTTGTCACCATCGCCTCCGATGGCGGCAGGGCATGCAGGCTGACCCGTCCCGCGCGCCAGACCGGGCCGATCAGCGCACGCGGCAGCAGCGTGATCCCCAGGCCGGCGGCGACGCAGCCGAAGATCGCTTCCAGGGTGCCGAACTCCATCACCCGGGGCACAGCGATGCCTCGGTTTGCGAGCACCATCTCCCGCCGCTGGCGATAGGAACAGCCGGCGCGCAGGACGACGATGCGGGCGATCCCGCCCTGGGTCGCCGCCTCGATCGATGGCAGACCGAGTGCCGCGAGGATGGTGAGTTCCTCCTGGAACATGACCTGCTCGATCAGGGATTGATGCGCCACCGGGCCACAGACGAAGGCGCCTTCCAGCGTGCGGTTCAGCACGGCGTTGATGAGTTCCTCGGTCGTGCCCGGGCGCACCGCGAGGTCAACCTCGGGGAAAGCGGTGGCATAGCCGGCGAACAGCGGCGACACCCGCAGCGCGGCGGTGGTTTCCAGCGCGCCGATCGTCAGCGGGCCGCGTGGCGTGCCGTCGTCGCGCGTCGCCCGTACGGCGTCGGCCAATAGCCAGGCGACACGGCGCGCATAGGGCAGCAGGCGCTCTCCGGCGGCGGTCAGGGCGACGCCGCGGCTATGACGCGCGAACAGCGGGCAGCCGAGCTCGGTCTCCAGCGCCCTGATCCGCGCCGTGACATTGGACTGAACGGTGTGGAGTTCGGCGGCGGCGCGGTTCATGCCGCCCGTCCGCGCGACGGTTTCGAAGACCTTGAGGTCGGTTGTGTCCATGGGAGCCTCCGTCGATCCGCTCAGCCTATCGTTTTTTCAGATTGCTTTTATCATAACCAATCGTTTGACCGCATCGATGGTGACCGCTACCCCGCCGGCATGTCCCAGAATGCGACACAAGACCGATCGGCTCTTTCCATCGCCCTTGGCGGGCTGATCGCCATGGCGGTGGGCATCGGTGTCGGTCGGTTTGTCTATACCCCCATCCTGCCCTCGATGATGGCGGAGTTCGGGCTGAGCAAGTTCGTCTCCGGCCTCATCGCATCGGCGAACTTCGTCGGCTACCTGGTCGGCGCGTTGGCGGCGACGCGCGCCACGCTGCCCGGTCCGGCGAGGGCCTGGCTGCCGGGGGCGCTGGCGCTGAGCGCTGTTACGACCGCCGCCATGGGCGCCACGGACTCTGTCCCCGCCTTCATCGCGCTGCGCTTCGCGGGCGGGATCGCGAGTGCCTTGGCGCTGATCCTGGCTTCGGCCCTGGTGCTGGACCGATTGGCGCGGGTGGGAAGGCCCGGGCTGGCGGCGTTGCATTTCTCCGGCGTGGGCGTGGGGATCACGGTATCCGCCGCCCTGGTCGCTACGCAGCTTTCGGCTGGGGCGGATTCCGCGGGCATGTGGCAGGCCTGCGGTGTCGTGTCCCTGCTGGGCGCGGCGGCGGTGGCGTGGCTGGTGCCGGCGCCCTTGGCGCCTGCGGCCGCGGCGTCCCAGACCGCATCGACCGGGTTTGATCGGCGATTGGCCCGCATGGCGGCGGCCTATGGGCTGTTCGGCTTCGGCTACGTCATCACCGCGACGTTCCTGGTCGCGATCGTGCGCGCCACGCCCGCCATCCAGGCGCTGGAACCTGTGATCTGGATCGTCGTCGGCCTGGCCGCCGCGCCCTCGGTGACATTCTGGACCTTCCTCGGCCGGCGTATCGGGACCCAGACCGCCTTCGCGGTCGCGGCGGCGACCGAGGCGGTGGGAGTCCTCGCCAGCGTCCTCTGGCCCGATATGGTGGGGATTTCCGTGGCGGCGGTGCTGCTGGGCGGCACCTTCATGGGGCTGACGGCGCTCGGGCTGCTGCGGGGGCGGGAACTCGCACAAGGCGATCCGAGGCCTGTGATGGCGGCGCTCACGGTGGCCTTCGGGATCGGTCAGATCGTCGGGCCGGTGCTGGCGGGGCTGCTGTCGGACGCACTCGGTAGCTTTACCGTCCCGTCGCTGCTGGCCGCCGCGGGGCTGGTCATGGCCGCCTGGCTGGCGCGGCGATAGGGCGGGCAGGGTTGTCCGGCGAACGGGGCGGGCGTCAGTACTCGATCTGGTAGGTGATCCCGACGCTGGTGGAGTTCGACGCGTCCCCTGCGCCTGTTGCGGAGGACTGTCCGGTTCCGGTAGTGGCCTCCAGCTTCACGCCTTTGCCGATCTCCACCTGGATTGTGGCCTGGGTGCCGCCGGACGCGCCCTGCTTGGTCCCGATATAGACTCCGTCGGCCAGATAGCGCCCAGCCTCCAGCACCGGCCGCCCGGCGGCGTCGGTGCCAACCGTCAGCCGATCCAGCCCCACCGCCTGCCGCATCCGGTTCAGCGGGTCATCCCCCAGCAGTGGGTTGCCGGACAGGGAGGCCAGCGCGTTGGCAACCTGGGCGATCTGGAACGGGCTGAGCTTCGCGGTCGAGCTGTTGAACAGCAACTGCGACAGGACCTCATCCTGCGGTAGTTCGGGCACGCTGGTCAGGGTGATCTTCGGGTCTCTGACCCGGCCGCTGAGGATCGCGTTGGCGGTCATCCCACTCCGTTGAGAGGACGCGACCAGCCGCAGGGTCGGATCGCCGATCCCGGCGCCGGTGAAATCGACCCGCCCCTCGGTCAGGCTGAGGGTCTGGCCGATCAGGGAGAACGTGCCGCGCCGGAGCGTCAGGCCGCCAGAAGGGCGCAGGTCGGCCAGGGTGCCGCCAAACACAATCCGCCCGCCGAGTTCGGCGTCGACCCCGCGGCCGCGCACGAAGATCTGGTCGGGCGCGTCCAGCGTCAGGGCCACGGCGATCGCAGGCGCGGGGCGGGTGGTGATCGGTTTCGGGGGAGGCGATCCGACGATCCGCACCGGGATGGTGGCGACGCTGGACGGCAGGTTCTCCGGGATGCGGATATCGGCCCGCCGCACCCGAATTGTGCCGCCGAGGGCGACATCGGTCGTGACCGCGCCGGTGAGGTTGAGGTCGGCGTCCAGCAGCACGGTCATCAGGTCGCTCGACAACGGCCTGGCGTTGCTGGCGCGCAGGTTCAGCGTCACCGGCATGGTCCCGGACAAGCCCAGCGATCCGGTCGCCTGGATGGTTCCTGGTCCGGCCTGGGCGTCGAGGCGGGTCAGCCGCAGCGTGTCACCCTCCGCCTGGATTGTGGCGTTGATCTTCGTGAGGCGCGCGCCGAGGACCGCGTCCTGCAGTTCGGCGTTGGCGAGGCGGACGGCGCCGGTGGCGCGTGGCTGCGCGATCGGTCCGCTGACGCCCATGTCCAGTTCAAGCCGCCCGCGCGCGCGTCGCCCGCCCGGGGTCAGGATCGGGTCGGTCATCGCGAGGTCGATCGTGCCGCGCGCCCGCAGGTCCAGGCTGTCCTGGGGTCGCAGCGGCACGGTCCCGGTCACGGCCAGGTTGGACGCTCCGACGATGGCGCGGACGTCCGCGCGGACCCGGCCACCTTGCATGGTTGCGTCGAGCGTGACCGTGCCGGGGGGCAGCGTGGCCCCCGGACCCTGGCGCAGGCGCAGACCGGTGGCGCGCGCCTTGATGGTGCCAGATGGATCGGCTGAGGGACCGGTCAGGCGCAGTTCCGCGTTCAGGATGCCGTCGGCGGCGAAGTCGGGGGCGAACTGGGCGGCGAGGTCGGCGGGCAGGTTCCGGATGCTGCCCGTCACATCCAGCGTCTGACCGATCCGTCCGGCTATCGCCAACTCGGTGCGGCCGAGCGTGAGGCGGAGCGGGGCGATGGTGAGGTCGTTGGCGAAGGTGAGGCGGGTGGGGGCGGCCAGTGCCAGGGTCTGCTGCTTCCACGTGGCGCGCAGGGCGGAGAGGTCGAAGACCTGCTCCGAGGCGCGCAGGGTTCCGTTCGCGCTTGCCTTGACCGGCGCGCCGGCGACGTTCGTCAGGTCAGTGGTCACGGCCAGCGCCAGGGCGTCGACGGGGCCCTTCGCGGTCAGGCGGGCGGAGCCGGCGATGCCGCTGGCGCGGATGCCGGTCAGGGACAGCGTTCCATCCACCGAGGGCCGGCCGGCAGGGTCTGTGACGGTCGCGTCCAGGGTCGCGGTTTCCAGGGATGCCAGGCCGGTCAGGCCTGCGCGTTCGACCGTGACCCGGGCGCGGGCTGATGTCGCATCGGCGGTCAGGTCGGCGCTGATCGCTCCGTCCAGGGGGCGGCCCAGCAGGGGTGCGAAGTCGGCGAGCCGGGTCATGCGAAGCTGGATTTGCCCGGTTGGTAGCATCGCGCCGTGGGGCAGCGTCAGCGCGCCGTCGGCCGAGAGGCTTTTCCAGGTGGACGGATTGATGCGGATCAGGGTGGCGCCGTCGCTCTGTTCCCCGGTGATGGACAGGGCGACGGGGGCGTCCAGCAGCGCGCCCTCGGCGGTCAACGCGAATCGGGGGGCGGCGGGCAGGGATGTCGCGGTCAGGCGGGCGGTGACCCGGCCGGAACTGTAGCCTTGGGCGGAGACGTCGCCCGTCAGGGTGGAGGTGATCCCGAAGTCGTCCGTTTTCCCTTCCAGGCGGCCGGTGGCCTCGACCGTGCCCGACAAGGTCGGCTGCAGAGCCTTCAGGTCGGACAGCCGAACGGACCAGTCGAAGCCGAGGATGCCCCCGACCATGCCGCCGGAGAGGGAGAGTTCCGCCGCTTTCCCGATGACGCGGGCGTGGCGCAGCGTCACGTCGGTGCCCTGGGCCGTGGCGGCGATGTCGAATGTGCCGGATGGTCCGATCAGGCCGGGCAGGGGATCGATCCCTCCGCTGATTCCGACTTCGCCGGTCAGGGTGGCGGTGGTGACGCCGGCTGTCTGGCTGACGGCGATATCGACCGTGGTGCTGCCCTTGACGTTCGCGCCTACCGCGAAGGGTTCCAGGTCCGGGATCGTCAGATGCACCTTGGCGCTGGACGGCTCCATCGATGCGGTGCCCTCGGCCTGGAGGCGGGGGTGGCGCAGGGCGAAGGTCGTCGGCCGGCCGGGTGCGTCCAGTCGCACCGTCGCGTCGATCGTGACAGGTTCGGCGGCGAACAGGTCGGGGGTAGGACCAGGCAGGCGGAGGCCCCGCACGGTCGCCGCCATGGAGGCCTTGCCGGAGTCACCGGACAGCGTGGCCTGGATCGAGTCGATGGCGATGCCGGCCGCGGTCAGGGCCTCGATCGTCGCGGAACCGGCGGCGTTGGGGGCGGTGAACGGTCCCTGTATCCGTCCGGCCACCCGCACGGCGCGCCAGGCGACATCCGGGGCGGGCGTCATCGCGGGGGCGGTGGCCGAGACGGTCAGGTCGGCCTTCTGTCCGGTGACATCGACCGATCCGCCAATGGTCGCGCGCAGGGGACCGGCCGCCAGCGTCAGATCGGTGGCCAGACGGTCGAGTGGGCCGTTGACCGCGGCCCGTGCCTCGATCGCACCGATATCGGGCAGGGAGGACAGGCGCGCGAGCAGGCCGCCCGGTGCCTCGGTCACGGTCAGGGTGGCCTGGATGCCGGTTGCGTTCATCCGGGCCTCGGCGGCGTAGCGGTCCTGGCCGGCACTCAGGGACAGGGTCGCCTCGCCTTCCTGGAGGGAGCGCAGATGGGCCGATCCGTCGACGGACAGGATCGCCGCCTGGCCGGCCACCGGGGGTTCGAGTTCCAGGCTGGTGACGTGCAACCGCTCGACCGTGACGCGCACCGGCAGGGCGAAGCCGCCCCCGCTGCTGGACGGGCTGTCGGAGACAGGCAGGCGGGCCAGCGCCACGCGGGACGCGGTCAGCGCCTCCACCTGGGCCAGGCTCGAGAACAGCCGGCGCGGAGACCAGTCGAGCGCGATGTCCTCGATCGTCAGCCAGGCGCCCTGGCTGTCGGTGACGGTCACCCGGCCGAGGCGCAATGCGTCGGGGAAGCGGCCGGACAGATGCTCGATCCGCACCATGCCCCCGGTCAGGGACGGGGTGAGGCGTTCGATCAGCCGCCGGCCGGGGTTGGTGTTCGCGCCGCCCCAGATGCCCGCCACCGGCACGACCAGCACGGCGAGGCCAATGAGCGGCCATTTGATCAAGCGGCGCATCAGAAGGCCTGCCCGATGCCGATATAGACCGCGAGCGAGTCATCCCCGGGTCGCTTGTTCAACGGGATCGCGACGTCCAGCCGGATCGGGCCGATCGGGGTGTAGTAGCGCCCGCCGATGCCGGCGCCGATCTGCCAGCCGCCGCTGAACGGCAGCCCGTCATTGCTCACTTGCCCGGCGTCGACGAAGCCCACGATGCCGAAATCGCCATAGATGCGCTGGCGGACCTCCACCGATCCGGCGGCCACCGCATTGCCACCTGTCGGGTTGCCGCTGGGGAAGCGCGGCCCCACGGACTGGAAGCGGAACCCGCGCACCGTGCCGCTGCCGCCGGCGTAGAAGCGCTGGTCGGGCGGCAGGCCGAACACGCCCACCCCCGACGCCTGTCCGACCAGGCCACGCAGGGCCAGCACACTCCGCCCATCCCCCAGCACGTCGAAATAGGTCGATGCCGCGGCCTGGGCGATCACGAAGGTTCCCGCGTTGGTGCCGAGGGACTGCATCGGCATGACCGAGAAGGTCGCCCTGATGCCCTTGGTCGGATCGAAGGGGCTGTTGGTGCTGTCATATTTGGCGGTCACGGGTAGGCCCAGCAGGTTGTAGGTGTCCGTCACACCTTCCTGCGTGATGCGTTCCTGCTCCCCCAGGACTCCCAGGCCCACGGTCCAGAAGGGCGTCAGCCGGCGGTTGATCGTCACACGTTCGATGACGGCGGTCTGGTCGTAGGCCTTCAGGTTCTGTTTCACCGCCGACAGGCTGACCTCCAGCGACTGGTCGCGGGCCAGGAAGTCGGGCTTGGTGAACCGCGCGCCCACGTCGTAGCTGGGATCGACCGCCGCGCTGCCACCGAACCGGAACGCGGCGTTCAGGCTGAGTTGTTCGGCGTTACCGAACAGGTTCCGGTGGCGCCAGCCCGCATTCAGGCTGATGCCAAGATCGGTCGAGTAGGACGCACCGAGGTCCACCGCATGCAACGGCCTTTCCGTGACGTCGATTTGCATGGGCAGGGTGCCATCGGGATCGAGAGCCTCAGCCGGCTGCATCCGCACCATCGAGAATATGCCGAGGGACAGCAGGTCCTGCCGAGCGGCATCGATGGCGGGGGGATTGAAGGTCTGGCCGGGATGGATCAGCAGGCGCTGGCGGACGAAGGACTCGTTGGTCGCGTCCAGGCCGGTGACCGTGATCTTGCCGAGCTTCGCCTGCGGGCCGGTGTCGGCGACGAAGACGACGTCGAGGCGACCGGCGTCCGGGTGCAGCGTGGCGGGCGGCAGGGTGACCTTGGCCAGCGGGTAGCCCGCGTCGCGCAGCGCCATGACCAGGGCCTGCTGGGCTGTCAGGATATCCGCGGCCACGGCATTGCCGCCGGGCTTGAGGGTGACGGCGGCGGTGACCTCCGGCGGGAGGGCGCCCTGGATCGCGACCTGGCCCAGCTTGAACATCGGGCCACGTTCCACAGTCACCACGACCGGGACGGCGGTGCCGGCGGGCGCCGCATCCAGACGGGAGGCCAGGCCGCTATCGGTGATTGGCAGTCCGTCGATCGTCACCGCGACCTTCGCGCCGTAATAGCCCAGACCCTGCATGGCGGCCTGGAACCGGGCGGCGTCGTCGCGCGCCCTCTGCGCCAGGGCGAAGGGGCCGACCGGGGCGGTTTCGCGCAGAGAGATCAGCGTAGCACTGTCGCGGATGGCCGTATCCACCGCCGCATCGCCGGTGGGGGTCAGGACCACATCATACGGTTGCGGATCGGCGGCTTTGGAACCGGGGGGAACAAGCCCGGCCAGGGCGGCGATCATCCACGGTATGGCGGCACGAGACGGGGCCCAGGAGCGAGGCATCGCTCGATCCTACAGTGGTGCCCGCCGCGAAGACAGCTTTGATCGGTTACCGGACGTTTGCCCCGTGTCAGCGGCGGGAGGTCATGGCCCCCGAATTTCGCCGCTCTTCCTCCTGCCGCACGGTATCGAGGAGGAACTGGGGGCCGAGCGCATCGAGGTTGACGGCGCCGAGCTGGCCGAGGGTGAGGGCGATTTCCCGTTGCAGGATGGAGACCGCTTTCTTCACCCCCTCCAACCCGCCGGCCGTCGCGCCATACAATGTCGCTCGCCCGGTCAGGACGAAATCGGCGCCGAGACAGAGGGCCGCGACGATGTCGGAGCCGCGGCGGACGCCGCTGTCCAGCAGCAGCGGCACGTCCGGCCCGACAGCGGCCCGGATCATCGGCAGGACGTCGAGCGGTGAGGGCATCATGTCCAACTGACGGGCACCATGGTTGGAAACGATCAGGCCGTCCACGCCCATGGAGGTGGCGATCCGCGCGTCCTCGGGATGCATCACGCCCTTGAGCAGCAGCTTGCCCGGCCACGCGTTGCGGATCGCTTCGAGGTCCCGCCAGGTCTGGCTGGCGTCGGGCGTCTGCTGGGCGAACATGTCGGCGACCTGGTCGGGCGTGGACCCGGCAGGTGCATAAGGCTGCCAGTTGCCCAGCATCGGCAGCCCGCCATTGCGGAGGTAGTTGATCACCCAGGCCGGGTGCAGCATCGCCTCCAGGATCGTCGGCAGGGTCATGCGAAGGGGGCGAACGAAGCCGTTGCGGCGGTTACGCTCCCGGTTTGAAGACACCGGCACGTCGCAGGTCACGGCGAGCGTGGTCAACCCGCAATCGATGGCGCGCTTCACCAGGTCGGCGGCCACGGCACGGTCCCGCGCGCTGTAGATCTGATACCAGAGGTTCTTGCCGGCGAGCTTCGCCCCTTGCTCCATCGAGGCATTGGACGCGCCGGACATGAGGTAGGGGATATCGGCTTCACCCGCCGTCTGGGCCAGGAACAGTTCGGCGTCGCGGCGGAAGGCGCCGGCCATGCCGGTGGGCGCGATCCCGAAGGGGCTGGCATAGCTGCGGCCGAACAGCGTCGATCGTTGCTCCCGCTTGGACGTGTCGATGTAGTAGCGCGGCACCAGGCGCAGGTCGCGGAAGGCGTTGGCGTTGGTGCGGAGGCCGACCTCGTCCTCGACCCCGCCCTCGATGAAGTCGAACATGATCTTCGGCAGGCGGCGACGCGCCATGCGCTTCAGGTCGTCGATGTTGATCGCGCTGTCGATGCGGCTCATGCGTGCTCCGTTCCCTCCCAGGCGCGGGATGACCAGCCAAACGCCTGGAGGGGTAAGGTATCAGCCGGATCGGGAGGGGACCAGATCAGGCCGGCGCGCTGTTGCGCTTGCGGAGATCGAAGGCAAAGCCGCTCCATCCCAGGCCCTGGACGATCAGTTCCACACCGATGAGCGTGCCGAGGATCCACAGGCTGGACCAGGGCATGCTGGCATACAGCGCCACGCCAACCACGACACTGACCACGCCGCCGCAGGCGAGCACCCACCACAGGGGCAGGTCGCGGTGACGCAGCGCGATCACGATCCGCAGGATGCCGCCGATGACGAGGGCCGCCAGCAGGAACAGCGTGATGATGACCGACCCGGCGGCCGGCTGCTGCATGATCAGCACGCCGCCGATGACCGAGAGCAGGCCGCCGAGCATCCCGAACGCGAAGCCCTGCCATTCCTTCATCATGAAGGACTGGATCACCTGGACGACGCCGCCCACCAGCAGCGATGCGCCGATGAAGATAACCCCTGCGAGCGTCACCATCAGCGGATGCGCGATCGCGAACATGCCTGCCAGGATCGAGACGATCCCAAGCAGAAGAAACCAGCCCCATTTGGCCGAAATCGAGGCGTTGCCGGACATTCTGTCCTCCTGATTGCGGGCGTCGCGTTACCGAGGCCGGATTGTTCATAGGCTCGAAACGCGGCCGGATGGAAGTGACGGATGCAACAATCCGTCAGATCTCCAGCACCGCCTTCCCGATCACCGCTCCGCTTATCAACTCACGCAGGGCGGTGGGATACTCGGCCAGGGGTCGTGTGGCGTGAATGACCGGCGCGAGGCGGCCGTCCGCGACCATTTCCAGCAGGCGGATTTGATCGGCGGCTTCCCAGCCGTTTGACCCGATGATGTTGATTTCGAACGACCAGACATAACGCAGGTCGGTCGAAACCTCGAACCCGGCACTGGCGCCGCAGGTGAGCAGCCGGCCGAGGCGTGTCAGGCAGGCGATCGAGCGGGACCAGTTGTCGCCGCCCAGGAAGTCGATCACCACGTCCACCCCGCCGCCGCCCCAGATGGACGGCTTGCCGAAGCGTTGATGGATTTCAGAAAGGTAGTCCTGGGTTGCCGTGTTGATCGTGACGTCCGCCCCAAGCGCGCGGAGATGGGTCAGGGCCGCCTCGGTTTCGGCGCAGGCGATGATCTCGGCGCCGGCGAGGCGGGCGAGTTGCACACAGGCGGTGCCGACACCGCCAGCGGCGCCCAGGATCAGCACGCGTTCGCCCGGCAGGATGCGCGCGCGGGTGTGGATCATCCGCATGGCGGTGCCGTAGGCGGTCGGCAGGCACGCCGCCTGGACGTGGCTGACGGCGTCGGGCAGTGGCAGAAGCGCGGCGGTCGGGATCGCGACATATTCCGCGGCGACGCCTGGCAGCGTTTCGCCGATCATGCCGGCGCCGGGACGAATGGGCACGATGCCGACCCGTTGGCCGATGCGCCACCGATCGCGATCGACGTCCGGTCCCAAAGCCACGATCTCTCCGGCGCCATCGGCGCAGGGGATCATCGGCAGCGGCGTCGGCAGGCCCGGAATGCCGCGCAACACCATCGGATCGAAACCATTCAGCGCGACCGCCCGCACGCGCAGAAGGGCCTCATGCGGCGCGGGCCGCGGGGTCTGGATGATTTCGAGTTGAACCTGTTCCGGACCGCCATGGGCATGGAACATCACCGCCCGCATCGTGGTCGGAATGACGGGCGTTGCGTTGCTCTCGGTTACAATTGAGCGCATGCGAATGACATTGACTTCACGTGTCCCCTGCTGTCAACTTACGCGCCCACAGTTGTGGGCAGCAGGTCTCATTTGTGCAGGCCTCGACCGCAAACGACGGAAGTGGGGGGTGTGGTGGGGGCTGTTGCTGTCATTGGCATGGCGTGTCGGCTACCCGGTGCGCACGGCTATGACGAATTCTGGACGAATCTCCAGAATGCTGACAACCACATCAGGCAAATCCCAGCCGATCGTTGGGATGTCGAGCAATTTGATCCCCAGGGGCCCGACGCCGGACGGATCCGCGACGCGCGGTGGGGCGGGCTGTTGGACCGGGTTGATCTGTTCGACAACCGTTTCTTTGGTATTTCGGCGCGGGAAGCGCGCAACATGGATCCGCAGCAACGCCTGCTGCTGGAGGAAAGCTGGCATTGCCTGGAAGACGCCGGGATCCCGCATGAGAAACTGAGATCGCGTGTCACGTCCGTTTACGTCGGTGTCATGACGATTGATTATCATCAGAATGTCACATCGACGCCGCCGGACTCCTATGCCTGTCTCGGCAATTATGTCGGAATTCTTGCAAACCGTCTCTCGAATTTTCATGGCTGGCGCGGTGAAAGCTTCGCCCTCGACGCCGCCTGCGCCGGCTCCCTCACAGCCCTCCACCAGGCTCGGCGCGCACTGCTGGCCGGGGAGTGTGATTACGCGCTGGTGGCCGGCGTCAGCCTGATCATCAATCCTTGGCATTACGTTTCGTTTGCACGGTCCCGGATGCTCAGCGCGACCGGGGAGTGTCGCACCTTCGATCGGGATGCCAACGGCTATGTGCCGGGCGAAGGCGTGTCGGTCATGTTGTTGTGCCGGGAGGAAGACGCCCGCCGCGATGGCGCCCGCGTGCATGGGCGCGTGATCGGCACCGCGACCGGCCATGTGGGCGCGTCCGACAGCATCACCGCCCCTTCGGTCGCCGCGCAGCGCCGGGTGATCGAGGATGCCGCGCGATCGGCGGGGATCGACCTGTCGACCGTGTCCTATATCGAAGCCCACGGCACCGGCACGCCGCTTGGCGATCCGATCGAGGTGGTGGCGCTGACCGAGGCGTTGTCGGAAGGCGCGCCGCGTGACGCGCCATGCTGGATTGGATCGGTGAAGACCAGCATTGGACATCTTGAAGCCGCGGCCGGCCTGGCCGGGGTGACCAAGGTCCTGCTGATGATGCGCCATCGCATGATCGTTCCGACACGCAATCTATCGTATGTCAATCCGTTGATCGACTTCCGGAACGGCATGCTGCGGCCGGCGACAGCCTGCGTCGCGTGGGAGGGGCAGACACTCCGCGCCGGCGTCAGCGGCTTCGGCTTCGGCGGCACCAACGCCCATGCGATCATTGAATCACCGACGCGGGAGTCCGGCCTGCCGTCGCATGATGAGGTGTCGCTGCCATTCGTTCTGTCAGCGGCATCACCGGACAGCTTCAGCGCGCTATGGGACGACTGGCGAAAGTTCGTGGCCTCACCCGCGTTCGAGGCAGCCTCGCTGCGGGACATCCTGGGCACATTGGCCTGCGGACGAGCGCATCTGCCGTATCGTTTCGCCGCGATGGTCCCGGATCGGACCGCGTTGCGGTCGTTGTTCGACCCGGCGGCACCCCCGCCGGTGCATGCGACAACACCGCCGCGGATTTTGATTCTGTCGGAGAATGAACCAGCCGCCGCCGACCGGATCGGGCTATTGCGGCGGCTGGGCGTGCGCCCGATCGTCGTGGTGGGGGACGGTTTCGCCGACCCGTCGCTGGCGCGGTACGATCCCATCGCGCAACGCATGCACCTGCCCTTCGCGTTGGACGGGACCTACCTGGCCGCGCTGCGTGATGCGATGGTCGCCACCGACGTTGACGGGATCGAAGACCTTCTGGTCCGGGCGCGTGATCTTCTCGCCAGCAACTTCACGTTTCGTGGCATCCTGGGAGACTGGCAGCGCGCCATCGGTGATATTTTCAAGTGGATCGAATCCCCGCCGACCGATCCCAATAGCCGACGCCAACTGGTCCTTTGTCTCGTTGCCGCGACACGGCGTCTCGCGCGGCGCTGGTCGCTGGACGCAGGGCAGGACGCGCCGACGGAGGCGTGGGACGAGATCGCCGGACTGATCGCGGAAGGTCTGCTGCGGGAGCATGAGGCGGTTGCCCTCCTCGACGCCGAAACCGCGGCCCTCGATCGCCTGGCCGCCACCGTCGCGCAACGCGCGTTGGTGTCGGGACCGCCGGCCTTCGCGCCGATCCTGCACGCGCATACGGCCGAGCGGTCGGCTGTGGTGGAGATGCCGGTCCCATCCGGCACCCTCTCCGTCGACATCCGTGCCCTCGGCCGGATCGGGGGACTGGCGGAACTCTGGCAGGCGGGCGCGCCGATCGATTGGTCCGCGCTGGATGCCTCCCACCGGGTTGTTTCATTGCCGTTGTATCGGTTCGACGGCCAGCGGCACTGGATCGATCTGCACCAGCCTGCCGTCACCCCTGTCGTTCCCCCGATGCCCGATGATCAGGCGTTGCTGGATCGTCTCGACTCCTACACGGCCCATCGCCTGTTCGTGGCCTTGGAGCGTGCCGGCGCGATTACGTCGCTGGGGATCGGCATGACACGTGTCGACATCGCCCGCCGTTGCCTGCGCCTGCCAGTTTACGCGCCGCTGCTCGATGCCTGCCTGGATGCTCTCGGCCGGCACGGTCTGGTGGGGCTGGATGGTGTTCAGGTCCGAGCCCTGGCCGAACGCGCCGCCGTCATCGCCGAGGCCCAGGCGATCCGCGCCGGACTGGCGGGCGAGACGACGATGGCGGGGCTGCTGTACGCCGTGGATCGTTGCGTGAGCGCTCTGCCCTCGGTCCTGGCGGGCGAACAGCCGGCCGAGGACGTGTTGTTCCCGGCCACCGATCCCGATCTGGTCGACCGGCTGCTCCACGACCTGCCTGGCGATCGGGCCGCCCTTGATCTGACCGCGGCCGCCGTCGCCGACGCGGTGGTTCGGCGGCTGCAGGAACAGCCAGGACAGTTTGTCCGGATCATCGAGGTCGGCGCAGGCACCGGCATAGCCACGGCCCGCGTGATCGCGGCGCTCGTCCCGTATGCGGCCCATGTTGATTACGTTTGCACCGACCGTTCCGCCACGCTGCTGGCGGTCGCGCGTACCCGCGTGGCGGGCGGCCCGGTCACGCCGGAGTTCACGCGCCTCGACCCCGCTGCGGCCGTGGGGCGGTTCGACATCGTGCTCTCCGTCAACGCACTGCATGGGCGCAGGCCGTTTGGTGATCGGGTGCGCGGCCTGTTGCGCACGGATGGCGTCCTGATCGTAAACGAACCAATCCGGACCCGTGACATATACACCGTGACCCTGGGCCTGCGGGCGGGATGGTGGGACCGCACCGCGGCACCCCTGACGCCCGAGGATTGGCGGCTCACGCTGCGCGATGATTTCCGCGAGGTCAGCCTGTCCGGTTCCTCGTCCCGGGCCATCCTGGTCGCCCGCGGCCCGGACCGTCCGATCGCGACGGAACCCGAACCAACCGTGGCGCGAGCCCGCCCCCAACCCGCGCCGCCGCCGGCCGTTCGGCAGGAGCAAGCCCCCCCGATGCCGACCCCCGCTGATGATCCTGCTTTGCTCGCCCTCATCCGAGACGCCGTGGCCCGCGCGGTGGAGGCCGAACCGGACACGATCACCGACGATGCCAGGTTCGTCGATCTCGGCGTTGATTCCCTGGCCGCCAGCGATCTGACCATGATCCTGACGGAGGTGCTGGGGCGCACGGTTTCGCCCCATACCATCGACGATCATCCGACACCGCGCCGCCTCGCCCGCCATCTGGCGGGGCAGGACGGCGCCAAACCGATCGCGGCCGAACCGCCGCCGGTCGTGCCTCCAGTCCCACCGCCCGCGGCCGAACCGACACGCGTCTGGCGCGTGGGACGCGCGGGCGATCTCGGTTCTCTCCATGGTCACGAGACACCCCGCCGCCCGCCCGGCCCCGGGGAGGTGGAGATCGAGACCGAGGCCGTCAGTCTCAACTTCCGTGATGTGATGGAAGCCCTCGGCCGCCTCGGCCACGCGCCGGCGCCGCTGGGGCTGGAGTTCGCCGGCCATGTCGCTTCCATCGGTCCGGGCGTTGCTGGCTTCGCCATCGGCGACCCCGTGCTGGGCCTGCACGTCGGCAGCCTGGCGCGCCATGTCGTGACGCCGGCCAGCCTGCTCGCCCCCCTGCCGCCAGGCCTGACGCTGGCCGAGGCCGCCAGCATCCCGATCGTCTTCCTCACCGCGTCCTGGACGTTGGAGCGGATCGCGCGGCTGGGGCCGAAGCAGTCGGTGCTGATCCACGCCGCGACCGGCGGTGTCGGACTGGCCGCCATCCAGATTGCCCGACTGGCCGGGGCCACCGTCCTCGCCACTGCCGGCAGCCCCGAGAAGCGCGCGTTCCTGACCGACCTCGGCATTGCCTGCGTGGCTGGTTCCCGCGACCTTTCCTTCGTCGATGCGGTGCGGGATGCGACGGGCGGCAAGGGCGTCGACGTGGTGCTGAACTGCCTCGCCGGCGCGATGACGGATGCCGGCCTGGGGCTGGTGCGCCCTGGCGGCCATTTCATCGAGATCGGCAAGACGGACCTGCGCGATCCGGCGGACCATCCTGACATCACCTACACGATCTTCGACCTGCTGGCGGAGATCGACCGCGATCCCGCCTTGGTCGGCCGGCGCCTCGGCGCGCTGCTGGATCGGTTTGACAGCGGCGAACTGACTCCCATCCCGATCCGCGGCTTCCCCTTCGCCGAGGCATCGGACGCGCTGCGTTTCCTTGCCCGCGCCCGCCATATCGGGAAGGTGGTGCTGAGCGACGCGATCCCCGCCGTCGCCGCGTCACGGCCTGTTGTCGCGAGGCCCCCGCCCATTGTTGCCCAGCCCGTTGTCGCCCCGATCGTCGCGGCCCCGACGGCCTCACCGATCACCGATGCCCGGGCCGAGCCGATCGCGACGCCGGTCGTGGAAGCCTGGGACGAATCGATCGCCATCGTCGGCATGGCCGGCTCCTTTCCCGGGGCACCCGACATCGGCGCCTTCTGGCGCCTGTTGCGGGACGGTATCGACGCGGTCGGCTCGGTTCCCCCTGGCCGGTGGGACAAGCGGGAGTTCGCCGCCCACGGCGTCCCCGGTGGAGGACAACCGCAACACCGCGCGGGCGGCTTCCTGGCCGACGCCGAATGTTTCGATGCGGCGTTCTTTGGCATCTCCCCGCGGGAGGCCGTGCTGATGGACCCGCAGCAGCGCGTGATCCTGGAGCAGACCTGGCTCGCCCTGACCGACGCCGGGATCAGGCCGCAAGGCGGGTCACAGACCCGTACCGGCGTCTTCATCGGCGCGAGTGCATCGGACTACGCGCAGAAGGCCGCGTTGCTGGGGTTGCCGATCGACCGCCCGTCCTTGCTCGCCCAGATGCCGTCGTCGCTGTCCGCCAGGCTGGCCTATCTGTTCGACCTGAAGGGGCCGGCACTGACTGTCGACATGGGTTGTGCCTCGGCCGTCGCCGCGATCAAGCTGGCGGTCGACGCCCTGCGGCGTGGAGAGGTCGAGGCCGCCGTCGCCGGCGCGGTCGCGGTGCAGAGCACGCCGCAGCTTGCCGTCATGGCCGACCAGGCGGACATCCTGGCGCCGGACGGGCGTTGCCGCTCCTTCGCCGCGGATGCCGCCGGGCTGGGGTTGTCGGAGGGCGCCGGCGTGATCGTCCTGCGCCGCCTGTCCGACGCAACCGCCCGGGGCGACACCGTCCACGCCGTCATCCGCGCCGTGGCGGTCAGCCAGAACGGCGCGACGAACGGCATCAGCGCGCCATCGGTTGCCGCCCAGACGACCCTGGCGCGGGAGGCCTTCGCCGCCGCCGGAATCGCGCCGTCCGCGGTCTCCTATGTCGAGGCGCATGGCGTCGGCACCAAGGCCGGCGACACGGCCGAGGTCACCGCGCTGGCCGAGGTCTTCGGCACCAATCGGGCGCTGCCCATCGGCTCCGTCAAGAGCAACATCGGCCACACGCTGGCCGCCGCCGGCATGGCGGGACTCTTCAAGCTGGTGCTGCAACTCCGGCACGGCCAACTGGCGCCGTCGCTGCACGCCGGGGCCAATCCGCTGCCGGCCTTGTCGGGCGGCGGGCTGACGGTGAACACACGTCTGACGACTTGGGACGCCCCTCGCCTTGCCGCGCTCAACGCCTTCGCGATCAATGGCAGCAACGGGTTCATGCTGGTCGAGGAAGCGCCCGCCCCAACGATCCAGGCACCCGCGCTGCCCCCCTGCGGCGCCCTGCTGCTGGTCGCCGACCGGACTGAGGCGGCGTTGCGCCAGCGTCTGGCCGACCTGGCGGATTGGCTGGACGGGGCCTCCGTCTCCCTGCCCGACCTGGCCGGGACGTTGAACGCCGCGCCCGGGGACCTGCCATGGCGGGCGGCTTTCGTGGCGTCCGACATGGACGCCTTGCGTCGCCAACTCCGGGAGGGGGCCGATGCCGCCATCGGCCAGGCGCGGCCCCAGGACCCCGCCACCGGCCCGGTCTTCGCCGAAATGGCGGCCCGGCTCTGCGCGGAAGCCACCCAGGCGGATGCCTCGGTGGGCCGCACTCGTCTGCTGGCCGCGGCCCGGATGTTCGTCGATGGCACGGATGTGGTTGCGCCTGTGCCGCCCGGAGCCCGCCGCGTCGGCCTGATGCCTCCCCATCGTTTCGAGCGGCAACGGTTCTGGCCAAGTGCCTCCGACGCGGTCGCTCCCGCGCCGGTGGAAACGATCGCGTCTGAAATCAGTCACGCTCCCGCCCGCACCGACGTCCCGCCCGATGCGGGTCCGCGTGGCGAGGATCACCGCTTGTCGATCCTCCGAGAGGCAGCGGCGGCCATCCTGCGCCTGCCGGTCTCGGCAATCACGGACCGGTCCGCCCTCCCACGCCTAGGCCTCGACTCCCTGCTCGCCTTCGAACTGCGCGCTCGGCTTGCCGCCGAACTGGGCACGGCGCCGGAACCGGCCGCGCTGCTGGCAGACCAGCCCTTGGCGGCCCTCGCGGCAACCTTGCCCATGGAAGCCGGTCGTTCCGTCACGACCATCCAGCCCAACATCGCGGATCGGTTCGAACCATTCCCCCTGACCGACATCCAGCTTGCCTACTGGCTGGGCCGCACCTCCGGCTTCGCCCTCGGCGGCGCGTGCCATGTGTATTGGGAGTTCACGGCGGGCCCCGAGCGCGATCCGGATCGGCTGGAAGCCGCGCTGAACCGGCTGATCGCGATGCACGACATGCTGCGCGCCGTGGTCCTGCCCGACGGCACCCAGCGCGTGCTGGCCCAGGTCCCGCCCTATGTCATCGAGCGTCATGGCGCCGACGCTCTGCCCGCCCTTCGATCCGCGATGACGCGGGAGACGTTCGATCCGACGCGCTGGCCGCTGTTCCGCGTCGCCTTCAGCCAGGATGAGACCACCACGCGGGTTCATCTCGGCATCGATCTGTTGATCATCGATGTGCCGAGCCTGGCGGTGTTGTTGGGGCAGTGGGGGATGTTGTGTGCGGAACCGGGGGCTGTGTTGCCCGGGCCCGGTATCACCTTCCGCGACTACGTCCTGCACCAGCGGCGGGAGGAGGACAGTTCCGCGTTCGAAGCGGCCGAGGCCTATTGGGCGGCGCTCGCCCCATCCCTGCCGCCGGCGCCGGTCCTGCCGGATATGAAGCCGCTGGATGCGCGGGCGGAGTGGGCATGGAACCGGCATCGGGATGTGCTGGATCGCGACGATTGGGCACGGCTGCGGTCGCATGCACGGGCGGCTGGGGTTACGCCGGTGGCCGTGCTGGTCACCGCCTTTGCCGAGGTACTGGCGCGCTGGGCCGCCGCGCGGCGGTTCACGGTCAACCTGACGGTCAATGATCGCCAGCCGATCCATCCCGATATCACCGCGGTGATTGGCGATTTCACGTCCACGGTGCTGCTGGGCCTTGATGTGGACACGCCCGTTCCCTTCGCGGACCGCGCCCGTGGCACGGGTGGAGACCTCGCCACCCATCTCGGCCATGCGCGCTACACCGGGGTGCGGGTGCTGCAACAACGCGGCAACGGCCTGATGCCGGTCGTGTTCACCAGCATGCTTGGCTACGGCGCCCTGTCCGGCCCGCTGGGGCGGTTGGAGCATGGGGCGACCCGCACGCCGCAGGTCTGGCTCGACGCGCAGGTAATGGAAGATGACGGCGCCCTGGTCTTCACCTGGGACGCGATCGACGCCTTGTTCCCCGATGGTTTGATGGGCGGGATGTTCGCTGCCTGGGGTTCGGCGCTGCGCACGCTGGCGTCCGACGCGGCGATCTGGGAGCGTCCGCTCTCGGGCTGGCTGGATGACACGGAAAAGGCGCGCCGCGTGCGCCGGAACGCGACCAATCATCCGCTGCCGGAGGGGCTGCTGCACGAACCCTTCCTGCGCCAGGCCCTTGCCCACCCGGACCGTGTGGCCGTTATCGGGCCGGATGGGATGGTGACGCATGGGGACCTGCTGCGCCACGCTAGCGCGGTGGCCGAGGCGCTGGGCGATCTGCCACCCGACCAACTGGTGGCCGTGTCGCTGCCGAAAGGATGGCGGCAGGTCGCGGCGGTGATCGGAGTGCTGTTGGCCGGCGGTGCCTACCTGCCGATCGACCCGACCCTGCCCGAGGCGCGCCGGCATCATCTCGTCGCGCGCGGAGAGGCTTCGGTTGTCCTGACGCTCGATGCGTTGGGCCTGGGTTGGCCGGACGGCATACAGGTCGTTGCGATGGAAAGCATCGAGCCGGCCTCGGCCGTGATGCCGGTCCCACGCGCGAAACCGCATGATCTGGCGTATGTCATCTTCACGTCGGGTTCCACCGGCGAACCGAAGGGCGTGATGATCGAGCATCGCGCCGCGCTGAACACCGTGCTCGACGTCAACGACCGCTACCGCGTCACCCCTTCCGACCGTGTGCTCGGCCTGTCGTCCCTGGGGTTCGATCTGTCCGTCTACGACATCTTCGGCGTGCTGGGCGTGGGCGGCGCGATCGTCCTGCCCGACCCGCGTTCGGCTGCCGATCCGGCGCATCTGGCCGACCTGATCCGGTCGCATGGCGTGACGATCTGGAACTCCGTCCCGATGTTCGTGCAACTGTTCATGGAAGCACAAGACGCGGGGGATGCGCTGGCAAGGCTGCGGCTGGTGATGATGAGCGGAGACTGGATCCCGATCGGTCTGCCGCCGCGGCTGCACCAGGCCAACCCGGCGCTGGACGTGATCAGCCTGGGCGGCGCGACCGAGGCCTCCATCTGGTCGATCGCCTACCCGATCGGTGCGCCCGATCCGGCCTGGGGCAGCATCCCCTATGGCTTCCCCATGCGGAACCAGCGCTTCCATGTGCTGGACGAACGTCTGGACGATTGCCCCGACTGGATCGCGGGGGAGTTGTTCATCGCGGGCATCGGGCTGGCGCGTGGCTACTGGCGGGATGAGGCGATCACGGCTTCCCGCTTCATCACCCATCCGGTCACCGGGGAGCGCCTGTATCGCACCGGCGACCTCGGCCGGTATCGCGACGACGGGGTGATCGAGTTCCTCGGCCGCAATGACGACCAGGTGAAGATCGGCGGTTATCGGATCGAACTCGGAGAGATCGAGGCGACGCTCGCCCGCCACCCGAAGGTGCGCCACGCGGCGGTGGTCGTGCGGACCGACGCGGATGGGCACCGGTCCCTGATGGCGTTCCATGTCTCGGACGGCGCGGACGCCGCCGAACTGCGGGACCATGTTGGCCGGACATTGCCAGGATACATGGTGCCAGCCGCGTTCCAGCGGTTGGAGGCGATGCCGCTGAACGCCAACGAGAAGGTGGATCGCAAGGCGCTGATGGCGTGGCGTGCGCCAGCGGTTGCGGTTGAAACGACGGCACCCGGCCCAGCGGCGTTGGAAACGCAAATCCTGGCGATCTGGCGCGATGTCCTACGAAATCCGCTGCTGCCGCCCGATGGCAAGCTGTTCGAGCATGGCGCGCACTCCTTCCACGCCGTCGATGCCAACACGCGGATCAACCGGGCGCTGGGCGTCGGCTGCACCGTGACGGACATCTTCGAGTTCGCGACGGTACGCGCCCTCGCCGCGGCCTTGGCGGAACGAAGCGGACCACCCCAGCAGACGGCGGTTGCTCCCACGACTGTGTTGCCGTCGTCGCTTTCCCGTGTCCAACGACGGCGCCAGTTCCGCGCCGGCCGACCGGCCTAGGAGTCCCCAGCATGCATGGAACCGAAGCCGACGCGGCGCTGGACGGGATTGCGATCATCGGGATGGCCGTGCGGCTGCCCGGTGCCTCCGACGTCGACCAGTTCTGGCGCAACCAGATCGCCGGCATCGGCGCGATCCGCCGGCTGGACGATGATGCGCTGCTCGCCGCCGGGTTCAGCCCCGCGGACCTGACCGATCCCGCTCTGGTCCGCGCCTATGGTGTGCTGGATGATGTCGGGCGGTTCGATGCGTCGTTCTTCGGGTTTCCGCCCGCGCGCGCCCAGGCGCTCGATCCGCAGCAGCGTCTGCTGCTGGAAGTCGCGTGGCAGGCGATGGAGCATGCCGGCCATGGCGCCGGCACGGATGCGGGCACCGTCGGTACCTACCTGTCGATCACCCAGAGCAGCTACGGCGGGTCGGCGATCCATGACCTGGCGGACAGCTTCTTCGCCCTGACCTCCCGCGACAAGGACTATGCGGCGTCACGCGTGGCCTACAAGCTGGACCTGACCGGCCCGGCCATGATGGTGCAGGCGGCGTCTTCGGGCTCCCTCGCGGCCGTGCATGCGGCGGTGGAGGCGCTGGTCAGCGGCCAGTGCGACATGGCGCTGGCGGGGGGATGCTCGATCGCGCTGCCGCAGGGGGCCTATCGGCACGCACCCGGGCTGATGCTGTCGGCGTCCGGCGTCTGTCGCGCCTTCGATGCGCGGGCGGATGGAACCGTGCCAGGGAACGGGCTGGGCGTCGTCGTGCTCAAGCTGCTGTCGCGCGCGGTGGCGGATGGGGACACGATCCATGCGGTGATCCGCGGGTCGGCCATGAACAATGACGGGGCGCGGAAGACCGACTATCTGGCGCCCTCCGTGCAGGGCCAGGCGCGCGTGGTGGGGGAGGCGCTGGCGGTCGCCGATGTCGATCCCGCCTCGATCGGCTACATCGAAACGCATGGCACCGGCACGCTGATCGGCGATCCGATCGAAATCCGTGCCCTGGCCCGGGTGTTCCAGCGGGAGGATTTTGGCGACGCCCGCTGTGCGTTGGGGTCGCTCAAGCCCTCCATCGGGCACCTGCATGTCGCGAGCGGGGTGGCCGGCCTGATCCGCGCGGCCCTTGCGGTGCGGGAGGGTGTGATCCCGCCCAGCCTGAACCATGATGTTGCCAATCCGGAACTGGATCTTGCCGCGACGCCGTTCTTCGTCAGCGCGACCGCCGCCTCCTGGCCGGTCGAGGGGCCGCGTCGGGCCGGCGTCAGTGCTTTCGGCCTGGGGGGCACCAACGTTCACATGGTGCTGGAACAGGCGCCGCCTCTGCCCCCGCGCCCGCCCGCGCCCCGGGCCGCCTTGCCCCTGGTGCTGAGCGCGAAGACCGAGGCCGCTATGCACCGGTCCGCGGCGACCCTGGCGGCGCATCTGCGGGCCGACCCCGGGGTCGACCTGGGGGACGTGGCCTGGACGCTCGCCGTCGGGCGTCAGCGGTTCGCGCACCGGCTGGCCGTTCTGGCGGCAACGCCGCAGGAGGCCGCGGCGGCGCTGGAGGCTGGTCCCACCCGGATCGAGGCCGCCGGCGTCCTGGCGGACGCCGCACGCGCCTGGGTGGCCGGGGATGATGTCGATTGGGGCCGGCTGTTCGCCGACCGGGCGGTGCGGCGGGTGCCGTTGCCGCAATACTCGTTCGAAGCGGAGCAGCATTGGTTCGCCCAGGCCGTAGCCACGCCCGCCGTTGCCACACCCCGAACAGCGAAAGTCCCGGCGCCCTCATCGGACCTGCTCTCTGGCCTGCGGGACCTCGTTGCCGAGATCCTCCGCATGGATGCGGATGCCCTCGACCCAGACCTGACCTATGAGGCGTTCGGGGTCGACTCACTGCTGGTCAACAGCATCACCCTGGCCCTGCAACGGCACGTCCCGACCCTGCGCGCGACCGTGCTGTTCGAGTTCAACACGCTCCGCCGCCTGGCCGACCATCTGACTCAGATCGGCGCCAGCCTTCCCGTGCGGGACACGGTGGAACCGGCCGCCGCCCGTGCGGCGGACGACGCCATCGCCATCATCGGCATGGCCGGCCGCTACCCTGGCGCGCCCGACCTGGCGACGTTCTGGCGCAACCTGCGGGCCGGCAAGGACAGCATCACCGAAGTCCCCGCCGATCGCTGGGACTGGCACACCCATGTCGATCCCGAGCGCAAGGATCGCGCCTATACCCGCTGGGGCGGCTTCATCGAGGGTGCCGACCTCTTCGATCCGCTGTTCTTCGGCATCTCTCCCCGGGAAGCCAAGCTGCTCGACCCGCAGCAGCGTTTGTTCCTGGAAACCTGCTGGGGCGCCATCGAGAACGCCGGGTACACCCGCCTCCGCCTCAAAGCCGCGGCCCAGCGGGCCGGTGGAGACGTCGGTGTGTTCGCCGGGGTGATGCACAACGCCTATCGCCTGCTGGGCATGGACGCTGTCGCCGCGGGCCAGTTGGTGCAGTCGAACCATTGGTCGATCGCCAACCGTGTGTCCTATCTGTTCGACTTCACCGGGCCGTCTCTGGCCGTCGACACCGCCTGCTCCGCCTCCCTGTCGGCCATCCATCTGGCGTGCGAGAGCCTGCGCCGGGGCGAATGTGGCGTTGCGATCGCGGGCGGGGTCAATCTGATCCTGCATCCGCAGCAGCCTCTGGAACTGTCCCGCGCCGGCATGCTCTCCCACGGGCCGCGCTGCAGCGCGTTCGGAGAGGCCGGGGACGGCTTTGTTCAGGGCGAGGGCGTCGGTGTCATCGTCCTGAAACCACTCGCCGCCGCCCTGGCGGATGGGGACCGGATCGAGGCCATCATTCGCGGATCGGCGATGAACGCGGGCGGCAAGACCTCGGGCTATACCGTGCCGAACCCGCGCGCGCAGGCCGCCGTCGTCACGGCCGCCCTGCGCCAGGCCGGGATCGATGCTGCAAGCATCGGCTATGTCGAATGCCACGGCACCGGTACGAGCCTGGGTGACCCGATCGAGATCGCCGGCCTGTCGGACGCGTTCGGCCAGACGGGCGGGCACTGCGCCATCGGTTCGGTCAAATCCAATATCGGGCATCTGGAGGCCGCCGCCGGCATCGCTGGCCTGACCAAGGCCGTCCTGCAACTGGGGCATCGGGAACTGGTGCCCTCCCTGCACGCGAGCCCCAGGAACCCGCGGATCGACTTCACCTCCGGGCCCTTCGCGGTGCAGGAGACGCTGGCGCCCTGGCGGGACGGGCCGCGTCGGGCGGGCGTGAGCTCCTTCGGCGCCGGTGGAGCGAATGTGCACGTGGTGCTGGAGGAAGCGCCGCCCGCGCCTCCGACCTCATCCGGCGCTGGCCCCTGGGTCGTGCCCTTGTCGGCGCGCGACCGTGAGCGTCTGGGCGTGATGGCCGCCGCCCTGCGCGACTGGCTGACGGCGAACCCGTTGGACATCGGCGACATCGCCTACACCCTTGCGGTCGGGCGGGAGGCGATGGAGGCCCGCGTTGCCTTCGTCGTGACCGATCTGCCCGACCTGCTGGACCAGCTCTCCCATCTTCCGGAGCCTGCCACCGCACGGGGCGCCGAACCCCGCCTGGACGACCAGCGCGCGCTGGCCCGCCACTGGGCCGCCGGCGGCCAGGTCGATTGGATGGCGGTTTATGCCGAACAACCCCGCCGCCCAGTGGCGTTGCCGGCCTATCCGTTTCTGCGGGAACGCCACTGGCTGCCCGATACCCCCGCCCGTCCCGTCCACCTCCCCGTCGCCCCGCCCCGCCCCAGTCTGCTCGGCGAGGCTGAACCCACCCTGGCGGCCGAGGCCAGATGGCGGGTTGCCCTGGATGCCGCGGACCCGGTGGTCGCACACCATCGCGTGATGGGGGAGCCGACCCTGCCAGGCGTCGCCACCATCGCCCTGGTTACCGAGGCCGCCCAACGCCTCGGCCGCAGCTTACCTCTCCGCCTGTCGGGCCTGACCTGGCTGCGTCCCGTGCTGGCCGGTGCCAACCCGATCCTGTCGATGCGGGATATGCCGGACGGCTGGCGGTTCGACCTGTCGGTCGAGGGCGTTGTCCACGCGACCGGGTTGGTAGCGGCGGATGGGGCGGTGGCGGCGCCGGTCCTGTCGCCGCTGAAAGAAGCGAGCGTGGGCAATGGTCGGAGCATGGGGGGAGCCGACCTGTATGCCAGCCTCGGCGAACGCGGTCTGGACTACGGGCCGGCCTTCCGCACGATCGAGAGCTTGACCGTGTCCGCGCGTTCGGCCACCGCGGTTGCGCGGTCTGGCGATGCGGTGGGCCTCGATCCCGGCCTGCTGGATGCGGCGCTGCAACTGACCTCGGTGCTGATCGACGACGGCGCCGGCCCGCTGCCGCTGCCCTTCGCGGTCGGGGAAGTCGAAATCCGCCGCATGCCGCCCGCGGACTGCCGGATCACGGTGCGCCGCCTGGATGACGGGTCGGAGGCCGGTATCGTCCGCTTCGACGCCCTGATCGCCACGCCGGCGGGTGAGCCCTGCGTCATCCTGCACGAACTCGCCGGCCGGATGCGTCCGGCCTCGGTCGCCGTCCCCCCTTGTTACGAACCGGTCTGGGTCCCGCGCGCCGTGGTGGCGGACGTGATCGACGCCGGGTCCACCCTGGTCGTCGCCGACCCGGATCACCCGGCCTGTGCGGCCGTCCGAGCCGCGCTGTCCGGCGCGCGCTGCGTTCCGACCGATGCGGCGACCCCTGACGCGGACCGGATCGTCTTCGTGCTGGCCGAGACGGAAACCGCCCTCGACCGGCTACGGCATCTGATCCAGGAGCGTGCCCGCGCGCTGGGGTCTCGCCCATTCGTCCTGACCGTCCTGGTCCTGCGAACCCAGGCCGGGATCCCGCCCTGGGCGGCCGCCGCCTTCGGCCTCGCGCGCGTCGCGGGGCGGGAGTTCCCGTCCTGGTCCGTCCGCTGTGTCGCCGTGGATCGGCTTGCCGACATCCCCGCCGCCCTTGGCGATGCTGGCGACGCGCTGGGTCGGGAAGTGACCTGGCACGCGGGACAACCTCAGGTCCGCGCTCTGCGCCTGGTCCGCCCGACGCCGGTGCGACCCGCCTTCCGTCGTGACGGTGTCTATGTCCTGCTGGGCGGCGTGGGTGGGATCGGCCTGGAACTCGCGAGCCACATCGCCACCCGCCACGGCGCCCGCGTTGCCCTGATCGGCCGCACGCCGCCCGACCCCGCGCGTCAGGCCCGGATCGATGCCTTGGATGGCGCCGTCGCGTTCTTCCAGGCCGATGCCCGAGACGCGGCCTCGCTCCGGCAGGCGGTGGCGGCGGTCCGGGCGCGGTTCGGTCCGATCACCGGGGCGGCGCACTCGGCGATCGTGATGGAGGACCAGTCGCTCGCCCGCATGTCCGACCAGGCGTTCCGTGCGGCGTTCGACGTCAAGGCGGCCGGCACGATCAACCTGGTGGATACCCTGGCGGGGGAGACGCTGGACTGGTTCGCGTTGTTCTCCTCGGCCAATTCCTTCGCCGCCAATGCCGGCCAGGCGAACTATGTCGCGGGCTGCGCCTTCAAGGATGCCTATGCGTCCGAGGCCGCCGAACGCCTGGGCTGCCCGGTGCGTGTCATCAACTGGGGCTTCTGGGGAGAGGTAGGGCGCGTCGCCGATCCTGCCTATCGGGAACGCCTCGCCCGCCGGGGCGTGCAGCCGATCACCACGGCCGAGGGTCTGGCCGCCGTTGAGGCGATCCTGGGCGGCACGCACGAACAGGTCCTGGTGCTGAAGGCCGAAGACCGAGTCCTGCGGGAACTGGGCGTCGAGGAAGCCGGCGAGGTCGTTGATGATGCAACCATCGCGCTACGCGAACACGCCGCACTTGATGCGCTGACCCGGCGGGCGGTCGCGGCCTGGGCGGCCGATCATCGGCTCTCGGCCGAGACGGTTGCCCCGCGCCACCGTCGCTTGCATGCCGCCCTGGTCGAGATGCTGTCCCGCGCGACCGATGCGGCCATGGACGTGGGGGCCGAGGCCGCTTTCGTGGCCGCCCATCCCGCCCTACGCCCGCATGTGACGCTGCTGCGCCGCTGCCTCGACCACTATGATGCCGTGCTGCGCGACGCGATGCCAGCGACGGAGGTGCTGTTTCCTGGTTCCTCGATGTCCCTGGTGGAAGGGATCTATCGCGGCGACTGCCTGACCACCCACTGCAATGCGCTCGTCGCAACGGCGGTGCGTGACGCGGCGGTTGCCAAAGGCAGGCCGGTGCGGGTGTTGGAGGTCGGGGCCGGTACCGGCGGTACGTCGGCGGCCGTGCTGGCCGCGTTGGACTCGGCGGCCGTGCCGGTGGATTATGTCTATACGGACGTATCCCGTGCCTTTGCCCTGCATGGCGAAAAGCGGTTCGGCGCACAGTACGGGTTCGTGCGCTTCGGCGTGCTCGACCTGGGTCGCGATCCCGTCGCGCAGGGCTACGATCCCGCCAGCTTCGATATCGTGCTGGGCGCCAATGTCGTTCACGTCACGCCCGACCTGTCCACAACGGCGGAACGGCTGCGGAGTCTGCTGGCACCCGGCGGAATGCTGGTGCTGTATGAGATGACGGCGGTGCCGGACTTCGCTACCGCGACATTCGGGTTGCTCGATGGATGGTGGGCCTACACCGATCATCGTCTGGTGCACTCGCCCCTGCTGGATGCGCCTGGTTGGTCACGGGTCCTGCGCCTGGCCGGGTTCGCCGAGGTCGCGCTGCGTGGCATCGGTGGTGCCTCGGCCGCTGATTACCGCCATACCATCATCATTGGCACCGTCCCGGCCGCAGCGCGGGTCGAAGCGGCACCCGTCGTCCCGGCGCGTGTGGAACCCACATCCTTGATTGAGGCCCTGCGTGTGGTCGTGGCGGAGACGTTGCAGATGCGGCCCGAGCAGTTGATGCAGGACCGCAATTTTTCGGACTACGGTGCGGACTCGATCATCAGTGTCGACCTGATCGCCGCGCTGAATGATCGTTTCGGGATCACGCTGAAACCGACGATCCTGTTCAGCCACCCAACGATTGAACGCCTCGCGGAGCACCTGGCTTCCCACCACGCGGTGCAGATCGCACCCGCGGCCCCGCCGTCGGTCCTTGCCGAACCGGTGCCTGCCAAGACGGGTGCCTGGGCGGATGACATCGCGGTCATCGGCGTGTCCGGCCGCTTCCCGGGCGCTGATACGGTCGACGCGTTCTGGAGCAATATCCTGGGCGGCGTCGACAGCGTCCGGCCGGTGCCGCGCGCGCGTTGGGATCATGCCGCCGTCTACGATCCGTCCCCCGGGGTGCCGGGGCGGACACAGTGCCCGGATGGCGGGTTCCTGGATGATGTCGAGAGCTTCGATCCCCTGTTCTTCAACCTCTCGCCTCACGAAGCGACGTTGATGGACCCGCAGCAGCGCCTGTTCCTGCAGGAAGCCTGGCACGCGCTGGAGGACGCCGGTTACGCCGGCCCGCATCCCGCCCATGCGCGCTGCGGCCTGTTCGTCGGCACGGTGGCGGGCGATTACGACAAACTGCTGCGCCAGGCCGGCCGGCAGCACGACGCCCAGCGCTTCATGGGCAACGCGGCGTCGATGCTGGCGGCGCGGATCGCCTACCGGCTTGACCTGCATGGGCCCTGCCTGTCGGTGGATACCGCGTGCTCCTCCTCCCTGGTCGCGCTGCAACTGGCCTGTGAGAGTCTGCAACGGGGCGAGTCCGACATGGCCCTGGCCGGCGGCGTCGCGGTGCTGACCACGCCCGATTTCTATGTCGCTGCGAGCAGCGCCGGCATGCTCTCCCCCACCGGTCGCTGTCGCGCATTGGACGCTGGCGCGGATGGTTTCGTTCCAGGAGAAGCCGCGGCGGCCGTCGTGCTGAAACGCCGGCGCGATGCGGAACGGGACGGCGATACGATCCTGGCGCTGATCAAGGGCGCGGGATCGAACCAGGACGGCGCCAGTAATGGGATCACCGCGCCGAACGGGGCCGCGCAGACCGCGCTGCTGCGGATGGTGCATGATCGTTTTGAAATCGACCCGGCGTCCATCGGCTATCTGGAATTGCATGGCACGGGTACGCGCCTCGGCGATCCGATCGAAATGGAGGGGCTGCGCCAGGCCTTCTCCGGTCACGACGGGCGCTGGGTGCTGGGGTCGGTGAAGGCCAATATCGGCCACACGCTGCCCGCCGCCGGCATTTCGGGACTCATCAAGCTGATGCTGGTGCTGCGGGATGGGCGCATCCCGCCCTTGGCGCTGTTCGGCGGGTTGAACAGCCATATCGACGCGGATGCCGACCGGTTCGACATCCCGACCGTCGCGCGGGATTGGGACGGGGCCACGCGTCGGCGCGGGGCGATCAGCAGCTTTGGGTTCAGCGGCACCAACGCCCACCTCGTGCTGGAACAGCCGCCGGTGGAAGCCGCCATGCCACCGGCCCCCGCACGTGACTGGCACCTCGCGGTGTTTTCGGCGCGGGATGCCGAGGCGCTGGATCGGGTCCTGCGCGGAATGGCGGAGTGGCTCGATCGCGACCAGGGGCGGACCTCTCTGGCCGATCTCTGCGGCACCCTGGCGCGCGGCCGAGCGCATCTGGGAGAGAGGGTTGGGTTTGTAGTGCGGGATTTGGGGGAGTTGCGTTCGGCGTTGCGGGACCGGTCTTTTATGCCAGCCTCACTGCCGGCTGATGCAATGGCGGCCCGTGATGCCTATCTGACCGGCGGCGCGGTGGCGTGGGATCGGTTGTATCCCGATCGCTCCTTCCGCCGGCGCCGTTTGCCGACCTATCCGTTTGAGCGTCGGCGTTGCTGGCCCGTGCCCCAGGCCGCGCCGGAAACACCTCGCCCTGTCAGCCTGTTCGACGCCGTGATCCGCGATCTGGGAGCCGTGCCGTGAACGAGCGTATCGACCCTTTCGCGGCGCTCGATCCCTGCGCCATTCTACTGCTGCGCGAGACCTTGAGCCAGGCTGACCTGGACGGGTCGCCCTTGCCGCGTCATGCCGGACTGACCCGTGCGTTGCGCGCCATCCGGTCAAGTGATCCTGGTGTCAGCGGGGACTATCGGGGCACGCGTGATGGGTTGCTCGCCCGAGCCCCCGATCTTCGGCCGCATGTCACGTTGCTCGAACAATGTGCCAGCCGGCTGGCGGATGTGCTGGCGGGGCGGGCGCTCGCGAGTGACGTGATGTTCCCGGGCGGCGGGATGGAACTGGTCGAGCCGGTCTATCGCGGCAATCGCTGGTCGGATCACTTCAACTGCCTCACCGCCGCAGCCGTCCTCAGCGCAGTACGCGCTCGGCGGGCGCAGGCACCGGGTGAGATCGTGCGTATTCTGGAGGTTGGCGCCGGTACCGGCGGCACCAGCCTGGCCGTGCTGGCGGCGTTGGACGCGCACGCGGACCATGTGACATTCGACTATACGGATGTCTCGATGGGTTTCGTGCAGCATGGGCGGCGCGTGCATGGGGCGAAGCGCGCCTTCTTCAACGGTCGCGTTCTGGACCTGGAACAGACACCGGACGCCCAGGGCTTCACCGCCGAGAGCTACGACATCGTGCTGGGGACCAACGTCCTGCATGCGACGTCGCGGATTGGCGTGTCACTGGGTCATGTCCATCGTCTGCTGCGCTCGGGCGGCCTGTTGCTGCTGAATGAAATCACCCGCGCCGGCGCTTTTGCCACGATGACGTTCGGGCTGCTGGATGGATGGTGGGCGTTCCAGGATGCCGACCTGCGGTTGCCGGATGCGCCGGTGCTGTCGCCGGCCGGATGGCGGCAGGCGCTGACCAGGGCCGGGTTCGGCGCACCGGCGGTGTTTGGGTGGACCGATCCGCCGGACCGGTCGTTCCAGTGTCTGTTCGTGGCGGAGCGGCAGGCGGTTGCGGTCGCGGCACCTGTGCTCGATCTGCGTGCGGCTCTGGCGGACCGGTTGGCCGGGTTGTTGGGGTTGGACCCGGCGGAACTCTCGACCGACCGACCGTTGGCCGAGTTCGGCGTGGACTCGATCATCGCCCCACAGTTCGTGTCGCTGCTGAACCGCGACCTCGGCGCGACGCTGGTGCCGACGGATATTTTCAATTGCGCCACACTGCGTGGTCTCGCGGACCATATGCGGGGCATGACGCTGTCGGTGCCGGCCGAACCTGTCGTCGTGGCGCCGCCTGATCCGGTTGTTCAGGCGGCCCCATCCGACACCGACACCGACACCGACATCGCGGTCATCGGGCTTGCCTGCCGGTTTCCTGGGGCCGCGGATGCGGACGGTTTCTGGGACAACATCGTCGCCGGCCGTAATTCGATCACAGAGGTTCCGCCCGAGCGTTGGGACGGGCGGGCGGATGGCCGCGTGCGCTGGGGCGGATTCCTGTCCGAGCACGACTGTTTCGACCCCGAGTTCTTTAACCTGTCCTGGCGCGAAGCGGAGGCCATGAGCCCGCAGCAGCGCGTTTTCCTCGAACAGGCCTGGCATGCGTTGGAGAACGCGGGCTACGGCAAGCGCGCCCTGGCCGGCGTGCGGTGCGGTGTCTTCGTCGGCGCGGCGCCAGATGGTTACGGAGTCAACGAAACCGACAGTCTTTCATCCCTGGGCGGGTCTCTTGCGATCCTGGCCGCGAGAATTTCCTATCTGCTGGATTTGAGGGGCCCAAGCCTGCCGGTGGATACGGCGTGCTCGTCGTCGCTGGTGGCGGTGCATCTGGCGTGTCAGAGCGTGCTGGCCGGTGATTGCGATATGGCATTGGCCGGTGGTGTGTCGATCCTGATGACGGATCCGCGGCTGCATTCCTTCCTCGATGACGCGGGGATGCTGTCGCCGACCGGGCAGTGCCACACGTTCGATACGAAAGCGGACGGTTTTGTGCCCGGGGAGGGCGTGGGCGTCGTCGTGCTCAAGCGCCTGTCGCGGGCTCTGGCTGATGGCGATACGATCATCGGCGTCATCAAGGCGTCGGGCCTGAACCAGGATGGGCGGACCAGCGGGATCACCGCGCCCAGCGGTCCGGCGCAGACGGCGCTGGAGGCTACGGTCCATGAACGCGGCGGGATCGATCCGAACGAAATCACTTTGGTGGAGGCGCACGGCACCGGCACACAGCTTGGCGATCCGATCGAGGTGAATGCGCTGGCGACGACGTTCCGTCAACGCACGGATCGTGTCGGCTTCTGCGCGTTGGGCTCGGTGAAGACCAACATCGGCCATACGCTGACGGCGGCGGGCGTCGCGGGGTTGATCAAGGTGCTGCTGGCGCTGCGGCACCGGACGATCCCGCCCAGCCTGAATTTCTCCAATGGTAACGGCTTGATCGCGTTCGATGGCAGCCCGTTCTTCGTGCCGCGCCAAGCGATGCCCTGGGCCGCGCCATCGCGCTTGGCGGCGGTCAGTTCGTTCGGATTCAGCGGCACCAACGCCCATGTCGTGGTGGGGGGGGCTCCGCTATTGGACGAACCCGCCATTGCGTCCGGGCCGGCGCTGATCCTGCTGTCCGCACGGACGGCCGAGGCGCTGGAGGCTCGTCGCACCGAATTGCTCTCCTGGCTGGAGCGGCATTCGCCCCGGCTGCCCGATCTGGCGTTTACGTTGAGCCAGGGGCGCGGACATTTCGAACACCGTCTGGCGATCGTGGTCGAGACGCTGGACGATCTGCGCGCCTGGCGCGGGCGGGTCTGGCGCGGAGAGAATCTGATCCTGCCGGCGCGCGGTGATGAGGATGCGGCGTTGGGGGCGGCACTGGCCGATCCGGCGCGCGATCTGGCGCGGATCGCGGACTGTTATGTGCGGGGCGGCGACGCGGATTGGGCGCCGATTGGCGGACCTGGGGTTCGGCGGATCGCGCTGCCGGGCTACCCGTTCGCGCGGCTGCGGTTTCCGACGCGGGCACGGACCCCGGCGGTTGTGGATACACCCCGTGTGGCCGCGACCCACCCTATGTTGATGTCCGATGGCGGCCTGGTTCTCGATCCGGATGTGCCGTGGCTGCGGGATCATCAGTTCAACGGGGCAGCGGTATTCCCGGCCGCGGCCTATGTGGAAGCGGCCCGCGCGGCGATCGGGGCCGACGATGTGTCTCTGCACGACATCCGTCTGGACGTTCCGCTGGTTCCGCGTGCCGGCCTGTCCGCGCGCGTTGTCGTGAAGGATGAAGCGGACGGCTTGGGGTTCACTTTCCTGGCTGGCGACGGGACCGTCCACGCGTCCGGCAGGGCGGTCGTCGGATCAGCGAGCGCGGTGCCCGCGATCACGAATGTGGCTGCCATCGCGGCCCAATTGCCGGCACCTCATGACGCGGAAGCCGTCTACGCCCGGTTCCGCGATCTCGGCTTCGACTATGGCCCCAGCTTCCGGGTGATTCGGTCGTTGCGGGCCGATACCAAAACCGTCCTCGCCGAACTCGTTCCGACCACGCCCGCTCGGCCTTGCCTGATGCTCGATCCGGCGCTGCTGGATGGCGCGGTGCAGGCGGCGATCGGGCTGATGCTGGCGGGAGCCGAGGCGCTCGGATCGGTCGTGCCCGTGTCGATCGGTCGGGTGACCATTCACGGTCCCGTCAACGGCCCATGCCTCGCACATGTGTCGCTGCTGGAGACTGGATCGGATACGCGGCGCCTGCGGATCGCCGTGCTGGATCGCGAGGGCAGGGGGCTGGTGACACTGGACGACCTGACCGTCCGCGTCACCTCCGAGGCCGAGATCACATTCCTTGCATCCGTCTGGGAACCGGCGCCGATCGCAGAGGCTGCTTCGCCTGCGGCCGTCCTGTTGTTTGATCGTGACGAAACCCTGTGGCGCGACCTCGGCACGCAAGCCATTCTGGTCCGCCCGGGCAGCGCCTTCTGCCGCCTGGAGCCGCGCTACTTCGCCATCGATCCGGACAACGCCGAGGATCACGCGCGCCTGCTGTCAACGCTGCGGGCCGAGGGGATGTTGCCCGACACGGTCTGGCATCTCTGGTCACGGACCGAACCGACGACGGCGATCCGAGAGATGCCGGCGGCTGCGATCACCGCCACGCTGCATCACGGCCTCCGTTCGATCTTCCATCTCTGTGCGGCCTGGGTTCGGCTGTCGCCGTCCGACACGGTGACGATCCTGCATGGTCATACTGGAGACTCGCCGTTGCAGGCCCCGGTAGCCGCCTTCGCCGCTGGCCTGGCGCGAGAAAACCCGCTGCTGCAACTCGCGTCCGTTGCCCTGCCGCTCGGGGATGTCCGCCGGCAGCTTTCAGCCGAGACCCGGGCGACCCGCGACGTGCCGCATGAGCGGGCGGTGCGGTGGGATGACAGCGGCGCCCGCTCCATCCGGCGGTTGCGCCCGACAACGATCCCGATGGCGTCGGATGGAACCCTGCCCCAACACGGCGCCATACTGCTCACCGGTGCCCTCGGCGGCATCGGGCGTCACGTCGCTCGGCATCTGGCGCATCGCTACCAGGCGCGGATTGCCCTGGTTGGACGCTCTCCCGCGGGCGCCACCAGTGAGGCTTTGATCGCCGAGATCCGCGCCGCCGGTGGTGACGCGGCGTATTTCCCGGCGGATATCGCGAACGACACGGCGACCGAGGCGGTTGTGGCCACCGCCCGCGCGCGCTTTGGCCCCATCCAGGCTGTCGTCCATGCGGCCGGCGTCACACGGGATCGGTTCCTGTTGCACAAGACGGCGGATGATCTGGCGGCGGTGCTTGCGCCGAAACTGGCCGGGACCCTGGCGCTCGATCGAGCGACGGCGCGGGAGCCTTTGGTTGCATTCGTTTGTTTCTCCTCGGTCGCAGGTGCATTCGGCAACGCGGGGCAGACCGACTACAGCGCCGCCAACCGCTTCCAGGATGCGTTCATGGCCGAACGCGCCGGTCCTGGCCGGTCGTTGTCGATCGGGTGGCCCTATTGGCGCGATGGCGGCCTGGTGGTCGATCCCGCCGAGGTCGAACGCCGCGCCGCCGTGACGGGCCTGCGGGCGATCGAGACCGAGGCGGCGATGGCCGTGTTCGATACGCTGGTGGCAAAGGCCGAAGGCGCGATCCTCGTCCTGCCAGGCCAACGGCGGGCGATCGAGGGATTCGTGGGGGGGGAGGCGCCGAAGCCGGTCCAGGCTGCCATCCCGCTGGACTCGGCGATCGCCTATCTGCGCCGCCTGCTGGCCAACGCCACCGCGATGCCGGAAGCGCGCATCAACCCCGATCGTCCACTGGAACAATACGGCATCGACTCCATCCTGGTGACCAGGATGAATGAGGAACTGTCGCGCGATTTCCCCGGCCTGCCGCGCACGCTGTTCTTTGAGCATCAGACCCTGCGCGCCGCCGCGACGTTCCTTGCCGGCCGGTATGGTGCGGCGCTGGCATCGAAGACCGAGGCCGAACCAACCGTCGTTCCGGCTCCGTGTGCTGATGGCATTGCGATCATCGGCATCGCCGGGCGTTATCCGGGCGCGGACTCGCTCGATGTGTTCTGGGACAATCTCTGCGCCGACCGCGACCTGATCACCGACATTCCGGCCGATCGCTGGAACGCGTCCGATTGGCACGACCCGAAGCCTGGCACGTCAGGTCGCAGCTACAGCGCCTGGGGCGGCTTCCTGTCGGGCGTGGATCAGTTCGATCCCCTGTTCTTCAACATCGCGCCGGCTGAAGCGGCGGCCATCGACCCGAATGAGCGCCTGTTCCTGGAGACGTGTTGGGAAGCGCTGGAGAATGCCGGCTACACCCGAGCCCGTCTGGCTCGCGACCCCGCCCGCGCCATCGGTGTCTATGCGGGTGTCATGTATGGCGAGTACCAGTTGCTCGCCGCCGAACGCGCGGGCGGGCAACGGGCGGTCGGTGGATCATCGCCCTATTGGTCGGTGGCCAACCGGGTTTCCTATCACCTCGATCTGCACGGGCCGAGCATTGCGCTGGACAGTGCGTGTTCTTCGTCGCTGACGGCGATCCATCTGGCGTGCCAGGCGATTGCGGCGGGGGAATGTTCGGCGGCGATCGCGGGCGGGGTGAATCTCAGTCTGCATCCGCTGAAGTACGTGGGTCTCAGCCAGGGTCGTTTCGCCGCCAGCGATGGGCGGTGCCATAGTTTCGCGGAAGGTGGCGACGGCTATGTGCCGGGGGAGGGTGTCGGCGCGGTCATCCTGAAGCCTCTGGCTGCGGCGATCGCGGACGGGGATTTCGTCCATGCGGTGATTCGCGGCTGGGCGGCCAATCATGGCGGCAAGACAAACGGCTATACGGTGCCCAATCCCGTGCAGCAGGCTGATGTCATCGCCAAGGCGATTGGGCGGGCAGGCGTTGCGCCGGGGTCCGTCTCCTATATCGAGGCCCATGGCACCGGCACCGCGCTGGGTGATCCGATCGAGGTCGCGGGACTGGCCTCGGCGTTTGGAGACGCGGTGCCGCGTCAGTCGGTCGCGTTGGGCTCGGTGAAGGCGAATATCGGCCATCTGGAAGCGGCGGCGGGCATTGCGGGCCTGACGCGGGTGGTGCTGCAACTGCGCCACCGCACGCTGACGCCGACGCATCGGCATGGTCCGCCAAACCGGAACATCGATTTCGCGGCGACACCGTTCCGGTTGCAGGAAGTGACGGAGCCCTGGACCGGCCCGATGCCGCTGCGGGGCGGGATCAGTTCGTTCGGCGCCGGTGGTGCAAACGCGCATCTGGTGGTGGAGGAATACCGCACCTCTCGCGCCATGGCCGACAGTGGGCAGCCAGCCCTGTTCGTGTTGTCCGCCCGAGGCGATGCGGCGTTGCTTGCCTATGCCACCCGCATGGCCGATTTCCTGCGGCGCGGGCGGTATGCGCTCACCGACATCTGCCGCACGCTGCAATGCGGGCGGGAGCCGATGGCCGCCCGCCTGTCCTTCGTTGCCACGTCGTCGAGGGACGCCGCCGAACGGCTTGACCGCTTCCTTGCAGGGGATACGGCGTCCGTCCGGCATGCGGTACTGGACGATGACACCATCCCCTCGGCGCCGCCCGCCGATGCCGGGTTGGACACATTGGCCGAGGCCTGGATGACCGGCGCCGCGATCGACTGGCCGGCGTTGAACCTGCCAGGGGAGATTGTCCCGGTTCCGCCGCATCCCTTCATGCGTCGGCGTTTCTGGCTGGAGGGTGCCCCCTCGACCGCCGCGCCCGCGCCGCATCCGTTCCTGGATCGGCTGGTGCCTTCGCTTGATGGGACGGTGCTGGAGAAGCGGTTCCGTGTCTCGGAACCGGTCATTCGCGACCACGTCGTGCGCGGCCGGTGCCTGGTGCCGGGTGTCGTGCTGCTTGAAATGGCGCGGGCCGCAGTGGCGATGGTGTCCGATGCACCGATTGCCCTGCGGGACGTGGTCTGGATGGCGCCGCTCGACGTCGGGACGGAGGGTGCCCAAACCACGATCTCCCTGCGCCGTGATGGAGAGGCCGTGGCGTTTGAGATCGCTCGGGACGGCGCTGTTGTGTGCCGGGGCCGCACGGATCGACGCACGCCGGAACCGTTGGACCGGGTCGATATCGCGGGGTTGCGGGCGCGCGGGATGCGGCATCTGGATGGCCCCGCGATCTACGAACGGCTCGCGGCTTTGGGCCTGCGTTACGGGGACAGCCTGCGGGTCCTGACCGAGCTGTGGGCGGATGGCGGGACGCTGGTCGCGGCCCTGGCACCCTTCGCCGTGGAGGCGGGCGTGATCCTGCCGCCAGCCATTCTCGACGGTGCCTTGCAGGCGTTGCTGGGCTTCGCGGCGGAGGGCGCGACCGACCTTCTGGTCCCCTTCGCCCTGTCCGCCGCCAGCCTGTCCGGCTCCCTGACAGCCGCTCGTTTCGTGGTCGCGACGCGGCGGGATGCAACGGGGGATGTCGCCCTGTTCGACCTGACGATCCGTGACGCGGAGGGCCTGGCTCTGCTGCGTATGGACGGCCTCGCCGCCCGGGCCGCCGAACCCGCGCGGGTGACGCAGACCGCGCCCGTTCCGCTGACGATCCGGCAGCCGGTCTGGCGCGTTGAAACGTCCCAGGCCGAGCGGGCGGAGGACGCTCGCGTCGTGGTTGCGCATGGCGGCGATGACGCTGGCCTGACCGCCCACCTTCGCGCCGCGCTGGGCGATGCCCGCGTGCGCGACTGGCGTATCGGCGGGTCCCTGGCGCTGGACGCGTCCGTCTCCGACCTCATCTGGGTCGCCGTTGCATCGGACCCAGGCAGCCTCGCGGATCGGGCCGAGGCGATGGCGCTCGACCTGCTCCATGCGATCCGCGGGCTGGATGAAGCGGGCCGCCTCTCGACGGGCCTGACGCTGCGCATCGTGACACGTGGTCTGCAATCCCCAACCCCGCGGGAGAAGCCCGATCCGTCGGCGGCGGCGGTGCTCGGCCTCGGGAAATGCATCGCGCTGGAATACCCGCGCGTTGCGGTCACGCTGGCGGATTTCGATGCCGCCACCCTGGCCGATCCACACATCGCGGACTTCGTCCTGGGAGAACAGGCGGCGCTGCCCACGCGCGAAGTCGCCTGGCGAGCGGGCGTGCGCCACGTCCAGGTCATGCAGCCGATGGTGCTGCCGGACCCGGTGCTGCCTTTGCGACCCGGGTCGGTGGTGCTGATCGTCGGCGGGGCAGGGGGGATCGGGGCGGAACTGGCCGGCTGGCTGGCGCGGGACTGTTCCCTCCGCGTCGCGCTGGTCGGCCGCCGGTCCGAAGCCGAAATGGCGGACCGCATCGCCGCGATCCCCTGCGGCGCCGGGGCCGTGCGCTACTTCCAGGCCGATGCCACCGAAGTCGCGGCCATGCGCCAGGTGACGCAGCGGCTGCGGGCGATCTGGGGCGGCGTCGATGCCGCGATCCACGCCGCGCTGGTGCTGCGTGACCGGACCCTCGCCCGCATGGATGACGCGACCTTCCGCGCCGTCCTGGCCCCGAAGATCGCCGGCAGCGTCGCGATGGTCGAGGCCTTGTCGTCCGAACCCCTTCGCTTCCTTGCCTTCCTCTCCTCCGTCAACGTCGTCTCCGGTTCGCTCGGCCAGTCGAACTACGTGGCGGGGTCGAGCTTCGTGGACGCCTATGCCCGGGCCGTGGCGGCGGATCATCCGTGGCGCGTGGTCGTGACCGATTGGGGCCTGTGGGGCGATGTCGGGGTGGTCAGTGGAGAGACCTACCGCCAGAGCCTCGCCCGCCTGGGGGTTCATCCGATCCAGCCGAGGGAAGGGATCGCCGCTTTGGCCTCGGTTCTGGCCGGGACCGCCGACCGCGTGGTGATCGCGCGGGCCGAACCGGAGGCATTGCGCCGCTTGGGTCTCGATTACGAGGACTCGCTGACCGAGGCGGAGGCGGCGTTCGCGGCCCTGGAGCGCTACGGGCGGGTGCGGCTGCTGGATATCCTGGCCGGGATGGCGGGCGGGACCGGCAAGGCCTGGACCACCGAGGGGCTGCGGCGGCGGCTCGCCCTCGCGCCCCGCCACGACACGTTGTTCATCGCGCTGCTGCACGCTTTGGCCGAGGATGGCCTGATCACCGCGCGTGACGGGCTTTGGCGCCTGCACGCGCTGCCGCCTGACACCGCGCGCGCAAGTCTGGACGCGGCGCAGCGTGGGGCGGGTTGGTTGGCCGGGCCTCGGCGGTTGTTGGAGACCTGCCTGGACGCCTACCCGGCCTTGTTGCGGGGAGAGGTCGATCCTGTGTCGGTGCTGTTCCCGCAGGCGTCGATGGCACTGGTTGAGGCCGCCTATGCGGGCAATCCGATCGCGGATCGGTTTAACCGGGCGGTTGCGGAGGCCGCGCGGGAGCACGCATCGGCCGCCATCGGCCCGTTACGGGTGATTGAACTGGGCGCGGGCACGGGCAGCACGACCGCAGTTGTGCTGGATGCCCTTGCCCCCTTCGGCGACCGGGTGACCTACCTCGCGACCGACCTTTCCCAGCGTTTCCTGGCCCATGGCGCGGCACGCTTCGCCGGCCGGCCGGGGATCGAGTTCGCCCTTTTCGATGTGGAACGCGACGCCGAGGCCAACGGCCAACCCATCGGCACGTTCGACATCGTGCTGGCCGCGAACGTCCTGCACGCGACCGCGAACCTTGGCCGCACCCTGGCGCGGGTCCGCCGCCTGCTGCGCCCCGGTGGCATTCTGCTGCTGTCGGAGGCCACGCGCGCGCAGGATTTCGGCACGATGGTCTTCGGCCTGACGCCCGGCTGGTGGCTGGCGGAGGACCGTGGCCACCGCATCCCGCACGCGCCCCTGGCTTCGGTCGAAAGCTGGACATCCCGGCTCCGGGAAGCTGGTTTTGCCACCGTGGACACGGTTACGACCGGTCCGAATTCCCCTCACGCGCTGCTTGTCGCGACCAACCGGGAAGCGTTTGCGACAACGGCACAGCCCGTGGCCATCGCGCAGCCGCCCGCTCGGGTGGCGCGCAAGGGCGTTGCGACCGGGCTGACCGACTATCTGCGCGGGGTGCTGGCCGATGTGCTGAAGCTCGATCCGGATGAGGTACGGATCAATGAGGGCTTCGACCAGTATGGCCTTGAATCCCTGACGGCGCTGGAAATCCGCAACCGCCTCGATCGTGACATCCCCGGCCTGCCCGCGACCCTCCTGTTCGAGCACAACACGCTTGCCCGCCTGGCCGCCTGGCTGACCGAGACCCATCCGGAGGCCGTTGCCCGGTTGACCGCCGCTGTCGTTCCGGTGGCCCCCTCCGCGCCCCCCCCAACCAGCCCGCCGGTTTCGGTGGAGCCGGAGGTTGTCCACCCGGTGGTTCCCCTGGCCACGCCCCGGTCCTTCTCTCCCGACGAACCGATCGCGATCATCGGTTTCGCCGGGCGTTACCCGGGCGGGGCGACGCCGGACGCCTTCTGGCGCCTGCTCCGCGCCGGTGACAGCGCGATTGGAGAAGTTCCCGCCGACCGCTGGGACGCCGCCTCGATCTATGATCCCGCGGGCGCCGAGGGCAGCAGCCACACCAAGTGGGCCGGGTTCATCCCAGACGCCGACCGCTTCGATCCGCTGTTCTTCAACATCGCGCCCTCCGACGCCGAGATGATGGACCCGCAGGAGCGTGTGTTCCTGGAAACCGCCTGGGCGACGCTGGAACAGGCCGGCTACACCCCCGCCCGCCTGCGGGAACGGGCCGGCGGGGACGCGCCGGACGGCGGCGATGTCGGGGTCTTCGTGGGTGCGATGAACGCGCCGTATCAGTGGGTCGCGGCCGAGGCCTGGGCCGCCGGCCATCCCAACGCGGCCTCGACCGGGTTCTGGTCGATGGCCAACCGGGTCTCGTTCCTGCTGGATTTCTCCGGTCCCAGCATGGTGGTGGACACCGCCTGCTCAGCCTCCCTGACCGCTATCCATCTGGCTTGCGAGAGCCTGCGCCGTGGGGAGTGCGGGGCGGCCCTGGCCGGCGGCGTCAATTTGATCCTCCACCCTCAGCAGTTCATCAACCTCTCCCAGGCCCGCATGGTTTCCCGCGGGGCGGAATGCAGGGCCTTCGGGGCGGGGGCGGATGGTTTCGTGGATGGGGAGGGTGTGGGGGCCGTCCTGCTCAAGTTCCTTTCGGCCGCTCGGCGCGATGGCGACCGGATCGAGGGCGTGATCCTGGCCAGCGCGGTGAATGCGGGGGGCCGGACCTCGGGTTTCACCGTGCCCAGCCCGAAGGCGCAGGCCCGGGTGGTGCGGGCGGCGATCCGCCGGTCCGGCGTGCCGCCGGAAAGCATCTCCTACGTCGAGGCGCATGGCACCGGGACCGCGCTGGGCGATCCTATCGAGATCGCCGGCCTGGCGGAGGCCTTTGGCGGGGCCGCGGCCGGTCAGCGGATGATCGGCGCGGTGAAGGCGAATATCGGACATCTGGAGGCCGCCGCGGGCGTGGCCGGGCTGACGAAGGTGCTGTTGCAGCTTCGGCACCGGACGATCGCCCCCAGCCGCCATGCCGGGACGCCCAACCCGCTGATCGACTTCGAATCGACCGGCTTTGTGCTGCCGACCGAGGCCGTGGCCTGGGAGTCCGAGGGTCTACGCCGAGCGGGGGTGAGTTCGTTCGGGGCTGGGGGCGCGAACGCGCATCTGGTGATTGAGGAGTATTCGGTTCAGACGCCGGCCGGGCAGGTCTCGGGTGTGCCTGAGTTGATCCTGCTGTCGGCGCGCGATGCCGAACAACTGCGGGTGGTCGTCGGCAATCTGCTGGCGGCGGTCCAGGTGGAGCCGCCTCGGCTGGCGGATATCGCGCATACGCTGCGCGTTGGGCGGGAGGCGATGGCCGTTCGGCTCGCGGTGCTGGCGTCCGATATCGCGGCGTTGGAGACGGGTTTGGCCGCGTGGCTCGATGGCGGGCAGCCGGCCGGGGTGATTGCAGGGTCGGCTTCCGCGTCGGCCCGCCTGTTGGCCGAGACCGAGGAAGGCCGCATTCTGCTGGGGGGCTTGCTGGCGCGCGCGGACCTGGAGCGGTTGGCGCGGCTGTGGGTCGATGGCGCGGATATCGAATGGGCGGACCTGCCGGTGGCCGATGTGCGCCTGGTGCCGCTGCCGACCTATCCGTTCCGGCGGGAGCGTTATTGGTTGCCGACCACCCGCGTGGCCCTTGCGCCGCCGGCACCGCCCGAGGCTCCGGCGATCGAGACGACCGTGCCCGATCAGGCGCCCCCCACTGACCAGCCGGCGTCCAGTGACCAGGCGGCCCCCAGTGACCAGGCGGCGCGCACGCAGTTGTTCAGCCGGACCTGGAACCGGGCGGATATTCAGGGGCGGCTCGAGCCCATGCCCCTGCTGGTCCTGTCTCGGGACCGGCGGCTGGCGGGTGAACTGGTCCGGCTGTGGGATGCGCCGGTGCGCCTGATCGAACCGGGTCGCGATTTCGCCGTGATGGATGACGGGGTGATCCGCATGGACCCCGCCTCCGACGCCGACCATGCCGCGCTGATCGCCCATGTCGCGCGCGCCCATCCTGGCGGCTTCGCCATCGTCCAGGCCCTGGATTGGGAGGCCGATCCGGACCATGGCGCGGGCCCGCTGGCCACGATCCTGCTGACGCAGGCCGCGCAGCGAGGGGGTGTCTCGGGTGTGCGTATCCTGCATCTGTTCGCACAGGCCGATGGGCGGCCGCTGGATCAGGCGGTGGGCTCGCTCGCCCGGTCGGCGATGCAGGAGAGTGATGGTTGCCGCCTGCGCGCGGTGGGCCTCGCTGATCCGGTCGATGCCTTTGGCTCGGCGGCGATCTGCCGCGACGAAATCCTCGCCAACGACGATGCGCCGGAGGTCCTGTACCGTTCGGCGGTCCGGCAGACGCCGGGGATCGAGCCGGTCGCGGTTGATCCCTCGGCGGCAACGATCGGGTTCCGCATCGGCGGGGCCTATCTGCTGGTCGGCGGACTGGGAGAGGTCGGGTGCGCCATCGCCGAACGCCTGGGCCGGGATTATCGCGCCCGCATCGCGATCATCGGCCGCAGTGATCCGCGCGGGCCGGCGCTGGAGCGGCTTCGGGGCCTGCGGGATGCCGGAATCCAGGTGCACTACGAGGCCTGCGACCTGACCGACCGCGCCGGGCTGGACCAGGCGCTGTCGCGTATCCGTGCCGCGCTGGGTCGCCTGCATGGGGTGCTGCATCTGGCCCGAACGGTGGAGGACGCTCTGCTGGTCCGGAAATCCGCGGCCAGCGTCGGGCGAGTGATGGCGGCCAAGGTAGCGGGAAGCATCACGCTGGATGCCGCTCTGAATGGGGAGGAGCTGGATTGGTTCGTGCTGTGCTCGTCGTTGGCGGCGTGGCTCGGGCTGGCGGGTGGGGGGGATTACGCCCTGGCCTGCGCATTCCAGAGCGGGTTTGCCCGGTTGCGGCAGCAGAAGGTGGAGCGGGGAGAACGCTCGGGCCGGACGGTGGCGATCTGCTGGCCGCAATGGCGGCATGACCGGTATCTGAACGATGCCAAGCTGCGGCGGCTGGCGGCCGAGGGGTTGCAGACGATCGACGCCCGCGACGGGCTGCGGATCATCGCCCAGGCCCTGCAATGCGCCAGCACGGAGGTCGCCGCGGTGAAGGGGACCGAGCGTGCCTTGGCCCGGGTGCCGATGGCGTACCGGCAGGATACCGCGCCGGTGCTGCGCGGCGCGCAACCGGGTGCGGTGTCGGGTGAGGCGCCAGTGGTTGAGAGCGACGCGGCGGAGGATGCCGTGCTGGCCGAACTGCGCGGTCTGTCCGACGACGAACTGGCGGCATACCTGGATTACCTGGGTGGGGATGCCGTCCCATCGCAAGGGCGGGTTGGCAGCGTGGAAGCGGTTCGGGACATGGCTGCGCGCCCGCCTGCCTTGCAGCCGGGGCCGGCCGCGGTGACAAGGCAGGTAGTTGCCCCAACGCCCCCCCTCCCCTTGAGGGAGGGGGACGGGGGGAAGGGTTATGCCCCCCTGTCCGTGCCGCGATACCCCTCCCCCCAACCCCCTCCCTCAAGGGGAGGGGGGACGTACGCTGCGCCTGTTCCGACCGCCACGACAGGGACCCAACCCACGCCCGGCAGAGATCCGAGAACCCCCACCGACACCCCGGAACAAGCCGTCCTCGACACCGTCTGTGACTTCCTCAAACTCCCCCGGGACCGGTTCACGGAAGTGTCCGAGTTTGCGGCCTTCGGCATGGACTCGATCAAGGCCCTCCATGTGGCGGAACGGCTGCAGAAGCGCCTCGGGGTCACGGTCGATCCGACCATGTTCTACGAATATCCAACCGTCGCCGCCCTGGCCCAGGCTCTGGCCGGCCCAGGCACTACCCGTCCCGCGAGGATCCGGCCGTGAGCGCATCGCGGCAGGACCTCGAACACCGCGCCGTTCGGCTGTTGCGCGCGCGCGGAGAAGGGGCGTTGCGCCCGGCCGCCTTCGCCGCACGGATGCGTGCGCCCGCGCCGGTCCCCTCAACGCGCCAACGGACCGCCGAAAAGCTGGACTTCAGCCTGATGTTCTTCTCGGCCGTCGCGGGGGACACGGCGCGCCCGGGCCTCTACCACCTGGTGCAGGAGGCAGCGCGGTTCGCCGACACCCACGGGTTTTCCGCCCTGTGGCTGCCCGAGCGGCATTTCCATCCGTTCGGCGGCCCCTATCCAAATCCAGCAGTGCTAGCCGCCTCCCTGGCCACCATTACCAGCCGCGTCCGGCTGCGCGCCGGCAGTGTCGTCCTGCCGCTGCACCAGCCGGCCAATGTGGCGGAGACTTGGTCGATGGTCGATAACCTCAGCGCGGGCCGGGTGGAGGTCGCTTTCGGCAGCGGCTGGAATCCGAACGACTTCGTCCTGTCACCCGACACCTTCGCCGCCGCCCGCGACATCACGCGTGAGCGGATCGAGGCGGTGCGCAGCCTGTGGCGCGGCGAGACGCTGACCCTGCCGAACGGCCTGGGCGAACCCGCGCCGACCCGCATCTATCCCGCCCCGGTGCAGGCTGAACTGCCGGTCTGGATTTCTGCGACCGGCAATCCCGAGACCTTCGTCTGGGCCGGTGCCAACGGCTTCGACGTGCTCACCATGCTGCTGGGCGGAGACCTCGACGACATCGCCCCGAAGATCACGCTGTATCGGCAGGCGCGCCGCGATGCCGGGCTCGATCCCGATGGCGGCCGGGTCGCCCTGATGTTGCACAGCTTCGTCCACCCCGACGGCGCCTACGCCCGCGCCACCGTGCGCGATCCGTTCATGGAGTATGTCCGTGGGTCGGTGGACGTGCAGCGCCACGGCTCGGAGGAAGGCCGCGGCATGAGCGAGGCGAGCCGCGAGCAGATCGTCGCCTATGCGTTTGAACGCTATACGCGGTCGGCGGCGCTGTTCGGCTCCCCCGAGGAGTGTCGCCCCATGCTGGATCGCGCCGCGGCGGCGGGGGTGGATGAGATCGCGTGCCTGATCGATTTCGGGGTCGAGGACTCGCTGGTCCTCGACTCACTGCAACATCTCGCGGCCCTGCGTCCGAACCATGTCCCCGCGCCGGCGCCGGTGGTTCGTCCGCAGGATGAGCCGATCGCGATCGTCGGCATGAGCGGGCGGTTCCCGGGCTCCCCCAACCTGCGGACTTTCTGGGACAATCTGCGCGCCGGCCGCAGCCTGCTGATGCCGCCGCCGCCGGGGCGGGGTGGGCCTGGGGTGCCTCCGTTGGGTGGCTATCTGGACGATGTGGAATCCTTCGATGCCGCGAGGTTCGGTATCGCGCCGGCCGAGGCGGCCGCCATGGACCCGCACCAGCGCATCTTCCTGGAACAGATCGCCGCGGCGATCGAGGATGCTGGCTACCAGCCCTCGGCCTTGCGCGGCCAGGCCGTCGGAGTCTTCGCGGCGGTCTACTCCCATAGCCATGAATCCGCCTTGCGCGCGCGGGGGCAGGAACTGGACGGGCTGGCGGTTGCCGGGGCCGTGTTGTCGATGGTGCCGAACCGGGCGTCGTTCCAGTTCGACTGGACGGGGCCGAGCGAGGCGGTGAACACCGCGTGCTCCAGCGGGTTGGTGGCTGTGCATCGGGCGGTCAGTGCCCTGCGTGGCGGGGAATGCACGATGGCCGTGGCGGGCGGGGTCAGCCTGCTGCTCGCGCCCGAGGAAACCGCCGCTTTGGCCCGCCTGGGCATCCTGGCCCCGGATGGGGTCTGCCGAGCGTTTGACCGGGCGGCGGGGGGGCAGGCGCGCGGAGAGGGGGCGGGGGTTGTGCTGTTGAAGCGCCTGTCCGACGCGGTGCGGGACGGAGACCAGGTGCATGCGCTGATCCGGGGCACCTCCGTGAACCATGGGGGCGCGCGGGCGAGTTCGCTGACCCTGCCGAACCCGCGTCTCCAGGCCGCCTGCATGGTTGATGCGATCCGGCGTTCCGGGGTCCAGCCCGACCGGATCGGGTATATCGAGGCGCATGGCGCGGGCACCGCGATTGGCGACATGGCGGAACTCAGCGCCTTCACGCAGGCGTTTACGCAGTTGGAGGGACGACCGGCGGACCCCTGCGTCATTGGCAGCGTGAAGCCGAACATCGGCTCCCTGGACGCCGCCGGGGGCATCGCGGGGCTGATCAAGGCGGTGCTGGCGCTGCGGCATCACGCGGTGCCGCCGATGCCGAGCCGACGGGATGATCCGGACGGGTTCGATCCGGCCGGCCCGTTCCGTTTCGCGGATCGTGCCCGCGCGTGGCCGGCGCCCGCCGGACACCCAAGGGCCGCCAGCGTGCATGCCTATGGCCTGGGCGGCACCAACGCCCATGTGGTGCTGGAGGAGACGGTCGCCCCGCTCCTGTCGGTTGCGCCGTTCCCGCCCGCGGCGGCGCCTGCGCCCTTGCCGGCGCCTACCTCCGTCGTCGGCGTCTTCTACGATTTCGTCACCCGCGCCGAGGGCCGGGACGAGGACATCATGCTGACCCTCGCCCCGTTCCCCGAGATCGTGCCTGGGTTCTCCTGGACCCGCGCCTTCCAGGACCCCGCGGCTCATCCCGCGCATTGGACCGCCATCCAGGCGGCGCAGCGGGAGATGCGGGAGGTGCTGTTCTCCGCCGTCGACTGGTCCCGAGTCGGCCGCGTGCTGGATTTCGGCTGCGGCGTGGGTACCGACGTCTGTGCCCTGGCCCGCGCGCATCCGGGGGTGGAGGCGGTCGGCTACACGATCTCGGCCCGTCAGGCGGGGATTGCCCAGGCCCGGATCGCGGCGGCGGGGCTGGCGGGGCGGGTCACGGTCCATCACCGCGACAGTGCCCGCGATCCGTTCCCGGGGATGTTCGACGCGGTCATCGGGTTGGAGGTCGGGCACCACATCGCCGACAAGGACGCCCTGTTCGGCAACATCGCCGGTCATCTGGCGCCGGAGGGTCTGCTGTCGCTCGCCGATTGCGCCGCCAACACCGTGGCGCCGATCGAATTGCCCGAGGTCGGGTCCTACACCAGCACAAAGGCCGACTATGCCGATCTGCTCGCCCGCCACGGCCTCGCGATCGAGGAATGCGTCGACCTGTCGCAGGAGATCGCCAATTTCCTGCATGACCCGGGGCTTGATGCGATGATCGCGCGGGAGGAAGCGGACGGCGGCAAGGACGTGGCCCTGATGGCTGCGGTGCAACGATCCTGGGACGGGTTCGGGCAGGGGCTGCGGTCGGGGCTGCTGTCCTATCTGCTGATCACCGCGAGACGACGGCCGGGGTTGCCCGATCTGGCCGAACAAAATCGCCGGCATATGGGGGTCGCATGATCACCTACGCGCAGAAACTGCGATCCCTGCGGCAGGCCGAGGCGCCTCGGCCAACCTTGGTGCCCCCTTCATCTGGCCCGGATCGGGTGGAATCCCGCGTTCTCGCGCTGCTCGCCACAACGCTGGGCGTCGATCCGTCTGGCGTGTCCGCCACGACGCCGTTCGCTGACCTGGGGCTGAGTTCCCTGCTGGGGGTCCGGTTCCTCGACGCGGTCAATCGCGCCTTCGGGCTGCGGCTGGGTGTGGAGGTCCTGTTCGGCGCGGGGTCCGTGACCGCGCTGGCGGGCCATGTCGCCCGGTTGGTGCCGGCGGAAACCCTTGCCCCGACACCCGTGCGCGAAGTCGCCACTCCCGAAGCGGTAGGGCAAAGCCCGAGAACAAGTGAATCGCCTGGCATTGCGGACGGACCCACCCCCGTCATGGCCCGCGCAGGCGGGCCATCCACGACTTGGAGTGATGATCGAGAGAAAGCCGCGGATGGCCCGCCTGCGCGGGCCATGACGGGGGTGGGTGTCCGTGCCGAACCGGAAGCGGCTGTTTTGGTGCGTCCCCTAACCGTCTTCGCTCCGGCTGTCGTGCCCGCCCCCGCCGTCAGCGACATCGCGATCATCGGCATGGCGGGCCGGTTCCCCGGAGCCCCGGACCTCGACACCTTCTGGCAGGCGCTTGCGGCCGGAGAGTGCCTGGTCTCGGAAGTCCCGCCTGACCGCTGGCCCGCCGCGACCTTCTACGACCCCGACCCCTCCGCCGCCGGCCGCACCATCAGCAAATGGGCGGGCTTCCTGGACGGCATCGACCGCTTCGACGCGGGCTTCTTCAACATCTCCCCCCGCGAAGCCGCGGCGATGGACCCGCAGCACCGGCTGTTCCTCGAACAGGCTTGGCTCGCATTCGAGAATGCCGGCTATGCCACCGATCGCCTGAAAGGCAGCGCGACCGGGGTGTTCGTCGGTGCGTCCAACTCCGGCTATGACGCGCTGCTGGAACCGGACGCCAAGGCCGCGCAGTCCTATGGCCTGACCGGCAACCTCGTCTCCCTGCTGGCGTCGCGCATCAGCTACTTCCTCGATCTCCGAGGCCCCGCGCTGGTCGTGGATACCGCCTGTTCGGCGTCCCTCGTGGCGCTGGACCTGGCCTGCCAGGCGCTGCGGCGAGGCGAGATCGGGATGGCACTGGTCGGCGGCGTCAGCCTGTTCCTCGACGAAAAGCCGTTCGTCGCGATGACCCGCACCGGCATGCTGTCACCCGACGGCCGCTGCCACACCTTCGACGCCGCCGCCAACGGGATCGTGGTGGGCGAAGCCGTCGCGGCTGTCGTGCTGAAGCCGCTGGCCCAGGCGCTGGCGGATGGCGACCGGATCGACGCCGTCATCAAGGCCACCGGCACCAACCAGGATGGCCGCAGCAACGGCATCACCGCCCCGAACCCTGACGCCCAGACCGCCCTCCTGCGCGCCGTCCACGCCCAGGCCGGCATCGACCCGGCCACCTTGACCTATATCGAGGCCCACGGCACCGGCACGCCCCTGGGCGACCCGATCGAGGTCGCTGCCCTCCGCACCGCCCTTGGCGACCGCCCAACCAACGCACCCCCCTGCGCCCTCGGCTCGGTCAAGAGCAACATCGGACACACGGCGGAGGCCGCTGGGCTCGCGGGCCTGATCAAGACCGTGCTGTGCCTGCGGAATGGGGAACTCGTCCCCTCGGTCAACTTCGACACGCTGAACCCGAAGATCGATGTCGCCGCATCCGGCCTGTCCGTCATCACCGCGTGTCGCCCCTGGCAAACACCGGCCGGCGTGCCGCGACGCGCCGGCGTCAGCGCCTTCGGGTTGAGCGGCACGAACGCCCATGTCGTGCTGGAGGAAGCGCCATCCGCGGGCCCCCGCATCGCGGACCACGCACCGCAACTCTTGATGCTTTCCGCCCGTGACGCCGATGGGCTGGCCCGTCGAGCGGTGGATCTGGCGGTGTGGCTGCGGAGGACAAGGGAGGCTTTGGCCGACGTCGCGGCCACCCTCGCGCTGAGCCGCACCCATTTCGATCACCGGCTGGCCCTGGTGGCCGGCTCCGTCGCCGATGCGGCGGACCGGTTGGAGCGGGGCGATTGGCTGTCCGGCGTGGTCCGTGGCGGCGTGGGGACGCGTGGGCCGGTCAGCGACGATCTCGACCGGCTGGCCGAACGCTATGTCGGCGGTGAAGCGCCCGAGTGGCCCCACGTCTGGGCCGGCCAGCACCGCCCCCTCCCTCTGCCCGACTACCCCTTCACCCGCGCCGTCCACTGGGCCGCTCGGCGTCCCGCCCCGGCCGGGCACCCATTTGCTCGGGTCGACGATGATGGCGTCGTCTCTCACCGTTTCACCGCGACCGACCCCATCGCGCGGGACCATGTGATCGGGGGCGTGCCTCTGCTGCATGCCTCGGTGTTCCTGGAGATGGCGCGATTCGCCGCCGCCCAGCGCGGGAACGGCACGGTCCGAGGATTGCGCGACGTCGCCTGGGCTCAGACCATCAGCGTGCCGCCGGATGGGATCAATGTCCGGATCAAAGTGGATGGGGCCGCCTGCGCCATGCTGGCCGGTACCGCCGACACGCCGGCCGCGCGCTGCGTGGCGGTGTTCGACCGCGGGGCCGAACCACCGCCGATCGATGTGGCGGCGGTGAAGGCCGAGACCGACCAGCATGCCTCCCGCCGCGAACTCGATGCGCTGGATCGCGGCGGCGTGCGGCTGGGGCCGACCTTCGCGGGGTTTGATGAGATTTGGGTGGGGGAAGGGGTGGCGCTGGCCTGGGTCGGGCCTACCGGTCCCGATGACGGGTGCGGCCTGTCGCCCCGGCTGATGGATGCGGCGATCCAGACGGGAGCCTCCCTGCTTGCGCGGGGCGATGGCGCGACGCCCCGGCTGCGCTACCCGACCGGGGTGGAGGCGATCGACATCCTGGCGCCCCCGCCCTCGACCGGGTGCTTCATCATGGCCCGCCGGACGGGCGCCGATCGCGTCGACCTGACCATTGCCGATGCGGCGGGCAAGCCGGCCATCCAGTGGACCGGGTTCCAGATGCGCGGCGCGGCTTCCTCCCGCGCGACCGAACCGGAGGCCGTTACGCCTAGAAGCTTCCGCCCGGTGTGGGTGGAACGTGCGGCCGACGCGGGTCCCGCCCTTGAACCCGACATGGTCGTCGGCGCCGAGAGCCTGGCAAGGTTGCTGGGCCAGACCGGTGCCGCCGTGGCGGACGGATCGCGCGTCGTGTTCTGCGACGCGGGGGCCGGCGATGCGACGGGCTTGCTGCGGCTGGTGCGTGACCTCGCGGCGCGGGGCCTTGGGAAGGCCGCGCTGGAACTGCGGGTCGTGACGGCCTGCGCCCAAACGGTGACCGGCTCGGAATCCGCCGTGCATCCGGCGGGCGCGACGGTCCAGGGCCTCGCCAAGGCGATCGGGCGGGAGTTCCCGTCCTGGCGGGTCGTGATCCTCGACATCGATCCGGCCGAGTGGACCCCAGCCCTGCGCCAGACCGTGCTGTCCGCCTCTCCATCGCCTTCCGGAGAGGTCGTCGCCCTGCGTGGCGGGGCCCGGTTCGATCGGGTTCTGGAACCGATCGCCGATGCCTCCTCGGGCGCCGCGCTGCGTGACGGCGGAGTCTATCTGCTGGTCGGCGGCATGGGCCGTGTCGGCCGCGACGTCGCCCGCCACCTCGCTTCCAGTCACCGCGCCAGGCTGTTCCTGGTCGGGCGCCAGCCGCTGGACGCCGACCGGCGCGCCTTCCTGGATGAGCTGCGCGCCTTGGGGGCCGAGGCGGAGTATCGCGCCACCGACATCACCACCGCCGAGGGCGCCACCTCCGCCCTGACCGCCGTCCGGACCCGGTTCGGCACGGTCCACGGCGTCATCCACGCGGTGTTCGATCCGCTGTTCGCCCCGCTCGAACGGACGGAGGAAGCCGCCTTCGCCGCTGCCATGCGCCCGAAGGTCCAGGGCCTGACTGCGCTGTCCGCCGCCACGGTCGATGATGCGCTGGACTTCTTCGCGGTGTTTTCGTCCATCGGCGCCTTCGCGGCGTTCCCCGGCAATGTCGGCCAGGCCAGCTACTGCGCGGCTTGCAGCTTCGAGGCCGCCTTCGCCGCCCGACAGCAAGCCCTCGGCCGTCCCTTCCGCGTGATCCAGTGGGGCCTGTGGGAGAATGAGGCCTTCGTCGGAGAGGGCCTGCAACGCCTGCGCCGCCAGGGTATCCATCCGATGGTCGCGGCCGACGCCGTGGAGGCCTTCGCCAGGGCCCTGTCGGGACCGGACTCTCAGATCGTGCATGCGAGCCTCTCCCCGCAGGTGTGGCGCGCGATGGGTGCGCCATCGGACGCCGGATCGGTCCACGCCGCCGCAGCCGCCGCTCTCCCCCTTGCGGGTCGGGGCGCGGAAGCGGTGGACGCCACGCTGCATCTGGCCGTCGACGCCCATGCGCGGCACCTGATGGCCGAGGTCCTGCGCGCACGCGGGATGCCCCATGACGGCGAGGGTCTGGCCGAGCGTCGGGCCGTTCTGCCACGCCATGCCCGCCTGTTCGACGCGGTGGTAGACCTGCTCGGCCGGAACATCGGTTCGGCGCCATCACGGGATGATCTGCTCGCCCGCGCGCCGTCGTTGCGCGATCCGCTGGCGCTGCTCGATCTCTGCGTCGCCGCCCTGCCAGATGTGATCGCCGGAGAGCGCGAAGGCACCGACGTCATGTTCCCCGGCGGCTCCATGCGCCTGGTCGAGGCGATCTACCGGGAGCAACCGGTGCTTGCCGCCTGCAACGCCTCGGTCGCCGCCGCCATCGCCGCCGCCCGGCCGCACCGGGTGCTGGAGGTGGGCGCCGGCACCGGCGCCACCGCCGACGCGGTGCTGCGGGCGCTGGGGGACCGGCCGGGCCTGGAATACCACTACACCGACGTCTCGGCTGGCTTCGTGCGGCACGCCCGGGCCCGCTACACCGACCCCCGCATGCGCTTCGCCGTCCTGGACATCGAGAAGGACCCGGCCAGCCAAGGGTTCGAACCAGGCGGCTTCGACGTTGTCGTCGCCACCAACGTCCTGCACGCAACCCGCGATATCCAGGAGACGCTCGGCCATATCGCAAGCCTGCTGCGGCCGGGCGGGCTGCTGCTGATCAATGAGATGACGGTGGCCGAGGACTTTGCCACCCTGACATTCGGCCTGCTGGATGGCTGGTGGCGCGCGGCCGATCCGACGCGCCGCCTCCCGCACAGTCCGCTGCTCGATGTGCCGGGCTGGCGGCGGAACCTGCTGGCCGCCGGGTTCGCCCATGTGGTGGCCTCCCCCGCGCCGGGCTTCCCCGATGTCGCCGGCAGTCCACAGGTCGTGCTGCTCGCGGAACGCCAGGGCGCGGTCGCGGAAGTGGCGGTGCAGATGTCCGCGCCCCGCGCCGAGGCCAGGCCCGTGATCGGTGATTTCGAAGCCCTGGTCCGCGACCGTGTCGCCGCCGGTCTCGATCTGCCGGCCGATGCGATCGACGCGGAGACACCGTTCGGGGACCTGGGCGTGGACTCGATCGTCGCCCCGCAGATCGCCGAGGACATCAACCGGACCGCCGGGATCAGCCTGCGCTCCACGGACCTGTACAACTTCGCGACCGTCCGGGCGCTGGCGGATCACATCGCCGCCAGTTTCCCCGAGGCGCGTGTGAAAGCGGCCCCCGTCGCGGAGCCGGAGAACCGCGCCCCGCCCGAGCCGGCCCCTGTCATCCGCGCGCCGGAAGAACAGCCCAGACAAATCGAGGCGCCCGACCAGTCCATTGCCATCATTGGCATGGCCGGCCGCTTCCCCGACGCACCGGATGTCGAGGCGTTCTGGCGCAACATCCTCGCCGGCCATTCGGCCGTGCGGGAAATCGACCGCTTCGACATGGCCCCGTACTACGCCGCCGAACGCGGCCAGCCCGGCAAGTCCTATGCGCGTTGGGCCGCGACGCTGGCGGATCACGATCGCTTCGACCCGCTGTTCTTCGCCATCGCCCCCGCTGAAGCCGAGGCGATGGACCCGCAGCAGCGCCTGCTGCTGGAAGAATCATGGCACGCGCTGGAGAACGCCGGCGCGACCCCGGCCCAATTGGACGGCCTGCGCTGCGGCGTGTTCGTCGGCGCCTCCGCCAACTCCTACGCCGCCCCCACCACTCCCAGTCTCCAGACGCTCGGCGGGTCGATGGCGATCCTGTCGGCGCGGTTGTCCTATTTCCTGAACCTGAAGGGGCCGACCTTCCCGGTGGATACCGGCTGCTCCTCCTCCCTCGTGGCGCTGCATCTGGCCTGCCAGAGCCTGCGGACCGGAGAGACGGACATGGCGCTCGCGGCCGGGGTGTCGTGCAACCTGCTGTCGCCGCCGATCTTCTTCTATCTGTCCGACGCCGGCATGGCGTCGCCGAACGGGCGCTGCGCCACCTTCGATGACGCCGCCGACGGCTTCGCGCCAGGTGAAGGCGTGGGCGTCGTCGTCCTGAAGCGCCTGGCCGACGCGCTGCGGGATGGCGACCGGGTGCTGGCGGTGGTGCGCGGAACGGGGATCAACCAGGACGGCAAGACCAGCGGCCTGACCGCGCCCAGCGCCACGTCGCAAACCGAGCTGGAACGAGAGGTCTACCGCCGGTCCGACATCGATCCGCGCCACATCGGCCTGATCGAGGCGCACGGCACCGGCACGCGCCTGGGTGACCCGATCGAAGTCGCGGCGTTGACGGATGCCTTCGCGTCCTTCACGCCGGAAAAGGGATTCTGCGCGATCGGCTCGGTCAAGACCAATATCGGCCATGCGATGGCGGCGGCGGGCATCGCCGGACTGGTCAAGGCGGTGCAGGCGGTGCGCCATGGCGTCCTGCCGCCGACGCTGCATTTCTCCACGCCGAACCGGCATATCGATTTCGCCAACAGCCCCTTCGTCGTGAACACCTCAGCAAGGCCTTGGGTGAGCGACCGGCCGCGCATGGCGGCGGTCAGTTCGTTCGGGTTCAGCGGCACGAACGCTCATGTCGTGATCGAGCAATCCCCGCCCGTCCGGACCGAACCCGCTTCCCCTGGCCCGTTCCTGTTCGTGCTGTCGGGCCGGACCGAGGCGGCTGTCGGACGCCGGATCGACGACCTGCTGACCTGGCTGCGCGCGCACCCCGAGGCACCGGCCGCCGACATCGCCTACACGCTGGCCGCCCGCCGCACCCATTTCCGCCATCGGCGCGCCTTTGTGGCGGGATCAGTCGCGGAACTGACCACGGCTCTGGCCGGCGGTTCGGTCAGCGCCCCGGCGGACCTTGCGGCGATGGCCCGCCGCTACATCGCCGGCGAGGCCCTAGATTTCACATCCATGCGGGGGAACCTGATCGACCTCCCCGGCTATCCGTTCGAGCGGGAGCGGTTCTGGAATCCGGTCGACGCCACACCCGCGCTCGCCCATGGGCCAGCGCCTGCCGCTGCCCAGACGTTGGCCGAGGCGCCCGCTGGCCTGCTGGCGCCCTGGTTGACCCGCGACCACGTCATCAACGGGCGCCGCCTGTTGCCGGGCGCGGCCTTTCTCGAACTGGCGCGCGCCGCGGCACTCGGTGGCGACGGGCCGAGCGTGATCAGAGATGTCGTCTGGTCCGCGCCGGTCGATGCGACGGAGGGCGATCCGCGCGTCACCATTACGGTTGAACCGGAGGGCGGTGCGTTCCGCTGCGGCCTCCGTTCCCCGGGCACCGAGCACGCGTTTGGGGTGATTGCGCGGGGTGCGGTCTCGACGGTTCCGCCGCTCGATATCAATGCGATCACCGCGCGGTGCGGGACGTCTCTGGCCGGGACCGCTGTTTATGACATCGCGGGCGACCATGGTTTCGCCTATGGCCCCGGATTCCGCGTCGTCCAGCAGGTCCGGATCGGTCGCGAGGAGGCCCTGGCCTGGCTCGTCCCGCCCGTTGGCGTCGATGATGTCTGGGTGCTCCATCCGGGGCTGCTGGATGGCGTGTTCCAGACCGCGGCTTGCATCGGTCTCTCCGATCCGACCGCGACGCATGCGGCCTTTGTGCCCTTCTCCCTGGGGTCCTTCATCAGCTACGCGCCGCTGCGGGGTCCCTGTGTCGTCCATGCGCGCGTGGCCGGTCGCGGTCCGGGGCTGATCGTGTTCGATATCGACGTCGCGGACCCCGATGGCACGATGCTGGCGACGTGTCGTGGCTTGCAGGCGAGGGCCTTGTCGGCGCCCGCCGAGGTCGGAACCGTGTTGATGACCCCCGTCTGGCGGCCATCGCCGATCGGTGGAACCACGTCCGGGCAGGCCTTGCTGATCGGCGCCTCGGATGACCTGTTCGGCCGCCTGCGGCCTCTGGTACCCGGTCGGCGCCTGATCCAGGTTCGCACGGGGTCCGCGTTCCAGCGGCACACGGCGGATTGCTTCACGATCGATCCCACCTCTGCCGACGATCATCGGCGCCTGCTGGCCGAGGCGTCCCCTGGCGCGGGTGCGGCGATGGCCCTGCTCTGGGACCTGGACGCCGAAGCGCCGGTCGCGGTAACCAGCCTTGCCTCCGCCGTGGCGGCGATGGACCCGGAGACCGGCAGCCGGTCGGTCTTCCTGGCCGCCCAGGCTGCGCTGCTGGCACCCGAGGCCGGCGTCAACCGCCTTCTCCACGCAACCCGATCTGGTCCGACGCAATCCGCGGTGGCGGGGCTGGCGCGTACCGTGGGTCTGGAATCCTCGCGCCTGCGCTGCGTCGCGGTGGGGATGGACCGGATCGACCCCGCCGCCGTCGCGGCCGAACTATGCGCGACGCAGGACGAACCCTCGGTCACCTACCGGGATGGAACCCGCCTGACCCAAGGGCTGGAACCCTGGTCGGCGGCCGATCCTTCGCCGGCCCTGGCACCCGGCCAGACTGTCGTGATCACCGGCGGCGCCGGCGCGATCGGGCTGGCGATCGCCCGCCACCTTGCCCGGACAATGCAACCGCGCCTGATCCTGCTGGGCCGCTCCGCCCTGACGCCCGGGATCGAGCAGGCTTTGGCCGCGATCGAGGCCGAGGGCGCGGATGTGCTGTATCTCGGCGCCGATGTGACCTCCGGCGCCTCCCTGCGGGCCGCGCTGGAGAAGGCGCGCCGGCGGTTCGGACCGATCCATGGCGTGATCCACGCGGCCGGGGTGCTGCGGGATGGGCGGATCACCCAGACCGATGATGCCGCCTTCGATGCCGTGCTGGCCCCCAAGCTGCTGGGCGCGGTGACGCTGGATCACCTGACGCAACAGGACCCGCTGGCGTTCTTCGCGCTGTTCTCCTCGACCGCCGCGGCCTTCGGATCGGCGGGGCAGGCGGCCTATGCCGCCGGCAACGGGTTCATGGACGGGTTCGCCGCTTGGCGCGCGTCCCAGCAGCGCCCGGGGCGCTCCGTGTCGATCGCCTGGCCGTTGTGGGCGACCGGCGGCATGGCCCCGCCGCCCGAGGTCGCCGCCGAACTGGAACGGCGGATGGGCATGACACCGATGCCGGACATGGCCGCGCTAGCGGTGCTGGACGCCGCTTTGGCGGCCGGGCCCGCCGGTGTGGTGGCCCTGCATGGCCGCACCGCCGCGCTGCGGGCCTTCGTCGGGGACAGCGGGCCGTCCACGCCCGTTACTGCAGCGACCGCCCCCGTTGGCGGGGCAGCCGCTGGCGTTCCGGACGCGGCGGACCTCCGTCCCCAGGTCGAAACCTATCTCAAGTCCGTGCTCTCCGAGGTCACCCGCCTCGCGGAATCACGCATCGAGGCGGATGAGCGGTTCGAGGCCTATGGCGTCGACTCCATGATGATCGTGCGCATGAACACGCGGCTGGAGCAGGATCTGGGCGACCTGCCGAAGACGCTGTTCTTCGAGTATCAGACCGTGCGCGATCTCGCCGCCTGCCTGATCCAGTCCCACCCTGACGTGGTGGCCAGGCGCTTTGCCCCCGCGGTGCCGGTTCCGGCTGAACCCGTCAGCTACAAGGTGTTCGATATCCCAGGGTCCGCCGTAACCCACGGTGTGGCCTCCGCCGCGAACACCGCCGAGGCCATGAAACCACCTGCGGAACAGGGCGCGTTCAAGCCGAGACCGGTGCCGGCCATCGACAACGACGCCATCGCGATCATCGGCATGTCGGGCATCTACCCGATGGCGCCCGACCTCGATCAGTTCTGGCGCAACCTCGCCGCCGGCCGGGATTGCATCGTCGAAATCCCCGCCGACCGCTGGCCGCTGGACGGGTTCTACGACCCCGACCGCGAACGGCCCGAGACCAGCTATAGCAAATGGGGCGGCTTCATCGACGGCGTCGAGATGTTCGACCCCCGCTTCTTCAACATTTCCCCGCGGGAGGCCGACGCGCTCGACCCGCAGGCCCGCAAGTTCCTGGAAGTCGCCTGGGCGACGATGGAGGACGCCGGCCTGACGCGAGAGACTCTGTTCCGGGGCGACCCCGACCCGGCCCAGCGCCTGGCGGGTGTCTTCGTCGGCGTCATGTATGGCGACTATCAGTTGTTCGGCGCAGAGGAAGCGGTGCGGGGCAACCTGATCGCGCCCAACGCGGCCTATTGGAACGTGGCCAACCGGGTGTCCCACTTCCTCGACCTGCATGGCCCCAGCATGGCGGTGGATACCGCGTGCTCGTCCAGTCTGACCGCGGTGCACATGGCGTGCCTGGCGCTGCGGGCGGGGGATTGCTCGATCGCCTTTGCGGGCGGCGTCAACCTGACCGTGCATCCGGGCAAGCACTGGATCCTCAGCAAGTCCGGCTTCGCGTCCAGCGACGGCCGCTGCCGCAGCTTTGGCGAGGGCGGGGACGGCTATGTGCCGGGTGAGGGCGTGGGGGCGGTCCTGCTGAAGCCCCTGGCGCGGGCGTTGGCGGACGGCGACCGCATCCATGCGGTGATCCGGTCGAGCGCGCTGAACCATGGTGGCCGCACGAATGGCTATACCGTGCCGAACCCGGTGGCGCAGGGCAGCCTGATCAGCGCCGCGCTGCGCCGGGGCGGCGTCGATCCAGCCTCGATCGGCTATGTCGAGGCGCATGGGACCGGCACCTCCCTGGGCGATCCGGTGGAGATCGCGGGCCTCGCGCGCGCCTTTGCCGGGGTCGAGCCGGGGATGTGTCCGATCGGGTCGGTGAAGTCGAATATCGGCCATCTGGAATCGGCGGCCGGCATCGCCGCGCTGACGAAGGTCGTGCTGCAACTGCGGCATGAGGCGCTGGTGCCCAGCCTGCATGCTTCGGCGTTGAACCCGAACCTCAATCTGGCGACGACGCCATTCCGGGTGCAGCAGGATCTGGCGCCCTGGCCGCGTCGGGCGGATCGTGCGCGGCGGGCGGGGATCAGTTCCTTCGGCGCAGGCGGCGCAAACGGACATCTGGTGATCGAGGAAGCGCCCGATCTGCCCCCCGAACCGATGGCGCCGGTTGAGCCCCTGATCGTGCCGCTCTCCGCGGCCACGGCCGAGGCTCTGGCGGAACAGGCCACCCGCCTGGCGGACTGGCTGGCGAGGCAGGGCAAAGACGTCGATTTCCCCGCCATTGTCCGCACGTTGCAGGCGGGACGAGAGGCGATGCGCCATCGCTGGGCGGTGCGGGTAACAACCCCGGACGCGCTGATCGCGGCACTTCGGGCTTTCGTTGGTGGCCAGGGCTCGGCCGATCCCGCGTTGGCGGACTGGACCAGCGGTGGCCGGATGGACTGGGACGCCGTGGCCCCCGGCCCCCGTCGCCCCCTCTCACTTCCAACCTATGCCTTCGCTCGGCGGCCGTGCTGGGTGACGGTGACTCCCCGAGGGACACCGATGCGCGCCGCGGCCTTGGACGTCGCCTCCGTCATCCCGCTGGCCTGCCATCCGAATTCGCCCGAAGTCGCGGACCACAGGCTGGGCGGCCAGGTGATGCTCGCCGGCGCTTTTCTGCTGGAGACCGTGCGCGCCCAGGCCACGCGGCTTCTGCGCCAGGATGTGGCCGGGATGGCGGACATCCGCTTCCTCCGCCCCGTGACGCCTGACATGGGCGCCGAACTGGTCATCGAGCCGGATCACCGCTTCGCGATCCGGGTCGGCCCCCTCGACCACGTGACCGGCCGGTTGCTGCGGGACGCGCCGGACGATGCGCGCGCCGACGCCGACCTGCCGTCGATCGCCGCGCGCTGTCAGCAGGCGATCGACCGGGCCGCGATCTACGGCGCGCTTGCGTCCGGCGGCGCCGAGTATGGTTCGGCCTATCGTCGGCTCGACACCGTCTGGCGCGGCGACGGTGAGGCGCTGGGCGAACTGATGCCCGTGCCGGAACGTGAGGGGTGGCCGCCTGGCGTGCTGGATGCGGCGTTCCAACTGTCCTTTGCCCTGGCAACCGGTGCGGGTGGCCTCGCGCCCTTCACGATCGACCGCTTGACGGTGTCGGGTGCTCTCGCCGAGGCGACCCATGTCGTCGGAATCAGGCGGGAGGCCGGTCCGGGGTTCCTGCAACTCGACCTGTGCCTGACGGACGCAAGCGGGCGTGTGTTGCTCGCCGTCGATGGGTTCGTGGCGAAGGCCGCCACCCCGCGCGCTGAGGCGTCGGCAACGGTCCCCCTGCGCCTGCTGCGCCCGGTCTGGACGAAGACGCGCATCGAACCGTCGCCGATCCCGGTTGGCCAGACCGCCATCATTGGGCATGCGGCTGACGGCGGCCTTGGCGACCGATTGCGCGATGCGGCGGGCGGGAGGCAGGGGGACCCTCAATCCGCCGACCACGTCTGGTACCTCGGCGGCTGGTGTTCGGCCCTGTGGGAAACCGAGGCGGTCTCGGCCCTCGCCGCGCTGGTGAGGGACCTGTCAACCCGTCCAACCCCACCAACCCTCACGGTCGTTGTCAGTCACGCCAACAGCGTCATGACCGAAACACCCGACCCGCTCGCCGCCGCCGTCGCCGCCTTCGCCAAGTCCGTCGGGCGGGAACACCCGGACCTGCGCGTGCGGGTCATCGACGCCGACCCTGGTGTTGATGCAACCGACCTGTTGCGCGTGCCACCGGATGCGTCCGAGATCGCATGGCGCAATGGAGAGGCCTGGACGCGCGCTCTGAGTGAAGCGACGCTGCCGGAGGCCACCACGCCCTGGCGCAAGGGCGGCGTCTATCTGATCGCCGGAGGGGCGGGTGGGATCGGCCTCGCGCTTGCCAGCCACCTCGTGCAATCCGCCCAGGCCCGCGTCGTACTGCTGGGCCGCCGGCCGGCCGATGCCGCCCTGCGCGCCCGCATCGCCCAGATTGGCGGGGAGGTTCTTTACCTGACCGCCGACGTCACTGATGCCAATGCCGTCGCCACCGCCGTCGGGATCGCGCAGGTCCGCTTCGGCGCGATCAACGGGGCATTCCATCTGGCGCTGGCAATGCACGACGCTCGCGCGGTGACGCTGACCGAGGCCGATATCCGGTCCGTCATGGCGCCCAAAACCGATGGGACGCGCAACCTGATGGTGGCGTTGGCGGACCAGGCGCTCGACTTCCTGATGCTGTTCTCCTCCTCCAACGCCCATACGACCAACCCGGGCCAGAGCGCCTATGCCGCCGCCAGCGCCGCGCAGGACGCGATCGGCCTGGGACCCGCGCCCTGGCCGGTGAAGATCATCGACTGGGGCTTCTGGGGAGAGGTCGGCCGGGTTGCGACCGACGCCTATCGTGCCTCGCTGGCGCGGATCGGCGTCTATCCGATCTCCACGCCGGAAGGGATGGAGACGGTGGAGCGCATGTTGGCCGCCCCGCTGCGCCAGATCGTCCCGCTGCGGATCAGTGACACGGTCGCGGCGGCGCTGGGGGTGGTGTCGCCTGGCGGGACACCGGCCAGCGTCACGGAAGCGGTCGCGCGGGCCGTGGCGCCTCGGGCCCGGGCCGGACTGCCGATGCTGGAACGTGCCACCGGGGCCTTCACCGCGATTGACGCCTATGCGGCCGATCTGCTGCTGCTGGCCTGGCAGGACCTCGGTGCGTTGCGCGAACCCGGTGGGCACCTGTCCGCCGACGGCCTGGAACGTCTCGGTATCCAGCCCCGGTTCCGCCGTCTCGTCGCCGCGCAATCGGACATGCTGGTTCGCGCCGGCTTCCTGATCCCGGACGGCGCCGGCTGGATCGTGGGTGAGCCTGTGCGGCAGCCCGCGTCGTCCCGCCGAACCGCCCTGGCGGAACGGCGGGCGGGTTGGATCGCCGACCAGCCCGACGTGGCGCCGTATCTCGATCTGCTCGACACCTGTTCGGGTGCCCTGCCCGACATCCTGCGTGGCCAGGTCGACGCCAACGACGTCCTGTTCCCCGGCGGCAGTTCGGCGCGCGTCGAACCGATCTATCGTGGCAATCAGGTCGTCGATCACTTCCAGGCAATCGTCGCCGAGGCCGCTGCTGCTGCTGTATCCGTTCGGCGGGGATCCTCACGGTCCGAAATCCGCATTCTGGAGATCGGCGCCGGCACCGGCGGGACCACGGCCTTCGTCCTGCCCGCTCTGGCCGCCCATGCCGATCGGGTCCGATACGTGTTCAGCGATATCGGGCGGTTCTTCCTTGATGCCGCGGGCAAGCGCTTTGCCGGGTATCCGTTCCTGTCGACGGCGTTGCTCGATATCGAGAACCCACCGGCCGCCCAGGGCTTCGAACCCAACAGTTTCGATATCGTGATCGCCGCGAACGTGCTGCACGCGACACGCGACATCCGCGCGACGCTGGGGCATGTCCGGTCGCTGCTGCGGCCCGGCGGCGTCTTGCTGGTGAACGAGGCGACGATGCGCCAGGACTTCAACACGATGACGTTCGGCCTGACACGCGGCTGGTGGGCGTTCGAGGATACGGCGCGCCGCATCGACCACGCCCCGCTGCTGCGCACTGGAACCTGGCTGTCCGAACTGGCGCATCAGGGGTTCCGCGGCGCCCATGTCCTCGCCGGCGGGGAAGGGGCGTTGCAGACTGTGATCGCGGCCGAGGGCGATGGCGCCGCTCCCGTCGTGGCCAGGCCCACGGCGCAGCCGAAGCCCGCGGGGGATCGGCGGATCGAGGATATCCTGCGCGACACCGTCGCCAAGTCCCTGCGGCTGCGACCCGAGGAAGTCGATCCCGAAACCAGCTTCGCCGAATTCGGCGCCGATTCGATCATCAGCGTCGACTTGGTGCGGGAGATCAACGCCGCGCTCGGGATCGAGCTGAAGACCACCGCCCTGTTCAACTATGCGACGGTGCGGGCCCTGGCGGGCTATATCGAAACCGAGTTCGCCGCCCAGCTTGGCGTCGCGCGCGAAGAAGCCGCCGGCAAGGGCAGCCGGATCAGGGAGCGCTCGGAACGGCTGCGGGAAATCATCCGCAAGCGGCGGGAGTCGATGGGTCAGCCGATGCCGGCCGAACCAGTGGCGGCGGAACCGGAACGGCGGGTTGACCCGCCCCCAAAGGAGCGGCCCGAGGACGACAACGCTGCGTTGTTGCAGGTGCTGCGACGATTGCAGGCAGGAGAAATCGGTGTGACCGAGGCATTGGTGGAGGCCGGAGAATGATCAGGCGTTGTTTCGCACCGGACCTTTACCGGAACAAAACAGTATTCGTGACCGGCGGCGCGGGCACGATCAACGCCGGCATCGCCAAGGGGTTCGCCGAACTCGGCGCCCGCGTCGTGCTGTGCGGACGGACGATGCACCGGCTGGATGAGGCGGTGGCAACCCTGCGCGCGGTCGGCGCCGAGGCGCTGGCCATCCAGGGCGACGTGCAGGAAATCGAAACGATAGAGGCAGCGCTGGCGACCACCGAAAAGACCTTCGGCAAGGTCGATATCCTGATCTGCGGCGCCGCGGCGAACTTCCCCGCCCCCGCGGAACAGATGTCGGCCGAGGGGTTCCGCAAGGTCATCTCGGTCGATCTGCTGGGGTCGTTCAACGCCTCTCGCGCCGCCTTCGCGCATCTGAAGGCCACGCGCGGGAACATTATCTTCGTGTCCGCCACCAACGCGATCATGCCGTTCGCCTTTCAGGCCCATGTCGGCGCGGCGAAGGCCGGCATCGACAGTCTGATGCGCGGCCTCGCGCTGGAGTGGGGGAAGTATGGGATCCGCTGCAACAGTGTCCTGCCTGGCCCGATCGAGAAGACCGAGGGGCTGCGCCGCCTGCTGACCGAACAGGACATCGCCGAACTCCGTTCCTACGTTCCGCTGGGGCGTTTCGGCACGATCGAGGACGTGGCCGCGGTGTGCTGCTTCCTCGCCTCCCCGCTCGCGTCGCTGCTGACCGGTGTCACGCTGGTGGCGGATGGCGGACAGTCCTTTTCCGGTTCGGCCATGCTGGCTGAACTGATGATGAACCCCTGAGGCAGGCGCCATGGCCGAGAACAACGGATTGCGTCGGCTGGTCTTCGGCATGGTGGCCGAGGGCACGCTGGATGCCGAGGCGGCGATGGCGCTGCTGGCCCGCGCGAAGGACCTGGCACCGGAACCCTCGGCGCCGGTCTCGCGCGATATCGCCATCGTCGGCATGGCGGGGCGCTTCGGCAACGCGCCCGACCTGGACAGCTTCTGGCGGATGCTGGAAGCCGGCGGTGATTGCCTGATCGAAATGCCGGAGCGGCGCTGGCCCGCCGCCATGGGCCCACGCCGGCGCGGCGGCTTCCTGCCTGACGAGGATCGTTTCGATCCGCTGTTCTTCCGCATCTCGCCCACCGAGGCGGCGATGATGGACCCGCAGCAGCGACTGTTCCTGGAAACCGCCTATCACGCGCTGGAAGACGCGGGCTATGCCGAACGGACCCTGTCCGGCATGCGTTGCGGCGTCTTCGCGGGCGCCGGCGCGGGGGACTACGCCCAGCGTTTCCGCGACGCCGGGTTGCAGTCCAACGCGCTGGGCCTGATGGGCAATGTGACGTCCATTCTTGCCGCGCGGATCAGCTATTTTCTGAATCTGAAGGGGCCGAGCGTTGCGCTGGACACGGCGTGTTCGTCCTCCTTGGTGGCGGTGCATCTGGCCTGTGAGAGCCTGATGTCGGGCACCTGCGACATGGCGCTGGCCGGCGGTGTCGCGGTGATCAGCACGCCACAGTTCATCGGCGCGATGACCGATGGCGGCATGCTGTCGCCCAACGACCGTTGCGCCGCGTTCGACGCGGCGGCGGATGGTTTCGTTTGTGGCGAAGGCGCTGGCGTCGTCGTGCTGAAACGGCTGGCGGACGCGGAGCGGGATGGCGACAACATCCTGGGCATCGTGCGCGGCAGCGGCATCAACCAGGATGGCCGGACGAACGGCATCACCGCGCCCAGCGCGCCGTCCCAGGCGGCGCTGGAGGAAGACATCTACCGCCGGCGCAACATCGACCCGGCCTCGATCACCTATGTCGAGACGCATGGCACCGGCACCCCGCTGGGCGATCCGATCGAGCTGGAGGCTCTGACCTCGTCGTTCCGGAAATTCACCGACCGTGTCGGCTTCTGCGCGATCGGGTCCGCGAAGGCGAATATCGGGCATGCGCTGACGGCGGCGGGGATCGCCGGGTTGCTGAAAGTGCTGCTGATGATGCGGCACCGGCGCATCCCGCCGATGGCTGGGTTCACCAGTCCCAATCCACGCATCGACTTTGCCTCCAGTCCGTTCGCCGTGCCAACCATCGCGCGCGATTGGGAACCCGCCGGGCCACGCCGAGCGGCGGTGAGTTCGTTCGGCTTCAGTGGCACGAACGCGCATCTGGTGATCGAAGAACCGCCCGCGCGTCCCGGGCGCCCGACCAAGGCGGGGCCGTTCCTTTTCCTGCTGTCGGCTCGGACCGCGGCAGCGCTGCGGGCACGGGCGTCCGCGTTTGCGGCCTGGCTTGAAGGAGCGAACGCCGATCCGGCGGACATCGCGACGACGCTCGCGGCGGGGCGGGAACATCATGGCCATCGCCTCGCGGTCGTTGCGGACGATCTCACATCGTTGCGTGACCGGTTGCGTGGGTGGCTGGACGGGCAGCGTCACGCCTCCGTGCTGGCCGGAGAGGCGCGGGCCGAGGGGCCTGGCCCCGCGCTGATGGCCTTCGCGAAGACGATCGCGCGGGACCGTCCGGATCAGGAGTCGCTGTGTGTCCTAGGCGATCTTTACACCCAGGGCGCCGCCTTCGACTGGACGGCGCTGCCCGGTGCTTCAGCGGGACGGCGGGTGTCCCTGCCGGGATATCCGTTTGAGCGGATGGCGTGCGGTATCCCGGCCGGTGCTGTGGCCGAACCGCCTCCGGCCACCATGGCCGAGGTGACCACGGATCGTCCGCCTGCCGTGACGCCAATCGATGGCCTGAGCGCCGTGACGACCGCACTGGCCCGCCATGACGCTCCGGACCTTTCCGCGCAGGCCGGGGCATTCCGGGCGGTGGAGGCCTGGGGGCGCAAGGCGCTCTCGGCCGCCTATGACCGGATGGGGCTGTATGAGCGCCGCGTCCATACGGTGGGCGGTCTTCGCAAGCGGTTGGGCATCATCCCGTCCAAGCACCGCCTGCATGACGCACTGGTGGACATGCTGGTGCGCGACGGCACGCTGCTGCGAGAGGGCGATCTGTTGCGCATCCGTCAGCCCGCCGCGACCGCCCTGGACGCGGAGCGTGCTCGGCTTTCCGCCGCTGAACCGGAACTGGCGCCGTTCCTGACCCTTCTGGCCCGCTGTATCGACGCGCTGCCAGACCTTCTGACCGGGCGCGTCACCGCGACCGAGGTCATGTTCCCCGATGGCCGCACCGACCTGGTGGAGCCGATTTATCAAGGCAGCCGCCTCGCTGAACATCTGAACACCGTGCTGGCCGAGGCGGTGGCGACGCTCTCCGCCGGCCTGGGACGGCCCGCGCGGGTGATCGAGCTTGGCGCCGGCACCGGCGGTGCCACCGCCTCGATCCTGCGGCTGCTGACGGAGCGCGGAATCGAGGTCGAATACCACTACACGGATATTTCGCGCGGCTTCGCCCATCTGGGGCGGACGCGGTTCGGCGCGTCGCATGATTTTATGCGGTTCGATGTGCTGGATATCGAGAAGGATCCGGCCGGCCAGGGGTTCGATCTGGCTGGGTTCGACATCGTTATTGCTTCCAACGTCCTGCACGCCTGCCGCCTGGTCGGAGCGGCGCTGGACCATTCGAGTCGGCTGCTGCGGCCGGGTGGATGGCTGTTGCTGAATGAGGTCACGGCGTTGCAGGACTATGCAACGCTGACCTTCGGCCTGACCGATGGCTGGTGGGCGTTCGAGGACGCCGGCAGCCGCATCGCCAACGCCCCGCTGCTCGATGTCGGCGGCTGGCAGGCCGCGATGGCAGCTGCCGGTTTCCCCAGGATGGATGCGTTCGGCCTGCCGGGAGAGGCGCGTGATCGGCTCAGCCAGGCTGTCATGGTCGCGGAACGATCAGGTGCGGCCGCGACCCCCGGGGCGGACGGCGCCAGCCTGCCGGAGTTGATCGCACGGGAAGTCGCGATCCTGCTGAACATGCCGGTGGAGCGGCTGGACCATCGCGGCCGGTTCATGGATTGCGGGATCGACTCGATCCTGGGTGGCCAGGTGGTTGCCCAGTTGAACAAGGCGCTGGGGCTGGACCTCCGCCCGATCGTCCTGTTCGACCATCCCTCTATCGCCGACCTCGCTCGGCATATCGCGCGGGAATATGGCGATCGGGTCCGGAAGGTCCCGCCACCGCCCGCTGCCCAGGCCCCGGACCCCTCCCCTCCGTCATGGTCGGGCTTGACCCGACCACCGCTCGGCACTCCGGCGGCCGGCCAGAAAGGCCAAACGGAACAGTCCGTGGCGATGGTCGGGTCAAGCCCTACCATGACGGGGGAGGAGCTGGCGTTGCCCACCTCCACTTCCCACCCCGACACCCGCATCGCCGTCATCGGCATGGCGGGCCGTTTCGCCGACTGCCCTGACATCGCCGCCTTCCACGACATGCTCCGACAAGGCCGCAGCGGCATCACCACCGTCCCCGCCGATCGCTGGTCCGCCGACGCGGCATCCCTGCCCGAGGGCGTCAGTTCCGAGGCGCAATACCTCAAATGGGGCGGCTTCCTGCGCGACGCGGCGGACTTCGATCCGCTGTTCTTCCGCATGTCCGGCAAGGAAGCCGAACTGACAGACCCTCAGCACCGCGTCTTCCTCACGGAAGCCTGGCGCGCGCTGGAAGATGCTGGCTACGCCGAACACGAACTTGACGGGCGGCGCTGCGGCGTCTTCGTCGGTGCCTATGGCGGTGACTATACGCACCGCATGACGGACCTCGGCATCGTGCCGGAGGCATTCGCCTTCATGGGCAATGCCGCGGCCATCCTGTCGGGACGCATCGCCTATGTCCTGAACCTCAAGGGACCGTGCATGGCGGTCGACACCGCCTGTTCGTCGTCGCTCAGCGCCATCCATCTCGCCTGCCGCAGCCTGCTGGATGGGGAGTGCGAGATGGCGCTCGCCGGCGGGGTCTTCCTGACCACGACGATGGGGTTCAACACCGCCGCGGCCAAGGCCGGCATGCTGTCCCCGAACGGCGCCTGTCGCGCCTTCGATGCGGACGCGGATGGGTTCGTGCCGGGGGAGGGGGCGGGGGTTGTCGTGCTGAAACCCTATGCCCGCGCGCTGGCCGACGGCGATCATATCGAGGCGGTGATCATCGCCTCCGCCATGAACCAGGACGGCAAGACAAACGGGATTACCGCGCCCAGCGCGGACTCCCAGGCGGCACTGGAAACCGAGGTCTACCGGAAGGCCGGCATCAACCCGGACGCCATCGGCTATATCGAGGCGCACGGCACCGGCACCAGGCTGGGCGACCCGATCGAGGTCGAGGGCCTGACCCGCGCCTTCCGCCGCTGGACCGACCGGACCGGGTTCTGCGTGCTGGGCTCGGTGAAGACGAATATCGGGCATGCGGCGCATGCGGCCGGGATTGCCGGGTTCCTGAAGGCCGTCCTGACGGTGCGGCATCGCACGTTCTTCCCGTCGTTGCATTTCCGGTCCGAGAACCCGGCGTTGCATCTGTCCGAGTCTCCGTTTGTGGTGAACACGGTGCTGCGCCCGTGGGAGACGAACGGCGCGCCGCGGATGGCGGGCGTCAGTTCCTTCGGGTTCAGCGGGACCAATGTGCACATCCTGCTGGCGGAATCCGACGCGGATCCGGTGCGCGCCGTTGCCGACGAACCCTGCCTGATCACGCTGTCCGCGCGCAGCCCGGCCAGTATGGCGCGCCGGATCGCCGATCTGCGGGCCTGGCTGGAGACTCATACGCCGGCTTTGGCCGATCTTGCCCGGACCCTGAATGCCGGGCGTTGCCACTTCGATCATCGCTGGGCGGCGGTGGTTGGCAGCGTGGCGGATCTTCGGGCGACCCTGGCGTCGGGGGCGCCCGCGAGCACCGGACCCGGGTTCCTGCGGGAAGCCGCGGCGACGTATCTGCGGACGGGGGAGGTGCCGGCAGCAGCGATCCCGGCGGGTGGCCGACGCATTTCCCTGCCGACCTATCCGTTCGAGATGCGCCGGTATTGGCTCGACCGCGAAGGCGACATGCCGCCGGCGGCCCGTGCTCCGGCCACTCTCACGCAGGCCTCGCCTTCCCGGGCGAACTATCTGGTAACTGACTGGCAGGCGGAGCCCTTGCCGACCGCTGCACTGCCAGTTCCAATCTGGCTGCTGGCCGATGGCGACGGACCCGGTCCGGCGCTCGCCGCCCTGTGGCGCGGGCAGGGGCATCGGGTGACCGAGGTCGCTCCGGCGGACCTCGCGGAACGCCGCCGGCTGGACGGTGCCCCCGCCGGCGTCGTCAACCTGCTGGGCCTCAACGACCTGGGCACCGACCTTGGCCGGGGCGAAAAGGCCGTCTTCGCCACCCTGCGCGCTCTGTTCAACGATCCGGTGCCGGTGCTGCACGTCCATCGTGGCGGTCCGGCGCGGGAATGCGTCCAGGCCCTGCGGCGGTCGGCGCGCTTCGACGGCGCGCGGGTCGATTTGCGTCTGCTGCGCCTGGACGGCGCCTTGCCCGCGACGGGCGCGCTGGCGGCCATGATCGGTGCCGAACTGGCCGCGCCGCATGGTGCCGAAACCGAGGCCGCGATCCGGGACGGAAACCGGCTGGTCCGCCGCATGGTAGCGGCTTTCCCCGGGCCGTCCGTACCATTGCGCCAGGGCGCCCATATCCTGATCACCGGCGGCGGCGGAGTCCTGGCGGGCCTGTTCGCCCGCCGGCTGGCGCGGGAGGCCAAGGCGCGGATCACGCTGATCGGCCTTTCTCCCGCCAATGAGGCCGTGCTCGCGACGTTGGCGGCGTGCCCCGGTGCGCTCTACCGGCAGGTGGATGTGACAGACCAGGCCGCGCTGGCCGCGGTGGTGGCGGAAGCGCGGGGGATCCACGGCCCCGTCCAGGGCGTGATCCATGCCGCCGGAGTGCCTGCCGTGACGTCGCTCCGCGACAGCGGCTGGCCGGATGTGGCTGCCTGCCTCGCGCCGAAGGTGGCCGGAACCCTGACCCTCGACCGCGTGCTGGGGGATGAGCCGCTTGACTTCTTCGTGCTATTCTCCTCGCTGGCCGGGGAGTTGGGGGATTTCGGGCAGGGCGCCTATGCCTGTGGCAACGCGTTCTGCGACCGCTTCGCCGCCTGGCGTGACACCAACCGACCTGGTCGGACCATCGCGCTGGGCTGGCCGTTATGGCGGGAAGGACGGGGCGTTCTGTCGGCCGAGGGGGAACGCATCTACCTCGCGACATCCGGCATGCCCTATCTGGAAACCGAGCAGGGCTGGCAGGCGTTCCTGGACGCCCTGGCTATGGGGCATGCCCAGGTTGCCGTCGTGCCGGGGGACCCCGCCAAGGCGCTCGCCCTGTTCAGGACCCGTCCGGTCGCGGCCGCGCACGCGCCCATCCCAGGCGCACCGGCCGCCGCCCCCGCGGCCGCGGTCTCGGCGCCCATCGCCGCCGGCCCTGACCTGCCGGCTACCGTCCGGCGGGGCCTCACCGCACTGATCTCCCGCCTGATGAAGGTGGACGAGGACCTGCTGTCCCCAACCGCTGGCCTCGCGGAGTTCGGGTTCGACTCCATTGCGTTGAAGGAATTCAGCGTCCGCCTGGGAGAGGTCTACGGCATCACCATCAGCCCCGCCGTCTTCTTCGCCCGCGGCACGATCGAGGCCTTGGCGGACTACCTGGTCGAATCCCACCCGGCCGAGGTCACCGCACACCACGCGGTCAGGACCGAACCCCCACCGGCGCCGGTCGCCGCCCCGCCGTCCCCGGTCCGCAAGTCTGGCCGGGACGAACCGATCGCCATCATCGGCATCAGCGGCCGGTTCCCCCGATCCCCCGACCTGGACACGTTCTGGCAGCACCTGGAGGCCGCCACCGATCTGGTCGGTCCGCTGCCCGACGGGCGGGACCTGGCCTCACGTGGCGGCTACGACAGGGGCGCGCTGCAAGGCGGGTTCCTCGACCGGATCGACACGTTCGATGCGCCGTTCTTCCGCATTTCCCCGCGGGAGGCCTGCTTCCTCGACCCGCAGCATCGGCTGGCGATCGAGGCTGTCTGGCATTGCGTGGAGGACGCGGGGCTGCGGATGGGCACGCTCGCCGGCCGGCCTGTCGGTGTGTTCTTCGGCCCGCAGATCAACGAGTACGGCGCGATCATCCCCGACCGCGACGCCGCCCGCGCCCAGATCGCCCTGGGCAACATCGCGACGATGCTGCCCAACCGCATCTCCTATCTGTTCGACCTGCGGGGGCCGAGCGAAGCGATCGATACGGCGTGCAGTAGCTCGTTGGTGGCGGTGAATCGGGCCATCCGGGCCTTGCAGGCCGGCGAGTGCGAGATGGCCCTGGCCGGCGGCGTCAGCCTGGTCCTGACCGCCGAGAGCATCGTCAGCACGATGGAACTCGGCGTCGTGTCCCCCGACGGGCGCTGCCACAGCTTCGACTCCCGGGCGAACGGCTATGTGAAGGGGGAGGGCGTGGGCGTTGTCCTGCTGAAGCCCCTGTCGCGGGCCGAGGCGGATGGCGACGTGATCCATGCCGTGATCCTGGGTTCGGCGGAAAACCATGGCGGGCACGCGCACTCGCTGACCGCTCCCAACGGCACCGCGCAGGCGGCCCTGATCGCGACGGCGCTGCGACGGGCGGGCGTCGCCTCCGACACGATCGGCTATGTGGAGGCGCATGGCACGGGCACTGAACTGGGTGACCCGGTCGAGGTGATGGCGCTAAAGGAGGCGTTCGGCGCGACGGCGGAACCTGGCTCGGTGCGTGACCGGGCGTGCCTGCTGGGCACGGTGAAGACCAATATCGGCCATCTGGAACCGGCGTCGGGCGTGGCGGGGTTGCTGAAGGCGGTGCTGGCGCTGGAGCATCGCGTGCTGCCGGCGAGCCTGCACTTCCGCCAGCTCAATCCCTTGATCGACTTCGCCAATACGCCCTTCGCGGTGGCGGATGCGACGCGCCCCTGGGACGCTTTGGTCGATGGGAATGGGGCCGCGCTGCCCCGGCGGGCGGGCGTGAGTTCGTTCGGGCTGGGCGGCAGCAATGCCCATGTGGTGCTGGAGGAATACGCGCCTCATGTCACCGGCGACCCGGACCCGGCGGCGGTGCTGCTGGTTGTCTCGGCGCGGGATCGGGACCGGTTGCAGGCGAGCTTGCGGCGGCTGGCCGACTTTGCCCGCCGGCATCCGCTGCTGCCGGTGCGGGACGTCGCCCATACCCTGGCTGTCGGCCGGGAGGCGATGCCGCATCGGGCCGCCATCCTGTGGCGGTCGGGGGAGACCCTGGCGGACCGGTTCGATGGTTCGGCGGGCGCGGTCGGATCGGGAAGCGGCGCGGCCGGGGTGTGGATCGGCTCGGTGACCAGGCCTGGGATAGGGCGCGCCGAGGCTGATCGCGGGCCAGGCGTGATGACGGATCTGGCGGCGGCTGGTCAGTGGGATCGTGTGGCCGCCTTGTGGGTGGAGGGTGCCGATCTGCCGGTGACCGCGACCCGCGGGCGGCGGATCGCGCTGCCGGGCTATCCGTTCGCGCCGTCGCGGTTCTGGTTCGATCGCGCGCCGGGGGGCAGTCCCGGGGCTGCCGGCCAGGCGCCTGCCGGTCCGGTTGCACCCGTTCAGGAACACGCGCGCTCGGCCAGGCCCGCCGCGGTGGCTCCGGCCATGCCCAGAGCGCCGGTTCAACCGGCGCGTCAGGAGGCAATGGCCGGTGTCGGGGACCAGGCCGTCACCGAGGCATCACGTCCGGTTCCCCAGGCCCCTGTCGCTAGCCGGTCCGAGACTGCGGTGCGCGCCGTCGTGCGGCGGCATCTGGCGGCGGCGCTGTATCTCGACGAGGCGCAGCTTGATGAGCATGCGGGTTTCGCCGACCTGGGCCTGGACTCGATCCTGGCCGTGGAACTCACCAAGAGCCTGAACGACGAACTGGGCACCGCGCTCCAGGCAACGCGACTGTACGACCATGCGAATATTGTGGAACTGGCCGCCTATCTGGCCGGGGAACCTGGCCTCGCCCCCGTTGTCGCGGAGCCGTCCATCGCCATGCCGCTGGAGGCCGTGCGCGATATCGTGCGCCGGCACCTGGCGCAGGCGCTGTATCTGGATGAATCCCAGATCGACGACCAGGCGGGCTTCGCCGATCTGGGCCTGGACTCGATCCTGGCGGTCGAACTGACGCGCGCCCTGAACGAGGCACTCGGCACCGACCTGCAGGCTACTCGCCTGTATGATCACCCGAACGCGGCCGAACTGGCGGTGTTCCTGCACGGCAGTCTTACGGACCGGGCCACGACGACGCTCGACCCAGCGGCATCCCCCGTGCTCGCGTTCCTGCGGGAGAGGCTGGCCCCCTTCGGAGCCCCCGACCTGTCCGCCACGACCAGGCTGGACACGATCGCGCTGCAACCGGCCGAGGCGAAGGCGATCCTCGACGCCATCACCGACCAGTTCGGTTGCGCGCTGACCGAGGCGGATGTCGCCCGCTGCCGCGACCTGGGCGCGCTGGCCGGCCTGATCGTCGCCCGGTCAACGCCGGCGCCGGTTGCAAAGGCTCCTCCGCCGCCGACCGAGCCCGTCGCGCGGGCGGTTCCCCCGACAGTGCCGGCGACCCCGACCCAGGCGCCAGTGGCTATCGACACCGCCACGCCCGATGTCGCGATCATCGGTTACGCCTGCCGCCTGCCCGGCGCCTCGGATGCCGACGCGTTCTGGGATCACCTCCGCGCCGGCGACATCGCGGTCACCCCATTCCCGCCCGAGGACTGGCGGCGGGAAGCCTATGCCGGCGCGCTGCGTGCCCTCGGATCGGACATGACGCCCTGGGGCGGCTATGTCGCCGGGGTCGACCGGTTCGACGCGCGGTTCTTCTCGATTCGCGCCGAACAGGCCCGCCTGATGGACCCGCAGCAGCGGCTGTTCCTCGAAACCGCCTGGCACGCGCTGGAAATGGCAGGCCAGACCCGCGCCCTGCTGGACGGGGCGGCCTGCGGCGTCTTCGTCGGCGGCGGATCGAGCGATTATGGCCGCGTGCTGGAAGCCGACCAGGGCGCGCCCAGCGGAGAGACGCTGTTCGGCAACATCGCCTCCATCCTGGCCGCCCGGATCGCCTATTTCCTCAATCTGCACGGGCCTTGCGTGGCGCTGGACACTGCCTGCTCCTCGGGGCTGGTGGCCCTGCATGCCGGCTGGCGCGCGATCCGCGATGGGGAGTGCGACATGGCCCTGGTCGGCGGGGTCAACCTGCTGCTGACGCCGCAGATGCATGTGCTGACCGGGTCCGCCGGGATGCTGTCCCGCGTCGGCCAGTGCCGCAGCTTCGATGACTCCGCCGACGGGTTCGTGCCGGCCGAGGGGATCGTCACGCTGGTCCTGAAACGGCTGGATCGCGCGCTCGCCGATGGCGATCCGATCCAGGGAGTCATCAACGGCGTCGCGATCAACCAGAACGGCACGACCGCCGGCATCACCGCCCCCAGCGCCAAGGCGCAGACCCGCCTGCTGCGCGCCGCCTATGCCCGCGGGGCGATCCCGCTGGATCAGATCGGACTGGTGGAGGCGCACGGCACCGGCACGAGGATCGGCGACGCGCTGGAATTCGACGCCCTGCGCACCGTCTTCGCCGAGGCCGGGGTGCCCGAAGGCGCCGTTGTCCTGGGTTCCGCCAAACCGGCGATCGGCCATTCCTTCGCGGCGTCCGGCTTGGCGAGCGTGGTCAAGCTGCTGCTCGCCATGCGTCACCAGGTCATCCCGCCGACCCTGGGCGTCGACCAGGCGAACGGGCACATGGCGCTGGCCGGTTCTCCGTTCCGGATCAACAAGGCGCTGGAACCCTGGCCCAGCCCGTCGGGCGGACGGCGCATGGCCGCCGCCACGGCCTATGGGCTGAGCGGCACGAACGCCCATGTCGTCCTGTCGGAACCGCCGGTGCGGGCTCCCACCGCCCGGTCCTCCCGCATGGAGTACCTGCTGGTCGTCTCCGCCACCGACGCCGCGGCGCTGGAACGGCAGATCGAGGCCCTGGCGGCGGCCCTGGAACACGACCGGCCTGACATCGCGGACCTGGCCTACACACTCGGGGTGCGGCGAACCCATTTCGCCGCGCGGGCCGCGTTCGTGGCGCGCGATCTGGCGGATTTCCGGGCGCAACTCGCCGCCTGGCCCGCGGTCGCGCCGCCGAAGGGCGCCCTGGCGGACCTGGCCGCACGCTATCGCGATGGTGGGACGCTGGATTGGGCGGACCTGTATCCCGCCGGAACCGTATGCCGCCTGCCGCCCTACCGCTTTGCCCCCGACCGGCATTGGCCCGGGGCACCCGAAGCGGCGAACGCCCCGGCGACCCCCGCACCGAGCACGCCCGACACCCTCCTCCAGACCTTGCTGCCGATCATCGCGCGCGGCCTCTCGGTCGACCGGGCCCAGGTCACCCCCAACACGCCCTTCGACACGCTCGGCCTTACCTCGGTCGCGGCGGTGACGCTGATGCGGGACGCGGAAATCGCGTTCGGCGTCTCCCTGCCCGTGATTGCCCTCTGGGACCACCCGACGCCGGCCCAACTGGCGGCCTACATCGCAGCCCGCCCGCCCGCCACGGCGGAACCCACGCTTCTGGCCCGCGCCGGCCGCACCGCGTCGGGCGCACACGACCCCGTTGTGCCGATCCGCGCCGAGGGCGACGGCCCCATCATCTTCTGGGTTCATGGCGGACCGGGGGATACGAACTGGGTCACGGAACTGGCCCGCCTGTCCCCGCCGGACCATCGGATTTTAGGCCTGGAAGCCATGGGCCTGGATGCAGAAACCGAACCGCTGCCGACCGTGGAGGCGATGGCCGATCACTACACGGCCGCCATCCTCCGCACTCAGCCGGTCGGGCCGTACCGGATCGGGGGCTACTCCGCCGGCGGGGCGATCGCGTTTGAGGTTGTCCGCCGCCTGACCCAGGCCGGCCATGGCGTGGAGCGTCTGACGCTGCTCGATGCCAATGCCCCCGGTAACGCCGGCCTCGCGGACATGCAGGCGGCGTTCGGCCCGGGCTATGTCCATCTGGTGGTCGGCGGCTGGCTGGCCACGCGCTGGGGCGCGGATCGTGCCCTGACGCTCGGGGACCTCGCGGGCTTGGACAAGGACGGGATGCTGGAACGGGTGCTGGATCATCTGTTCACCCACGCCCAGCCGCCGCTGCCCCGCGCCGATGTCCGGCGCATGCTGGTGGCGCTGGATCGCGTCGGCTGGACCGTCGGGGAGGCGCTGAGGGACTACCGTCCCACCCGCCTCGACCGCCCCATCGACGTCGTGATGATCGCCTGCGAGGCGGGCATGGCCGGAGGAGAGAACCCGCTGGGCCTGCCGGACACCGCCGCCGCCCGGGACTATCGGGACGGTTGGGACGCCCTGTTCGCGGCCCCGATGCGCGTCATCCCGCTCGCCTGCGACCATTTCAGCCTGTTCCGAGGCGAAGCGGCCGATGCCCTGCGCGCCCATCTGGCCGAGGCGCCCGCGGATCGCGTGACGGAGATCGTCCTGGCCCTGGTGCGGGAGACGCTGCCCGACGTGCCGGCCGAGCTGGTGGTGCCAGCGCGGAGCATGACCGAACTGGGCGCGACCTCGATCGACCGGGTCGACGTGGCCACGCTGGCGATGGAGTCCCTCGGCATCCGCGTGCCCAACGAAGCGTTGGCCGGAGTCGCCTCGATTGGTGACCTGATCGACCTGCTGCGTCAGTACACAGGGCATGGCTGACCGCCGGCGCGTCATGGTGACCGGGGCCGCCGTCCTGGCGGGAGGTGCCGCCGATCTGTCCGGGTTCGATGCCCTGCTCCGAGCCTCCCGGCCCTGCATGGAGGCACCGACCTGGGATTGGGATGGCTGGCTGGGTGGCGCCGAACCGGCCGTGGCTGCCCGCGCCCGCCGCGTTGCGCGCACCGCCAGCCCTGCCTTGCGATCGTCGATCAGGGTCAGCGTGGACGCGGTGGGTTCGGCGGCGCTACCAGACCTCGGCGTGGTCGTCGCCGGCAGCAACCTCGCCCTGGGCCGCGGCTACCAGGCATTCGAGAAGTTCAAGGCGGAACCGGCGTTCCTGTCCCCGCGCCATGGGTATGAGTTCTACGACACCCACGTCATGGCCTCGATCGCCGAAATCCTGGGCGCGCGCGGGCCGGGGATGACGGTGGGCGGGGCCTCGGGCAGCGGCAATGTCGCGATCGGCGTCGCGCTGGACCTGGTCCGCCACGGGCGAACGGATGCGTGCCTGGTCGTCGGCCCGATGCCCGATCTGTCGCCGGTCGAACGGCACGCGCTGCGGACGATGGGGGCTTTGGCCGAACCGCACGGCACCTGCCGCCCCTTCGACCGTGCCGCGCATGGCTTCGTCCCCGGGGATGCCTGCGCGGCCGTGCTGTTGGAATCGGAGGCCTCGGCCCGCCAGCGCCGCGCCCCGATCATGGCCGAGATCGCCGGCGCCTGCTGGGTCCAGGGCGCGAACCATCTGCCCTCCCCCGACCTGGACAGCGAAATCCGCGCCATGACCGGCGCGCTGACGGACGCCGGGGCCGGCATCGACAGCCTGGACCTGGTCAGCGCCCATGCCACCGGCACCCCAGCCGGCGACGCGGTCGAATGCGAGGCCCTGCGCGCCGTGTTGGGTCACCGAGCCGCCCAAATCCCGGTGAACGCCCCGAAATCCCTGTTCGGACATGCCTTGCACGCGGCCGGGGTGGTCGAACTGGTCGCCGCGATCCTTCAGATCAAGGGCGGCTTCATCCACGGCACCGCCGGCCTCACCGACCCGATCGCCGATGACCTGCACCTGGTCGGTCCCGCGACGATCGATCGCCCTGTGCGGGTCGTCCTCAGCAATTCGTTCGGTTTCGGCAGCATCGCGGCCAGCATCCTGGTGCGCGATCCGGAGTGCGTACAATGACCGTCGGCATCGAACGCATGGGTGTCTATTGCGGCGCCGCCTTCATCGACGTGGCGAAACTCGCCGTCGAACGAGGGCTCGACCCGACCCGCTTCGCCAACCTGCTGATGCGCCGCAAGAGCCTCAGCTTCCCGTTCGAGGACCCCGTGTCCTTCGCCGTCAACGCCGCCGCGCCGCTGGTGCGGGCCCTATCGGCGGCGGAGCGGGATTCGATCGAACTCGTCGTCGTGGCCACAGAGTCCGGCATCGACTGGGGCAAGTCGATCAGCAACTACGTCCACCGCTACCTCGAACTCGGCCGCCGCTGCCGGATGTTCGAGGTGAAGCAGGCCTGCTATGGCGGCACCGCGGCGTTGCAGACCGCGTCGGCGATGGTGGCCTCGGGGCAAGTCCGGCGCGCGCTGGTGATCTGCACCGACCTGGCCCGCTGCGTCCCGCATTCCTACGCCGAACCTGCCCAGGGCTGCGCCGCCGTCGCCATGCTGATCGGCCCCGATCCGGTGGTGCTGGCGCTGGAACCGGGCGCCTCGGGCCTGCATGCGTATGAGGTGATGGATTCCTGCCGCCCGACCGCGGACATGGAAACCGGCGATGTGGACCTGTCCCTGCTGTCCTACCTCGACTGCATCGAAAAGAGCTTTATCGCGTATCGGGAACGTGTGGGTCCGGTCGATTTCCAGGCGTATTTCACCTACCTCGCCTGCCACACCCCCTTCGGCGGCATGGTCAAGGGCGCCCATCGCAGCATGATGCGGAAGTTCCGCCCCGGACCTCCGGCCGCCGTGAACGAGGATTTCGAAAATCGCGTCCGCCCCGCCTTGGCCTTCTGCCAGGAGGTCGGGAACATTTATTCCGGCACCGTCTTCCTGGCCCTGGCGGGCGTACTGGCGCGCGGAAGTTTCCCCGAGCCACGGCGGATCGGCCTGTTCTCCTACGGCTCGGGATGCAGTTCCGAATTCTACAGCGGAATCGCCGATGAACGCGGCGCGCGCATGATCCGGGACCTCGACATCGACGGCACCCTGGCCGTTCGGCGTGAATTGTCGATCCCGGAATACGAAACCCTGCTGATCGCGGAACGGCAGTCCCTGTTCGGCCAGCGGGAAGCACGAGTGGAACCAGGCGCGTTCGAACCGATCCTCGCCAGCCACTTCACCGGAACCGGCCGCCTGATCCTGGACGGCATCGTCAACTACCAGCGCCGCTACCGGTGGGCGTGATGACCGGGTTCGAGACCCTGCGCGTCAGCCGCCGCGACCGTGCTCTGGACGTGGTGCTGAACCGCCCCGAGCGGCAGAATGCTCTGACGCGGACGATGATCGGCGAGTTGCACCGTGCCCTCGATGCAGCCGAGGCCGATCCGGACATCCGCCTGCTGGTGTTGACCGGAGAGGGCGACTCCTTCTGCGCCGGCATGGATTTCGTCGAGGCCGGCGCGACCGAGGCCGCCGCCCAGGCGCTGCGCCCGACGGTCGAGGACTTCTATCGCCTGATGGAACGTTTCACCCAAAGCCGCGTGGTGATCGCCGCCCAGGTCACTGGACGGGTCACCGCCGGCGGCGTCGGGCTGGTCGCCGCGACCGACTATGCGATCGCTGGGCCAGGCGCGAGCTTCCAGCTTTCCGAGGTGATCTTCGGCCTGCTGCCGGCGACGATCGCGCCTTTCATCATTCGCCGCTGCGGCTGGCAGGTGGCGTTCCGGCTCAGTCTGACCGCGCAGCGGATCGATGCCCAGCGCGCCGCGGGTCTGGCTTTGGTCGATGACGCCGTCGACAACCCGGCCGACGCGATGCGCCAGTTCATGGTGCGCGCCGCCCGCGTGCCGCCCCATTGCGTGCGCGACCTGAAGGGATTGTTCCGGGAGATGTGGATCATCAACGACGAAACCCGCCGCCGAGCGGTCGATGTCAGCGTGGAACAGATCATGCGGCCCGAGACGCATGACTCGATCCGCCGCTTCGTCCAGGGCATGCGCCCGTCATGACGGATGTGGTGCATCTGCGGATGCGCGGTCCCTCGATCGCGGTGATCGAGATGGCGGACCGCGTCGGCCGCAACACCTTCACCCGCGCCTTGGTCGGCGGCCTGGGGGACGCGCTGGGCCAGGTCGCCCGCGACCGTGCCATCAAGGTCGTCGTGATCCATGGCTACGACACGATCTTCTGCGCCGGCGGGACGCTGGAGGAGTTGCTGACGCTCGCCGAACACAAGGTCACGTTCGACGCGCATGACTTCTATCGTGCGCTGCTGGACTGCGAGGTCCCCGTCATCGCCGCGATGCAGGGCCATGCGCTGGGGGGCGGGCTGGTGTTCGGGCTCTATGCCGACCTGGTGGTGATGGCGCAGGAGTCGCTCTACAGCGCGAACTTCATGAAATACGGCATCACACCGGGTATGGGTGCGACCCTCTTGCTGCCGCAGAAACTCGGCGTACCTTTGGCGCATGAGATGCTGTTCTCGGCGCGCGGCTACCATGGCGGCGTGTTGCGGGATCGTGGCGTCGGCTTCCCGGTCGTGCCGCGGGCCGAGGTGATCGCGACCGCGCTGAAACTGGCCGAGGACCTGGCGGACAAGTCCGACGTCGCGCTGCGGATGCTGAAACAGGCGCTCAATCACCGGCTGAGGTTGGAACTGCCGGACGCCATCGCGCGGGAAAAGGCGATGCATGAAACCAGTTTCGCCCAGCCCGACATCGCCGCCCGCATCGCGGACCGGTTCGGGCGCTGAGCGGATGCTACCGCCGCAATTCCTCCAACCGCAGGCGCACGCCGCTGCTGGGCGTCATCATTCCGCCCATGCGTTTCACCGTCATCGTGCCCTCATCCAGCAAGGTATAGCGGGCGCGGGTCAGCAGGGTCGCCAGGGCGATCTTCAACTCGAAGACCGACAGATGGGATCCCGGGCACATCCGTTCCCCGCCGCCGAAGGGCAGATACTCGTGCGGGCCGAAGCGGCGATCGAGGAACCGTTCCGGCCGGAACGCCTCGGCATCGGGATACAGGTCGGGATCGTAGTGCAGGATCGCGGAGGAAGCGGCGATGTTCGTGCCAGCCGGCACCTCATACCGATCCAGTTGCATCGGCTGGGCGAGCACGCGGTTGATGTCGGTCACCACCGGCCACAGCCGCAACGTCTCCTTCACCACGGCATCCAAATAGGGCAGGCGGGCCCAGGCCATCGGATCGGCGTCGGGGCCCAAAGGCGTGAGTTCATCCATCAGCAGGTCGAGGCAACGCTTTTCCCGATGCAGCCAGTAAAGGCCCCAGCACAGGGAGACGACGGATGTCTCATGCCCCGCGATCAGCGTGGTGATCATGTTGTCGCGGATGGCCACGTCGCTCATGGGCGTGCCATCGTCATAGCGGGCGGCGACGACGCGGTTGAGGATGGCGGCTCCGGCCAAGCCTTCTTCCCGCGCGCGTTCGATCGCGTCCTGCAACAAGGCCTCCAACCGCTGGCGGGCAGTGGCGAAGCGGCGATACGGCGGCGGCCATTCCTTGTCGAAGCGCAATGCCGTCAGGATCAGGAACGCGGGATTGCCGAAGCCCTTGCTGAACGCGCGGACCGCGACCCGGAACGTCTCCCGCCGTTCGGCTGTGTCGGCGCCGAACACGGTGCGCAGGATGACGTCCAGCGCGACGTCGATCGCGGGATCGCGCACCACGAAACTGTCACCCGGACGGAACTTGTCGAAGGCGTCCAGTGTCGCTTCCCGGATCATCCCGCCCAGGGCATTCAGCGTCTCCCCCTGGAAATGCGGCACGATCAGCCGCCGTTCGCGGCGCAGTGCCCGCCCCGCGAGTCGCGTGGTCCCGTTCGTTCCCAGCACGCGCGCGGGGCCGGGTTCATAGTTGACGCCATACTGGTCGACGGGTGCCGAGATGATCTGCCGCACCAGGTCCGGTCGGCCGGTCATCACGCACAGCCTGGCGGTGCGGACGGTGAACAGATTGCCGTAGTGCTGGGCGTAGCCGCGCAGGGTCGTATAGGGATCGCGCAGATAGCGGAACATCTGCAACAGCCGCAGCGGCGGTCCCGGCGGCAGGCCGGCGATCAGGGCGGTCTCGGTCATCGCACGACACTCCGGTCGGTCGCGGTCCAGGCTTCACTTTTGCCGACGCGATTCAACGGATAGATTATCACTTCACACCGACGAAGGTGCAGTCACCATGAACCAGACCGCCAGCACGACGTCCAGTCCCATCAGCGCGTTGGGATTGCTCGCGCGCCTGTTGTTCACGCGGGGCCGCAACCGGGCGGACCTTTGTTACGAGTTCATGGGCACGCGCAACTGTCCCTCGACGGACTGCACCTACCTGAACCTCGGCTACTGGCGTGGCACGACCGACTACCGCGTGGCGGCCGAGGCGATGGTTGACCTGATGGGCACCGCCGCGGGGATCGAGGAAGGCGATGTCGTCATCGATGCTGGCTGCGGGTTCGGCGACCAGGACCTGCGCCTTGCGACGACAAAACACCCCTCGCGATTGTACGCGATCAACGTCACGGACTCACAACTCGCCCATGCGCGCATCCACAACGCCCATCCCAGCATCGAGTATGTGAACGGATCGGCCACCGACCTGCCGTTCGAGGCGGGGAGCGTGGATCGTGTTGTCTCCCTGGAAGCGGCGTTTCATTTCGACACGCGGGAGGATTTCCTGCGCGAATCGTTCCGCGTGCTGCGGCCGGGTGGGCGGATTTCCATCATCGACCTGGTTCCGCTTGAAAAGAACGGGCGCGTCGTGACCGGCGGCCTGCGCGGCACGCTGGAGCGATGGGCCTCGCAAATCCCGACCGCCAATGTCTATGGCGTGACCCGCTACAAGGAAATCCTGGGGAACATCGGGTTCGAGGATCGGGACATCCAGTCGATCCTGGATGACGTCGTGCCAGGCTACCTCGCCTTCATGCACACGCTTCTGGCCGATCCGGTCCAGGCGGCGCGCCTGCATCCGATGATCCGGCAGGCGATGCGGCATTCCGGCAATCCGTTCGCGATGTCGGATTATATTCTGGTGACGGCGCGCAAGCCCGCGTCTGGCTGAGCCTTCCGGGCAAAGGCATCAAGCCGGGCTTCGAATACGCGCGCGGCCTCGGTCATCAGCCGTTCGGCCAGGATATCGGCATGGCGGGCGCGCCAATCTTCCACATCGGTGCCCTTCAGCCAGCGATTGGCCGCACCCATCGCCGGGCCGCTGTGGATCTGGAAATTGGCCCGCTGGTCGGGCCGTCCCTCGATCGCGAGGCGGCTGGAGTGGATGAAGTACCAGCGGAACACCATCGCCATCTTCTTGCGGGGATTGGCCTCGGCTTCCGTCAGTTGTTCCGGGGCGCTGCGGGCATAGTAATGGGCGGTTTCTTCCCATACCGCGGCGATGCTGCGGCCGAGATACCGTTCTTCGATTTCCTTCAGGACAGGAGCCGGGATTTCGTGCAGCCCAGCATGGGTGCGATATAGTTCGTAAAGACGGTTGCCGCGCCCGGGAAACAGCGTGCCGCGCTTCAGGACCTGAACCCTGGCCCCGATCTCGAACATATCGCCCGCGGGGGCGATGTCGAAGTCGGGCAGATCCGCCTGGGCGAGCATGTCCTTCGCGGTATCCGAAATCCCGGCTTCCGGCGTGCATTGATTGATGGACCCCGTCAGTACGAAGTCGGCGCCGAGCATGAAGGCGGCGGCGATGGCTTCGGGGGTGCCTAGGCCGCCGGCGGCGCCGATCCTGACTCTCTGGCGCAATCCAGTTTCAATCGCAATCGTATCGCGCAGCCGCACGAAGTGGGGCACGAGGGTGAAGGCGACGCGGCGATCGGTATGGCCGCCTGAATCCGCCTCGGCGCAGATGTCGTCCGCCAAGGGGATGGACTGCGCCAGTTCGGCCTCCCGCGCCGTGATCCGTCCACTGCCGCGGAGGGCGGCAACAATCGCGGGATCGGGCGGGGCGAGGAACTGGCGCGCGACCTCGGGGCGGGAGACCTTGGCCATCACCCGGTTCAGCGGTCGGGGGGTTCCGTCCGGCCCGTCCTGCAAGCCTGTCAGACGGTACCGCACCAGGGCTGGGGTGACGCGGATGAAGGCTGAAGCCTCGATCGTGCGGACGTTGCGGGACAGCAGAAGGTCCGTCAGCACATCTTCCTGTGCTGGCACCAACTGGTTGTGCAGGAAGTTGATGCCGAACGGATCGGCAGGTCCGATGGATGCCTGGATCTGGTCGATGGCCGAGGCGATGCGGGACGGTTGCAGCCCGCCGGCGCCGAAGAAGCTCAGGATTCCGGCGCGGGCGAGGCGGATGACCCAGGCCTCGGAGGCGATCCCCTTTCCCATCGCGCCGGCGACATAGGCGAAGCGAACGCCATGGTCGGACACGAAGCTGGGGTCACCAAGAGCAAATGCCACGGGCGCCTATCGGATGGTGGTTCTGCCGCGTTGGGCCGGCCAAACAAGAAGACGACGCCTTTGGGGCGTCGTCGACCGTGTCATGAGGCTGCGTGTGGGCGGTACGCTGCCCTCAATCGTCATCATCATCGTCGTCGTCATCATCGTCATCGTCGTCATCATCACTGAAGACGCTGCCGAAATCGGTTTCCTCGCGGACGACCACGACGACGGTCTGGGCGCTGGCGCCAAGGATGCCTTCTTCCTTGAGGCTGACGATCGCGTCTTCGACCTTATCCATCAGGCGGCCTTCGCCACGTCGCAGACGACGGACGGACCGTCGGCTGTGTTCGCCAAGGTCGACGACGCAAAGCTCTGAGATCGGGTTTGTGTCCGCGGGGGCGGACTCTTTCGCACTGGACGCGGACCGTTCCGCGGTGTCACCGGCAGCCATGTCTCGCTCTCCTGGTATGAGGGTGGATGAGGGGCGGTGCGTGTCAGTCGCGATCGCGATTTGACCGGACCAGCCGCAGCAGCTTCCGCGGCTTGGCCTTCTTCACCGAGCGGCTGACGTTGGTGACCATGTCGCCGAGCCAGCCGTCGCGCTTCTTTTCGTTGGAGCGGTTGTGGCGGCCGAGATAGCCGTCGAGTACGCGGATCTGGAATTCGACCAGTTCGCGCACGCCGCGTTCGAACGGGCGCATGCGACGTGTGCCGCGCTTGCGGGACCGCTCACCCTCATACGAGTCACGGGCGACGATGCGGCCGTGGTCATCACGGCGCAGAACCGTCACGCGCTTGATCGGATGACGTTCATGGTCGTCGTCGTGCTGGCGATAGACCTCCCGCGTGGGGCCTGCCTCCCCTTGTTTCAGAACTGTTACGCGCTTGACGCCGCGATCCAATTTCAGTGCCATGAGCCCTTCCTTCCGGCTTCCCGCTTGGGAACAGTGTAAATCATCCAGTTCAGACGGGCAATCGGAGTCATGACCTGCGCCCGTTTCGTCCCTCGGTCCGCGTCAGTTCCCGAAGGATACGGCGCAACACCAGAAGCGTCAGGATCGAGGCGACGATGCCGAACGCCCATAGCTCCTCCTCCATGGAATCAGGTGATCCCAGGAGATTCGGTGACGCCGTCACAAGCTTGTCGAGGAAGGAAACCTGCATCTCCGCATGAACGGCCGGATGGTTCTCCATCACGTAGCGGTAGCCGAGACCGGCCATCACGACGGCCATACCGAGCAGGCCCATCCGCACCACCAGCGCGAACACGCGGGAGGCTTTGGAAATCGTGGCCTCGAAGCTGAAGGCGGATGCGCGCAGAACCGGCCCCATCATCAGGTGGTATTCTTCCAGCGTCGCGCCGACGTAGCTGATGCCTTGCGCGAGCTTGGACAGGCTCATGGCCTTCTTCATTCCGCGGGCGGCGGCCGTGCGGAAATAATTTTGCAGTATTTTGATATAATCCAGATCCTCGTGCAGATGCTGCAGGGACGCGTCCAGCGTCGACAGGGTCCGCGCGATCTTCAGGAACTCCCAGGTCTGCTGGGCGCCGAAGCGATACAGGATGCGGCTGACCTCGGCCGCGCCGGTGTTCACGCTGCGGTCGTGGAAGGGCAGGTGCTTGACGCGCGTCCGGTCGCTCCAGATCCGCAGCGTGCGGGCAAGTTCCATCCGCAGCTCCTGAAGATTCCGCGAAGGCAGTTGCGCGCAAAGCCGCAATTGCAGATCCGCCGCCCGTCCGTAGTCGCGTTCAGCCAAGGCGCGCTGCACACCGCGATACAGCGTCAGGAATTCCCGGTCGAGCGAGCCCACGCTGCCCATGTCGATCAACGCGATCCGGCTGTCACGCAGCAGGATGATGTTGCCCGGGTGCAGGTCGGCGTGAAACAGGTTGTTCTCGAACAACTGCCGCATGAATGAAATCAGCAGGCGCTGGCCGACGCGGCGCGAACTGATGTTGTTCGCCTTCAACCACGCCCGAACCCGCTCGGGCTCCTCCCGCCGGATGCGGATGTAATCGCTCATGAGCACGCCCGACACGCGCTCCATGATGACCATGTCCTGGGTCGAGAGGTCCTGGAAAACCTTGGGAATATAAAGCTTATGCCCCCGCGTGCTTTTCCGCATCGCGAGCATGTTGCTGATCTCGTAGCGGTAGTCGGTCTCCTCCCGGAATATCTGCTCGAACTCTCCCAGCGCGTCGCGCAGGCGGAACTGGCGCAGGCTGGGGATACGGTTCAGCCGCAGCGCGATGAAGCGCAGGATGCGAAGGTCCCGCTCGAACTTCTCCCGAACGCCGGGCCGCAGAACCTTCACCACGACATCGATGCGGGACTTCCGAAGCCTGGCGGTATGGACCTGGGACAGGGACGCGGCGGCGAAGGGGTGCGGATCGAAGGCCGAGAAGACGTGCTCGATCGTCGTGCCAAGCTCCCGCTCGATCACCGCCATGGCGATTTCGGGCGAAAACCCATGCGCCCGGTGCTGCAGGTTCGAGAGTTCGTCGCACATCGCCTCGGGCAGCACATCGCGGCGCAGCGACATGAGCTGGCCGACCTTCATCCACATCCCGCCCAGACGTTCAAACACCGCGCGCAGGTCGCGGCCCGTCGTCACCGGGTCGGCCCGCCTGGTCACCTTGCGCCAGGCCGTGCGGAAGAAGAAGCCGATGAACGCGAACAGGACGTGGAACGCATCCCAGCGAGAGCCCAGCGGCACGTCGACGATCTCGATGGGCTGGTGCGGTTTGCCGGAAATCAGGCGGGTCGGTTCCAGTTCCGGCTTGCGCATGCGCGCCGTGCCGGGCAGCGTGATCAGCCGGCGCAGCACCGGCGGGCGCGGGGACGATGGCGCCCGCGCGATCAGCCGGCCCACGGTTCGACGGTCGAGAGCAACCACGTTCACGCACCCGTCTCCCCAGATTGCAGCCGGCTTTTGAGGTTTACATCATAGTCGCCCGTGTTCGTCAGCCGGTCGACTTCCTGGTGGTTGGCCGCGCGGGGCAGGATCGTCAGCGGGCCCGTCCCGCCATGGCGAATGGCAATCGACAGCGTGTGGCGCGTGGTGGGCATCAGGGTATGGAATTGCCAGGCCGCGTCATGGTCGGCCAATGATGGCTCAAAATGGATCCTGACCGTCGGGGCATGGAAGGCGAATTGATCGAGCGGCGTCGACAGCCCGGCCCCGGTTGCCTTGATGTAGGCTTCCTTCAGCGTCCAGAACAGGAAAAACATGGTGTTCTTCCCAGCGTCCGGCGCCGCGTGAAGCTGCGCCACCTCGGCGGGGGCGAAATAGGCGTCGGCGAGTTGCAGGTGCCCGCCTGGTCGCTCCCGGTCCTCGATATCGACGCCGATCGGATGGTCCAGCACCAGGCCGCAGGCCACCGCGTTCGGCGCGTGGGAGATGTTGAAGCGCAGCCGATCCAGCCGGTGGTCGGGGTGCAGCGACGGTTTCCCGTGGTCGCCGGTGATGAACCGCCAGGACCGCGCATCCAGGCCGCCATGCCGATGCAGCATGCCCCGCAGCAACGCGTGCGCGGCGATATACTGCTGGCGGTCGGAGTCCCGCACGAAGCGAGCCGCGCGGGCCTGTTCCTCGGCATCGAGGACCGTATTCCAGGCGGCCCACCGGTGTGCCGGCACGGTCGCCAGATCCAGCCACCAGACGGCCGCGATCCCCGGCGGCAGCGTCAGGCGCGCCGTTGATTGCGGTTGCCAATCCCCAGACCCCATCGGTATCCTGTCCGCCCCCGCCGCCCGTGGTCACGGCCGCTTATCGCACGGAAGATGCATGCCGCGCACGATCATGATGTTCTGCGGCCAGGGCGCCCAGTATTACCAGATGGGCCGGGAACTGCATCAGCAGGACAGGGTGTTCCGCCAGGCGCTCGACCGCTGCGACGAAATCGCCGGGGACGTCGTGGGGCGGACGATCAGCGACATCGTCTACTCACGCCCCTTGCAGGACAGCGAACATTTCGACCGCCTGACCGAGAGCAACGCGGCCCTTCTCGGCATCAGCTATGCGATCGCGATGTCCCTGTTCGAACGCGGGCTGATGCCGCATCGCCTGCTGGGTTACAGCCTGGGTGAAACGATCGCCGCCGTCGTGGCCGGGGTCCTCTCCCTCGAGGACGGTTTCCGCCTTCTGCACGCCCAGGCTCGCCTGTTCGAAACCATGTCGCCCGCCGGTACGATGATCGCCGTCCTGGCTGAACCCGAGCGGGTGCGCGACTGCCCCGAGGTCGCGATGCTGACTGAGGTCGCCGCGATCAACGCGCCCCGCCATTTCGTGCTGTCGCTGCTGGCCGGCGACATTCCCGCGGTGATCGGGGCACTTCACCGCCTGGGGGTCACCTGGGCCCGCTTGCCGGTCCGCTATCCGTTCCATGCCGCCGCGATCGATCCCCTGGCCGATCCGATGCGCCGCCTGACCGGAACATTTCAGTTTGGCCCGCCGCGCTGGCCGCTGATCTCGGTGGCGACGGGCGGGCGGGTCGACCGATTCGACGGCAGCCATATCTGGCGTGTGATGCGCGGGCGGCTGCTGTATCGTGAAACGATCGAGGCCCTGGCGCGGGAAGGTGAGTGGACCTTGGTGGAAGCCGGTCCCTCTGGCACCCTGGCTTCGTTTGCCCGGCAGATCAGGGCGCCGGGGATCACCGGCTGGCCATCGATCGACCAATTCGGGCAGAATGACAGAACAATGCGACAACTGATGGCGGCAATATGACACGCGTGGTGGTTTTCCCCGGACAGGGCTCTCAAACAGTCGGCATGGGGAAGGATCTGTTCGATCGTTTTCCCGAAATCGTGGCCATCGCCGACCGGGTGCTTGGCTATTCGATTCGCGACCTGTGCCTGAGCGACCCTGACAAGCAGCTGGGACAAACCCAGTTCACCCAGCCGGCTTTGTTTACGGTGAACGCGCTGCACTATCTGGCCTATCGCAAGGACGGCGGGGCCGAACCCGACTTCGTCGCGGGGCACAGCCTGGGCGAGTACAACGCCCTGTTCGCGGCCGAGGCGTTTGACTTCGAAACCGGCCTGAAGCTGGTGCAGAAGCGCGGGGCGCTGATGGGCGCCATCTCCGGCGGCGGCATGGCGGCGGTGATCGGCATCGACGCCAGCGCCATCCGCGGCGCGATCGAGACGAGTGGAATCAGCACGGTCGACGTCGCCAACTTCAACGCGATCATCCAGACTGTCCTGTCCGGCCCGACCGAGGATCTGGAACGACTGGCCCCCGCCATCTCGGCGGCTGGCGGACGCAGCATCCCGATCAATGTGCGGACGGCCTTCCACTCCCGCTACATGCGTCCGGTGGCGCAGGAGTTCGGGGCATTCCTGGAGGGCCAGACATTCTCTCCGCTGGTCATTCCGGTGATCTCCAACTTCACCGCCCTGCCGTACCGGGACGATGAGATCGCCAACAACCTGGTCAAGCAGATCGACCATTCGGTCCGCTGGGTCGAGAGCATCCAGTATCTGCTGGAAGAACCCGAGCTGGAATTCATGGAGATGGGACCTGGCAAGGTTCTCGCCCGCCTGATCCAGGACATCCGCAAGCATCCGGTCCCGGTCAACATCGCCCGCCGTTACTGACCGATCATGCGGGCGGTTCTGTGCACCGGGTGGGGTGAGCCGGACAGGCTGATCCTGGCCGAGGTGCCCAATCCGCCTCTGACCCCCGGCGGCATCCGAGTGGATGTCGCCGCGGCGGCGGTGAACTTTGCCGACCTGCTGATGATCGCGGGCAAGTACCAGGAGAACCCGCCGCTTCCGTTCAGTCCCGGCTTCGAGGTGGCGGGGACGGTGCGGGAGGTCGCGGCTGGCGTGTCCGGCTGGGCCGTCGGCGATCGCGTGATGGGGATGCTGCCCCATGGCGGCTATGCGGAACAGGTCGTGCTGCCGGCCGACCAGGCGTTCCGCGTGCCGGACGGCCTGGATGTGGTCGCCGCCGCTGGCTTCCCCGTTGCCTATGGCACGGCCTATGCCAGCCTCGCCTGGCGCGCCCGTCTGCGCCCGGGGGAGCATCTGCTGGTCTTCGGTGCGGCTGGCGGCGTGGGGCTCGCGGCGGTGGAAATCGGGCGGATGCTGGGCGCGACGGTGATCGCCGTCGCCTCGGGACCCGAACGGCTGGCGGTCGCCGCCGACCATGGTGCCGCGCATCTGATCGACCACCGGACATCCGATGTCGCCGCCCGGGTGCGGGAAATCACCGGCGGGCGTGGCGCCGATGTCATCCTTGACCCGGTGGGTGGGGACGCATTCGAGGCCGGGCTGCGCTGTATCGCCTCCGAGGGACGGCTGGTCGTGGTCGGCTTCGCGAGCGGGCAGGTCGGCCAGCTATCCGCGGGCGTCGCGCTGGGCCGGAACATCGATCTGATCGGGTGCTATTGGGGCGCCTATCGTGGGGCGGATGGCGGGCGGGTGCGCGGTGCCTATGACGAACTGGCCCGCTGGGTTACCTCGGGTCGGCTGCGGCCGCATGTCGGGGCACGATTTCCGCTGGCCGAGGCGCCAAAGGCGCTGGCGATGCTGCGGGATCGCGGCGTGGCCGGGAAGATCATCCTGACGATGGAATAGGCCGGAGGTGGCCTCAGGCCGCCGGCGCCTTCCCATGCCCCTTCTCGGACGAGATCAGCATATACACCGCCGGCACCACGTAGAGCGTGAACATCGTCCCGATCGCAATGCCGGTCGCGATCACCACCCCCATGTTGAACCGCGACGCCGCCCCCGCGCCGGACGCAAGCAGCAACGGCACGACCCCCAGCACCATCGCGGCCGTCGTCATGATGATCGGCCGCAGCCGGGTGATCGCCGCCTGCTTCACCGCGTCGCGCTTGGACATGCCCTGGTCGCGCAGGCCGTTGGCGAACTCCACGATCAGGATGCCGTGCTTGCTGATCAGGCCCATCAGCGTCACCAACCCGACCTCGGTGTAGATGTTCAGCGACACGCCCCCCAGCCCGAGGCAGATGAACACCAGCGCCCCCGCGATCGACATCGGCACCGAGATCAGGATGATCAGCGGGTCGCGGAAGCTGCGGAATTGCGCGGTCAGGGCCAGGTAGATGATGATCAGGGCGAAGGTGAAGATCGTCACGAAGCCGCGGGATTCCGACACGAACTGGCGCGATGATCCGCCGTATTCGACCTGATACCCGGGCGGCAGGACCCGCTGCGCGATTTCGCTCAGGCTGGTCAGGACATCGCCCAGCGCGATGCCCGGCACCGGCACGCCCTGGATCGTGGCCGCGTTCAATTGCCCGAAATGATTGAGCGATTCGGGGATGGTCTGCGCCGTGATCGTCGCGATGGTCGACAGCGGCACCGTCCGTCCGTCCGCCGTCCGGATCGCGTAGTCCAGCAACTGGCTCGCATCCAGGCGGAACCGCTGGTCGGCCTGCGGGATCACCTTGTACGACCGCCCATCCAGGCTGAAATAGTTCACATAGGCGCCGCTCAGCATCCAGGTCAGGGAGGTGCCGATATCGCTCATGCTGAGGCCAAGCATGGCGACTTTGTCGCGATCGAGGTTGAGGGTGTACTGCGGCTGGTCGATCTTCAGGTCGGAGACGACATAGGCGAACAGGCCGCTTTTCTGCGCCTCGGCCAGCATGGACTGGGAGACGATGTTGAGCTGCTCGAACGAGGACGTCGTGGTGATCACGAACTGAACCGGCAGGCCCGAGGCACCGGGCAGCGTCGGCGGCTGGAATGCCACCACCTGGGCACCGGCGATCCCCCCCACCCGCTGCTGCACGAGGGTTTGCAGGGCCGTCGCGTTGCGTGACCGCTCATCCCAGGGCTTCAGGACCAGGCCGCCGACGGACGTGCCGGGAACATCGATCTGGAACATGCTGTCCAGCTCAGGCAGGTCCGAGATCATCTTGTAGAGCTGGGCCGAGTACAGCTCCCGCTGGGTCAGTGTCGCGTTCGGCGCGGCGGACGACAGGGTCATGACCAGGCCCTGGTCCTCCTGCGGCGCCAGTTCGCTGGTCGAGGACGAATACAGGAAATAGATGCTGCCCAGGATGATGGCGGCAAAGGTGTAGGTGACCGGCCGGTAGTCCAGGCTGTGGTCCAGCCGTCGGGCGTAGCGGGCGGCGCGGCGGTCGAACCAGCGGGAGAACGCGTCCGAGATGCGCTCCAACCGGCCTCGTTTGGTGGGATCGGACACGCGCAGAAGATGCGCGCACATCATGGGTGACAGGGTCAGGGCGACGACGCCCGACAGGGTCACGGCGCCGGCCAAGGTGAAGGCGAACTCGGTGAACAGCGCGCCGGTCAGGCCCGACTGGAAGCCGATCGGCACGTAGACGGCGATCAGCACCAGGGTCATCGCGATGATCGGGCCGCCAAGCTCCCGCGTCGCGGTGATGGCGGCGTCCAGCGGCGTCAGCCCTTCCTCCAGATGCCGGTTGACGTTTTCCACCACGATGATGACGTCATCGACCACCAGCCCGATCGCAAGCACCAGGGCCAGCAGGGTCAGCAGGTTCACGGTGAAGGACAGCGCCATCATGATCGCGAAGGTCCCGACCAGGCAGATCGGGATGGCGATGAGGGGGATCGCCACCGATCGTGGGGAGCCCAGGAAGATGAACACGACCAGTGCGACGATCACCAGGGCTTCGATCAGCGCGGTCACGACCTCGACCAGCGAACTGTTCACGAAGCCGCTGGCGTCATAGATGATCTCGGCGGTCAGGCCGCCTGGCAGGGCGGCCTGGATGCTCGGGAACACCGCCTTTACCGCCCCGATCACCTGCAACAGGTTGGCGCTCGGCGCCAATTGGATGCCCAGGTAGACCGACCGCTTGCCGTTGAACCAGACCTGGGATTCATAGTTGTCGGCACCCAGGGACACAGTGGCGACATCCTGCAATCGGACGATCGCGCCGCCGGTCTGGCGGATGACCAGGTTGCGGAATTCCTCCAGCGAATGCAGCCCGGTGTTCGCCGACAGCAGGGCCTGGACCATGTTACCCTGCGTGCCGCCCAGGCCGGCGATGAAGTTGTTCTGCGACAGGGCGCCGGTGATATCGGCGGCGGTCAGGCCCAGCGCGGCCAGCTTGTTGGGATCAAGCCAGGCTCGCAGGGAGAAGTTCTGAGAGCCGAGCATCTCGGCTTTCTGGATGCCGGGGATGGTTTCGATCTGGGGCTTGGCGACGCGGATCAGGTAGTCGGTGATCTGGTTCGGTTGCAGCACGTCGCTGTAGAAGCCGATATACATGGCATCCACGGTCGTGCTGTTGGCCACGGCGATCGACGGTTGCAGCGTCCCGGTCGGCAACTGGTTGATGATGGAGCTGACCCGGGTGTTGATGTCGGACAGCGCCGCGCGGGAATCGTAGTTGAGCCGCAGGTTGGCCGTGATCGTGCTCATGCCCGACTGGCTCATGGACGTCATGTAGTCGATGCCGTCGACTTGGGCGATCGCCTGCTCGATGGGCGTCGTGATGAAGCCCGCGACGGTGGCCGCGTCGGCGCCGAAATAGATCGTGGTGACCGTGACGACCGCGCTTTCGGTCTGCGGGTATTCCTGGATCGGCATGGAGGTCATGGCGCGCAGGCCGGCGACCATGATGGCCAGGCTGACGACGATCGCGAGGACCGGTTGACGGACGAAGGTCGCGATAAGGTTCATGCTGCCCGCGGCCTATCGCTGCGGCAGGACGGGCGCCGGGCTGGCGCTGGGTTGGACCGAGTTGTCGACGACCACCGCCGTGCCGTTCCGCAGCTTGATCTGGCCGGCGGTGACCACGGTCTGTCCTTCCTTGATCCCGGACAGCACGGCGATCTGATCCCCGCGGGATGCGCCCGTCGTGACGAAGGTCTGCTGCGCGACCAGCTTCAGCTTGCCCTTGTCGTCCTTGCCGGCTTCTTCCAGCACGAAGACCGTGCTGCCATAGGCGTTGAAGGCAACGGCGGACTGCGGAAGGGTCAGAAGCCGCTGGGGCTTCTCGGCCTCGATCTCGACGGTCGCATACATGCCCGGCAGCAGCTTGAGCCCGGTATTGGCCAGCGTGGCGCGGATCAGAACGTTGCGGCTGCTGAGTTCGACCTTGGCGTTGATCGCGGTGACCTTTCCCGGGAAGACCTGGTCGGGCAGCGCGTCCACCCGCGCGCGCAGGACCTCTCCGACTGCCAGCCGGGACAGGGTTTGCTGGGGCAGGTAGAAATCCAGGTAGATCGGGTCGAGCGCCTGCAACGTCACGATCGGCGTGCCGGGGTTCAGGTACTGCCCCACATCCACCTGCCGGATGCCGAGGCGCCCGGCGAAGGGCGCGCGGATGGATTTGGTGTCGATCAGGGCTTTCTGCGCCTCGACCTGGGCGCGGGCGGATTTCAGGTTCGCGAGGTCGGCATCGACCGTGGCCTGGCTGACGATCTTCTCCCGGAACTGGCGCAGGTCCCGCTGATAGGTGATCTCCGCGAGTTCCTGCATGGCCTGCAACTGCGCCAGGCGGCTGTTGGCGTCGTTCAGCCGCATGGTCATCAGCAGGGTGCCGGCGGCGACGTCCTGGCCCGACAGGAAGGTCAGGGTCTCGATGATGCCCGGCTGCTCGGGGGCGATGTCGACGCCCTGGGTGGCGCGCAGGGTCCCGACGGCACGCTGCAAGGGTTGCCAGTCCTGGAACTGGGCCTGCGTCGCCGAGACGGTCTGCGGCGCGGCGGCGTAGTCGGACAGGGCCTTGGCGATCAGGTGGGTCTTCAGGACCTGGAACCCGTAGACCCCGCCCAGGACGGCGCCAACCGCCAGCAGCATGATGATCATGCGTTTGATCATGTAGGTCAGCTCTCTTGCGGGGGCGGGGCGGGTCGGTTCCACCAGCCGCCGCCCAGCGCCTGGTACAGCGCGGCGGTGTCGGCGAAACGGTTGGTCTCGGCCTGGATCAGCGCAATCCGGGCCTGCGCATGGGTGGTCTGGGCATTCAGCAGCGTCAGGAAGGACGTGCCCCCGGCCCGGTACTGCGCTTCCGCGATGGACAGGCTGGCGGCGGCGGCCCGTTCGGCGGCCCGCTGCGCCAGCACCGCGTCGGCGTCGGTCTGCAGCGCCAGCAGGGTATCGGCGACGTTGCGGAAGGCGCCGAGAACCGTGCTCCGATACTGTGCCAGCGCCGCTTCCAGTCCCGCATCCGCCGCTCGGCGTTGATGGAGAAGCTGCCCGCCCTGGAACAATGGTTGGGTGAGGTTGGCGCCGTAGTCCCAAATCATCGATCCGGGCCTGAACAATCGCCCCAGTGCCATGGTGCCGACCGCGGCTGAGAGCGAGAGTTGGGGCAGCATGGCGTTGATGGCGATACCGACCTGGGCCGTGGCTGCGTGAAGCTGGGCGGAGGCGGCGCGGATGTCGGGGCGTTGCTCCACCAGGGCCGAAGGCAGGCTGACCGGCAGTTCCCCCGGCAGGCGCAGGCTGGTCAGGGCGATGGGTGGGCCAGCGCTCTCACCGGGGAAGCGCCCGGTCAGGCCGTTGATCAGATCACGCTGCTGGCCGATCTGGCGATGCAGCGCGGGCAGTCCGGCCTCGGCCTGGGCGAGCGCGGCTTCCTGGGAGACGACGTCTGCCCCCGCGGCCCCGCCCAGCGCGGTCTGCCGGCGCACCAGGTCCAGGACCCTGCGGCGCATCGCCACGATTTCCTCGGTTGCGGCAAGCTGGGCATGGAGCGAGGCCTCCTGGATCGCGGCCACGACCACGTTGGCGGCGATGGTCAGGTAGGCGGCTTCGAGCTGGAAACGCTGGTAGGTGGCCTGGGCGTCCGCAGCCTCGATCTGGCGCCTGGTTCCGCCGAAGATGTCCAGCGGGTAGGAGATACTGAGCTGGGAGGTGTTGAGGGTGAAGACCTCGGAATAGCTCTGGCCGATCGAGGCGGCCGAGAATCCGACCCGGGTCCCCGATGCCTTGATGCCCAGGGAAGGAAACATCCCGCCGCGGGCGGCCAACGCGTTTTCCTGCGTCTGGCGCAGCGTGGCCTGGGCGGCTTCCAGGTCGGGATTGGCTTTCAGCGCCTGGGCCACCAGTGCGGTGAGTTCAGCCGATCCGAACAGGGTCCACCAGTCATGGGGCAGGTCCCGCCCTGTCAGGAAGGCCTGGGACGCTGCGGCGCCGTCTCCCCCGCCGGCGGTGCGGGCGGGCAGGGGGCCGGCGCTGACGCTCGCGGTATCCGGCAGGTCGGGCCGCTTGTAGTCCGGGCCGACCGCGCAGCCGCCAAGGGCTGACGCGCCCAGGACCGAGGCGCCCAGGACCGAGGCGATCGCCGCGAGGGCCGAACGCCGCCCGACGGGGCGGTTTGTCGATGGCACGGGCACGATGGCCTGTCGCCCCATAGGCTCCCCCGCTCGGATCACATTGCTTTCATATGGTATGGTGGTCCCGCCCGCGCCGCAATGCGGGTCGTGGACGCGCTGTTGATCGTCCGGATCGATCCGGTGGTTGAGGTTCTGGCCCGCACACGTCAAAGTGGCGTCACCCGATGGTCGGGTGAAGGCCCCAGGCCTCAGATCGGAAGGCTCGTCAGATGCGTAGCTCCCTTATCGCCGCCTCGTTCGCCACCGTTGCCATGGTGTCCGTGGCGGCGCCTGCCCTTGCCCAGGCGCCTCGCCCGGTGCCGCCCCCCCCGACGGTCGCCGTCGAGATCAAGCCTGGCGCGACCTATACGTTTTCCCCGGGTCACCTGACCGTGGTCGGCGCGGGTGCCGTTGCCGGGTATGTGGTCGGGAACATGCTGTTCATGGGCAACCTGATGCCGGTGCTGGGCGGCGTGGCCGGTGGGTTCGCGGCGAATTACTGGTACTTCAACCGCTAGGCATCAGTCGGCGGAGCGCCGCGGGTGTGGGGCCGATAGGCTGCCGCGCCCTGAGGCATTGCCAGGCGGACATTCGTGGTCCTCGCCACGCATGTCCGCTTGGGGCATGTCCGCGTGCACGCCTTCCGCCTGGGTCCGGGGCCGGCCTGGCCCCGGGTGCCGCCTTTCACGGTGGCGTTTCATGACATTGTCTGGTCGGTTTCCTCCAGCCAGGCGCGCAGCAGCGTATATGTGACCCCCAGGATCACCGGGCCGATGAACAGCCCCACCAGGCCCAGCGACAGGATGCCGCCGATCACCCCCACCAGGATCAGCAGCAAGGGCAGGTCGGCGCCGCGCCGTATCAGGAACGGACGCAGGAAATTGTCCATCGTCACCGCGATCGTGCTGATCGCCGCCAGGACAACGCCCGAGACGATAGATCCCTCGCTGAACAGCCAGATCGTCGCGGGAAGCAGCACCAGGGTAGGGCCAAGCTGCGCGACGCACAGCATCATCATGACGGCGGTCAGGATCGGCGCCTGTGGCACGCCCGACACCGCGAGCCCGATGCCGCCCACCACCGACTGGGCCACCGCCGTGATCACGACGCCCAGGGCCACGCCCCGGATCGCCTGACCGGCCAGGATCACCACGTCCTCTCCCTTGGCCCCGGCCAGCCTGAAGCCGAACCGGCGGCAGATCGCGGCGGCGGCCTCTCCTGAACTGTAGAGAACGGCCGAGATCGCGATCGTCAGCACAAGCTGCACGAACAGCCCGCCCAGGCCGCCGACCGCGCCGACGAACCATTGGGTCACGGTGCCGGCATAGGGGGTGAGTTGTTTGGCGACCTCTCCCACGCCCAGGTTGGCCATCGCCGTCCAGCGCTCCACGATCGTCGGCCCGACCATCGGCAGGCCGGCGACCCAATCGGGCAGCGCCGGCAGATGGAAGTCGGGCAGGGCGTCGATCAGGGCGGCGATCCGGTCGGACTGCCCGACGATGGTCGTGATCGCGAGCCACAGCGGGATCAGCACGATCATCACCAGCACCAGGGTCATCACCGCAACGGCCGGCCCTCGGCGGCCGCCCAGAACCGACTGCACGCGCAGCATGACGGGCCAGGAGGCGATGACCAGCGTCGTGGCCCAGACCGTGGCGGCGAGGAAGGGTTGGATGATGGCGAAGGAACCGGCCATCAGGCCGGCGATGAACATGATCGCGAGCGTGTTGCGGGCAAGGTCCCGCGGCATTTCGCTCATGGGTGGGTGGTCTCCTGGCGACGCGGGAAACCTAGAGGGCGCTTCGGGTCCAGGCAATCAGGGGCATGGGCATGTTCGTTCTGCCACGCGCCCATCTGGATCGTTGGCGCGTGGCGGGCCGGCCTGTAGTCTGGTGCGGCGAACCATCCCGGTTCGGCGCCTGGTTGGAACGCATTGTCCTGACGCTGCTGGTTCTCCTTCGTTCTGTCCTGGCCTGCCGGCCGGCCTGGTTCCTGCTGGGACTGGCGCTGGGGTTGTCGGCCGAACCGAGCGCGCCGCTGGCCGCGGGGCCGGATGATCCCGCCGTGCTGTGCGCCGACGCCCTGCGAACGGCCGAGGCCCGCTACGCCACCCCACCCGGCCTGCTGGAGGCCATCGCCAAGACCGAGAGCGGCCGCGGGATCGGCCCGGGCGGCACCGTGCGCGCCTGGCCTTGGGCGGTGAACATCGGCGGCGCCGGGCGGTATTTCGAAACCCGGGACGCCGCCATCCTGGCGGTCCGGCAGGCCCTGGCGGCGCGGGCGGGCTATGTCGATGTCGGCTGCATGCAGGTGAACCTGCAATTCCACCCGCTCGCGTTCCGGTCGCTGGAGGAAGCCTTCGACCCCGCGGCGAATGTCGACTATGCCGCGCGCTTCCTGGTCAGCCTGCGGGATGCGGCGGCCGGGAACTGGTTCGTCGCGGTCGGGATGTATCACTCCCGCTCCCCCGACCTCGCGGCGGTGTACCGCGAACGGGTGACGATGGCAGGGTCGCAGATCCGCCCCGCGGGAAGGGGCAAGGTGCGGATCACGCTCGCCAACGGCCATGTCGTGACGATCAACGTCAACCGCCAGCCGTCCCGCGTCCGCCGCCACCGTTCGCCGTGTGAGGTCGCGACGATCCTGGGCCCCTATCTGGCGGCGGGGGCGCGTGCCCGGGCCTGTGCCCCGGCATCCACACCCTCATCCACTCCGGCATCCACCCCGCCATCCACCCCGGCGGCGGGCCGGCCTGGATGAGGATCGGGCTGGCGATCCTGGTCGCTGTGGTGTTCGGAGCGATGCTGCTGTTCGACACGGCGGCGTTGGTGCTGCTGACGGCCGACTGCGTCTCGGGCGGCTGCGGGGTCGATCCGGTCTGGATCGCGGCCAGCTCGGCGGGGCTGGTGGCCGCCGTGGCGCTGTCGTCCTGGTGGAGCCGCCGGCGGTCGGCGCGGAAGACCGGCGGCGGCAAGGCGCCTGCCCGCCGCAAGCCGGCCGGGAAGGCCAGGAGCCCCCGCAAGCGGCGGGCGAAGTAGGCGGGCTGGGATTGTCTTGAACCCTCCGGCGGGAGCGGGGTAGTACGCTCGCATGGCCGCCACGAAGACCAGCCTGACCCTGTTCGCCTTGCTGCTGCTTGTGCCGGTCGCCGTCTCGGCGGTGCTGCACCAGGCGCATGGGGTCGGGCCGAACTGGCAGACGGCCGACCGGTCCAGCGCCGCGTTGCTGCCGCCGCCGGCGGATCATCCGGGGGCGGTGGTTCGGGTGATGGCCGCGCGGACGGTGCGCTGGCGGGGCATCTTCGCCGTGCATTCCTGGATCGTCTATAAGCCCGAGGGCGCGTCGGCCTATATCCGCCACGACTACACGGCCTGGGGCGACCCGATCCGGCGCAACGGGTTCGAACCGGATGGCCGCTGGTTCGGCCGCACGCCGGAGGTGCTCTTCGCCGCCGATGGTCCGGCGGCCGCCGCGATGATCCCGCGGATCGAGGCCGCCATCGCCGCCTATCCCCTGCGGGCACGCGGCGATTACCAGGTCTGGCCTGGCCCGAACTCCAACACCTTTGTCGCCGCGGTGATGGAGGCGGTGCCCGAGGCCCGCCTGGTCCTGCCGCCCACGGCGATCGGCAAGGATTTTCCCCATGACGGGCGGTGGCTGCGGCTGACGCCCTCGGGCACCGGGGTGCGGCTGAGCCTGGGCGGGTATGCCGGACTGACGGTCGGCTGGGTGGAGGGGGTGGAGGTCAACCTCCTCGCGGCCGTGGTGGGGATCGATGTGCGGCGTCCGGCGCTGAAGGTGCCAGGGGTGGGACGGATCGGAATGGCGGCGGGGTAGGGGCGTACGGACCTCTTCGGCTCTCTCTTCCCACGGCCGGGGCGGCGGCCCCCCTCACCCCAGCCCTCTCCCGCAAGGGGGAGGGGGGGCGATGTACGAACCTCCGCGCCCGCTTGCCAGTTCCCCCAAACACCCCCATCGTTCACCCAGTGAAAAAATGTCCAGGAAACGAGGCAACAGCAATGGCGGACAAAATTCGCGTCGGCATGGTCGGCGTCACGCCCAGCCGGGGGTTCTCCTCGATCGCCCATATGCCGGCCCTGAAGGCGCTGCCGGATTTCGAGGTCGTGGCCCTCTGTACCACCCGCCAGGAATCGGCCGAGGCCGCCGCGGCGCATTACGGCGTCCCGCTCGCCTTCGCCGACGCCGCGGCCATGGCGCAGCACCCGGAGGTCGACCTCGTGACCGTCTGCGTGAAGGTGCCCGACCACTTCACCCCGGTCATGGCCGCCATCGACGCCGGCAAGCACGTCTATTGCGAATGGCCCCTCGGCCGGAACACCGAGGAGGCGATCCAGATGCTCAGCGCCGCGGAGGGGCGCGGCGTGCGCCATGCCATCGGGTTGCAGGGGCGGGTGTCGCCCGCGATCAACTACGTCAAGGATCTGATCGCTCAGGGCTATGTCGGCAAGCCGCTGTCGGGGACGCTGTTCGTCAACGCGGCGAACTGGGGGGCCACGCTGGATCGTGCCTACCAGGCCGATTTCGCCAATGGCGCCAACATGATGACCATCACCGGCGGGCACAACCTGGACCTGCTGTGCCATATCCTGGGGGAGTTCCGGGAACTCTCGGCCTTCGCCGTCAGCCAGCGGACCCATATCCCGCTGGAAGGCACTGGAGAGATGATCCCGATGGATGTGCCCGACCAGCTGGTCGTCAGCGGGATCGTGGGGGACGGCACGGTCGTCTCGGTCCAGGTGCGCGGCGGCATGACGCGGGGGCACGAGTTCCTGCTTGAAATCCATGGCACCGAGGGCGACCTGGTGCTGGCGGCGACCGCCCGGACCTCCACCCAGAGGCAGGAGCTGACCGTCCAGGGCGCGCAGGGGGCGGGGAAGCCGCTGGCCGACCTGCCGATCCCGGCGTCCTATCGCTGGGTGCCGGCCGATGCGCCCACGGGTTCGCCCTACAACGTCGCCCAGCTCTACGCGAAGCTGGGGGAGTCGATCCGGACCGGCACGCCGATGCACCCGGGTTTCGACGACGCGGTCCGGCGCCACCGGATGCTGGACATGATCACCGCCTCGGCCAGCACCGGACGCCGCGTCACAGGCTGAAACTGGCGCCCGTCAGCGTATGGGTGCCCAGCAGCCGGATCGCGAAGTCAGCCGAACCGTCCCCGGTCACGTCGCCTGACACCAGGGTCGCGCCGCCCGAGACCTCGGACCGCAATTCCCCCGCCAGGCCCGAGAAGCCGGCGGCGCCGATGAAGGTGAAGGCCTGGTCCCCCGGGGCCAGGCTGTCGGCGTCCAGTGCGCCCAGTCCGATCAGGTCGCCCGCCAGGGCCGAGTAGTCCCCGATCACGTCCTGCCCCGCCGCCGCGACGGTGGAGTCCGACAGCGCGAGCAGGGCAAAGACATCCGGTCCGGCCCACCCGTACAGCGTGTCGGCACCGCCATCCCCGATGATCGTATCGCCGCCCGCGCCGCCGAAGATCGTGTTGGCGAAGCCGTTGCCGCGCAACGCGAGGCCGGTGATCCCGGCATTGGCCGCCAGGAACTCGATTTCCGAATTCAGGGGCAGCGCGTAGCCGACGCTCGCATGGACGGTGTCATAGCCCTCTCCGGCGGCCTCGATGGCGAGGTCCCCGGCATCGTCGACCGCGTGGATGTCGTTGCCCGCCCCGGCGACCGAGCGGTTGGCGCCGGCCGCGAACAGCACGTCGGGGCCGACGGTGCCCATGGCGACGTTGGTGGTGGCCGATGCCGCCGAGGTATTCCCAGCGAGATCGGTGGCCTTGGCGCTCAAGCCGTGGCTGCCGACGCCGAGCGCGAGGGGGATCGCCCAGGTTCCGGTGGTGGTGGCGGTGGTGGTGGCGATCTGGGTCGCGCCGTCGAAGACCGTGATCTTGGCGCTGGCTTCGGCGGTGCCGGATGCCGTGGTGGTTGTGATGGCGCCGAACACCGGGGCCGCGGGCGCCTTCGTGTCGATCGTTACCGACAAGGGCGTGGCCGACAGCGCGCTGACATTGCCGGCGAGGTCGGTCTGGCGCGCCCGCAGCGTGTGCGTGCCATCGGTCAGGGCGGACGTCTTGATGATCCAGTTGCCGCTGGCGTTCACCTGTGCCGAACCGATCGCCGCCCCGGCCCGGAACAGGGTGACGGTGGCGCCGATCTCACCCTTGCCCAGGATGTTCGGGGTCGACAGGTTCGTCACGTTGTCGGTGTTCGATGTCCCCCTGTCCGAGGCCGCCTGCATGTCCAGCCCGGTCGGTGCGCTCGCGCTGGTGTCGATGGTGACCGACAGGGCGGCCGAGGCCACGCCGGTGTTGCCCGCGGCATCGGTGGCCCGTGCCGTGATCGCATGCGCGCCGGGGGTGAGCGCCGAACTGACGATCGCCCAAAGCCCGGCGCCATCCGCCAGCGCCGAACCGATCTGGGTCGCGCCATCGAACAGGCTGACCGTGGCGCCGGCCTCGGCGGAACCGGTGAAGGTCGGGGTCGTGGTTTTCGTGATGTTGTCCGCGTTCAACGCCCCGGTATCGGACGCGGCCGCGAGGTCCGGTGTGCCGGGGGCGCCGGGCGGCGTAAGGTCGATCTCCACGTTCGTGGTGCCGAGGATGTAGTTCATCGCGAACCCGGTCCCGGCGGTGCCGGAGACGAGCGTGAAATCGACGGTCACGGTCAGGGCGGCGACGTTGGCGACGTCGCCGAGGTTGACCGCGTTGTCGTCGAAATAGGTCTGCGCGGCGGCGAGCGTCGTGAAGCTCTGGCTGACCTGGCTGACGCCATCCAGCGTCACCGAGAAGCCCAGGCTGCTGAAGCCCGCCCCGAAGGACTGGGTGTCGAGCAGGCCCAGCACGAGATCGCCCGACAGCGTCAGCGTATTGACCGTCCAGGTCGTGGTGCTGGCGTAGGTGCGGCTGCCGGTGGCGTCGGGCGAACGCACCGCGCCATGCATGCCGGTCGCGAGCACCGAGGCTGACGGCCCGCCCAAGGCCGCCTTCACGTCCAGGTTGGCGCCGAGGCTGGTGGTCACGAACCCCGCGTTCGGCAGGGCGGTGGCGCCGCCGTAGCTCTCGAACAGGGTGCCGTAGAAGATCGGCGTCGGTGAGATGGCGTTGGCGACGGCCAGCGCGGTCGCCGAACTGCCCACCTGCGCCGTGGCGGAGGCGGACGCGACCGAGATGAAACCCGCCGTATGGGTCAGCGCGGCGCCATTCGCCTGTCCGCCGCTCCCGTCCCCGGTGGCCGAGGCGGTGGCCTGCTGCCCAGCGGCGGTCGTGGCGCTCGCGGTGGCATTGGCGGTTCCCTGGGTGGTGCCGGCGCCGCCCTGGGCGACGGCGGTGGCTTCGGCCGTTGCGTCCAGCCCGAGGCCGATCGACGTCGCGATCGACGTCGCCTTGGAGGGGCCGCCGGTCGCGGCGACGGCGCTGTTCAGCTTGCCGCCGGAGCCGCCGAACGCGGTGGCATAGGTGGTGACCTTTCGCGCGCCGGTCATGTCGACGAAGCTGCCGCCGGCCGAACCGCCGGCGCCGCCATAGCCGGTGGCGAAGCCGCTGAGGACGGCGGCGTCGACGGTGTTGGCGGTGGCGTCGTTGAAGGTCAGGTTGGACATGCCGGCGCCGCCATTGCCGCCGCTGGCGCCCTCGCCTTCCCCGCCGTCGCCGCCACGGACCACTTGGCGCAGGGTCAGCGTCCCGCCCGTCGTCCCGCCGGTCGCCGTATTGGTCAGGGTCGTGTTGGCGCCGGCGCCGCCGATCGCGCCGGCGGTGGCCTTGCCGCCCTTGCCACCGTTCAACAGCGTGTAGGCATAGGCCGACCGGCCGAAGGCCTGGGCGGTGGCGCCGCCGTTGCCGCCATTGCCGCCGCGATTGCCGGTGCCGGCGCCGTAGCCCCCCGCGCCGCCATGCGCGCTGGCCCGCGCCGTCGCGCTCTCGATCACGGACGACGTGGTCGCGGCGCTGCTGGCGCTGGCCGTCGCGCCGCCGGTCCCGTTGCCCAGGCCCGAGAAGACCGATCCGCCGACGCCGCCCGTCGCGACCGCGCTCGCATCGACCTTCCGCGCGTTGGTCAGCGTGATGGCGGCGGTTGCCACGCCGGCCTTGCCCCCGCTGGTGCCGCCGCCACCGAGGCCGCCCGTCGCCTCGGACCGGCCGTCGAGCCAGGTGGACGCGGTCGGGTTGCCGGTTTCGTTGAACGTGAGGGCGGAAACGCCGTTCGCCCCGGCCCCGCCCGCGGCGGCGGTGCCGAAGCCACCGCGTCCGCCCTCGGCCTTTTGGATCAGGGTCAGGACGCCGCCATCGGCGATGCCGGTGACGGCGTCGGTCAGGCTGCTGGCCGAACCGGTGCCACCCTTGGCGCCGCGATAGCCATAGCCACCCGCCCCGCCGATCTGGTGGGCGGTCGCTGTGGCGTCCCGCCCCCGGGCGCTCGCGGTGGTGCCGCTGGCGATCCCGCCCGCGCCGCCGCTTCTGGCCGGCGCCGCCGCCCACGCCGCCCTTGCCGCCCTGGGCCCGGGCATAGCCGGTGGCGGCCTTCAGCCCGGTGGAAATGGCCGCCGCGGTGGCGGCAGTGGCCGCCCCGCCGGCCGCCCCATTGGCGATGGCTGGCCCCACCGCCCAGCCGCCATCCCCGCCCCGGACGGCGACCGAGGCGTCGGCGGTGTTCACGGCGGTGATGGTGGCGGACGCGGTGGCCGCCCCGCCGGCTGTCGCCACCTTGGCGTCGCCGCCCCTGCCGCCGATCGCTAGGACCACGGCTCGCGTGCTTGCCGCGTCGATCGCGTTGAAGGTCGCGTCGTTGAAGGTCAGGTGCGACGCGGCCGTCCCGGCGGCTCCACCGTTTCCGGTGTCGGAACCGCCGGCATAGCCCCCGGACGCGACCTGGCGCAGCAGCAGGTCGCCGCCGGTCGTGGTCGCGGTCGCCGCGTTGGTCAGGCTGGAGGCGATCCCGGAGCCGCCCTGCGCGCCATCGATGCCCCTGCCACCCGCGCCGCCAAACTGCGAGACGCGGGCATAGGCGTGATGCCCGCTCGCATGGATCGTCCCGGCGGTGGCCGATCCGCCCAGGCCGCCGCTGTTGCCGGCCCCCCGGCCCGCGCCACCGCTGCCGCCATAGACCCGCAGGATCGCCGTCGCCTGCTGGCTGGCGGACTGTGTCGTCGCCCTGGCGTTGCCGCTCGCGGCGCCGCCGGCGGCGCCCTGGCCAGGACCGGTCAGCGCGAAGCCGCCGCCGGTGCCGCCCCGCACGAAGGCGGTCGCGACCACCTTGCCGGCGCCGGTGGCGTCGACCGTGGCGCCGCCCGAGGCGCCATCGGACGCGGTGCCGCCGGTGCCGCCCTCGCCGCCAAAGGCCGAACTCGAAGCCTGGAGATAGGATGCGGTGGTCGGGTTCGCGATGACGTCGTTGAAGGACAGGCTGGAGGTGGCGGCGCCGGCCGCCCCGGCCAAACCGAGCACCGTGCCTCTCCCGTCGCCCGCCCGTCCGCCCTGCGCGATCTGGGTGAGGGTCAGCGAGCCCCCGGTGGTCCGGCCGCCGACCTTGTCGACCAGGGTGCTGGCCGCGCCGGCCCCGCCCTTGGCGCCGTTGCTGCCATAGCCGCCGGCGCCGCCGGTCTGCTTGGCATAGGCGGTGGCGTTCCGGCCGGTCGCGGTCGCCAGCACGACGCTGGCCACGCCGCCCGCACCACCCTGCCGTCCCGCGCCGACGCCGCGTCCGCCCAGGCCGCCCACGGCGATCGCCCGCGCGGTCGCGCCGTAGAGGGTAGAGGTCGAGGTGGCGCGCGCCGTGGCCAAGGCGGCGCCCCCCGAGGCACCATTGCCCAGGCCCTGGCCGGTTCCGTCCACCAGGGCAAATCCGCCCAGCCCGCCCTGGGCCGTGGCGGTGGCATTGACCGTGGCGGCGCCGGTCAGGGTGATGCTCGCGGTCCCCTTGCCCCCGGCGGTCGCGGTCTTGCCCATCCCGCCGCCGCCGGCGACGGCCGTGCTCTGCCCGTCGATGACGCTGGTGAGGGCGCCGGTCAGGCTGCTGAACGTCAAGGCGGAGGTCGCCGCCCCCGCGTTGCCGGCCTTGGCGGCGCCGCTGTAGCCGCCGGCGCCGCTTCGCGCGGTCTGGCGGAGTTCGAGAGTGCCGTTGTTGGCCGAACCCGACACGGCGTTGGTCAGGACGCTGGACGCGCCCGTCCCGCCGGTCGCGCCGGCGAACCCCGTGCCGCCCTGGCCACCAGTCTGGATGGCGGAGGCATAGGCGTTGTTGCCGCCCTGGGCCTCGGCGCCGGTGGCCGATGCGCTGCCTCCGATCCCGCCGCTGTATCCCGCGCCATAGCCGGTCCCGCCATTGCCGCCGGTCGCCTGGGCCATGGCATGGGCGGCGCCCGTGGCGTTCGTCGCGCCGGCATGGCTGGACGCGCCGCCGCCGATGCCGCCGTTCGCCCCCGCCCCGGTTGTCGCCGTCAGGTGGTTGCCTGGCTGCCCCGCCTGGCCGCCCGCCCCACCCTGGCTGTCGGCCATGGCCTGGATGGCCGTCGCGACCGACAGGGCCATCGTCACACTGGCATATCCGCCCCCGCCATTGCCTCCGCCGCCCGCCTTGCCGCCGATGCCCGTGGGATTGTCCGCCCCGTTGCCGCCCTTGCCGCCGGCCCCGCCGGTCGCCGCCCCGAGGTTGATCGTGTCGACGCCGTTGCCGGGGTTGAACACGCTGACCAGGCCGCCCGGGCCGCCTGCCGCTCCGGCCGAACCGGGAAGCGCGCCGTTCGCACCGTTCGATCCCGGTGATCCGGTCAGGATGACGTCCATGGGGGGCTCCGAGACTGGGGGTGACGGCGGCCGGTCATTCCCGCCTCTTTTCGATAGAACGACGCACCGAATGTTACCGACGCTCCTCCGCATCCCGCAACATTCGTCCCGCCCCGGCATGCGCGCATCCGTCGGGCCACGGAAGCGGTGGATTGCCGGGCCGGATCATGGCATGGATCGCGCGCATGCACCTGGTGACCGGAGACCTCGATGCCCCCCAGTGACGCCGCGCTGGCCGAAGCGCCCGTGAAGCTTGAACTCCAGACCTCGCGCCAGTTCCCGAATTTCATGGCGGAACAACGCATCAGCCTCGCGGTAACGACCTATCAGGCGGGCAAGTTGTTTCTTCTCGGGCTGCGTCCGGACGGGCGGCTTTCGGTGTTCGAGCGGACATTGGAACGATGCATGGGCCTGTGTATCGACCAGGACATGCTGCATGTTGCCACACTGTATCAGATCTGGCGGTTCCAGAACGTCCTGGCGCCCGGGGCGTTCCACCAGGAGCACGACGCGCTGTTCTCTCCGCGCATGAGCTGGGTGACCGGCGACCTGGATGTCCACGACCTGGCGCTGCTGCCCGACGGCCGGCCGGTCTTCGCCAACACGCTGTTCAGCTGCCTCGCAACGGTGTCCGACACCGACAGCTTCACCCCGGTCTGGAAGCCCCGCTTCATCAGCCGGCTGGCGGCCGAGGATCGTTGCCATCTGAACGGCCTGGCGATGCGGGACGGCAAGCCGGCCTATGTCACCGCGGTCGGGCGCAGCGACGTCGCCGATGGCTGGCGGGAGCACCGGCGCGAGGGCGGCTGCGTCATCGATGTCGAAAGCGGCGAGATCGTCGCGAGCGGCCTGTCGATGCCGCATTCGCCCCGGCTGCACAACGGCCGGCTGTGGCTGTTGAACTCCGGCACCGGGGAGTTCGGCTGGGTCGACCCGAAGACCGGCCGGTTCGAACCCGTGGCCTTCTGCCCCGGCTATATGCGCGGGCTGTCCTTCGTCGGCGACTTCGCGCTGGTCGGCCTGTCGTTGCCGCGCGACAACCGGACCTTCAACGGGCTGGCCTTGAACGAGGCGCTGATCGCCCGCGGGGCCGAGGCGCGCTGTGCCATCCTGGTCATCGACCTGCGGACCGGGGACACGGTGCACTGGGTGCGGTTCACCGGCGTGGTGCAGGAACTCTATGACGTGGCGGCGATCCCGGGCGTGCGGCGCCCCTCGGCGATCGGCTTCCGTTCGGATGAAATCCGGCGCGTGATCACGGTTGGCGCCTCCCCCGGCATGACATGACCGCCGAGGTCCGGCGGGGGCTTCGGGAGGCTCTCGCGGCGGTCCAGGACCTGGTGCGGCAACGCCGGCTGCCGGAGGCGATCTCGGTCTGTGACCGCATGCTGGCGGTTGCGCCGGACGATGTTTCGGTGCTGTTGCACAAGGGCGTGGTGCTGCTGCTGGGCGATGACTCCGCGCGCGCCGAACGGCATTTCGAGGCCCTGACGCCGGCACATCCCGGTCTGGAGGATGCCTGGCAGGGGCTGGGGAAGGCGCTGTACGACCAGCAGCGCTGCGAGGCGGCGGCCGCGGCGTTCAGCCGAGCGGCCGAACTGTCCCGGGTGCCGGCGCGGGCGTTGTATCATCGTGGGCTGGCCCATCTGCTGGCGGGTGACTTCGCCGCCGGGTGGCGCGACTACGAGTATCGGCTGACTGTCCCGGATTTCCGCCATCGCGTGTTCGACCGGCCTCGGTGGGACGGATCGCCTTTGGCGGGTCGGCGGCTGCTGGTGATCGCCGAACAGGGCTATGGCGACGTGTTCCAGTTCGCCCGGTTCCTGCCGCGTCTGCGGACATTGGACGGGACGGTGATCTTCGAATGCCCGTCGGACCTGCGGGCGGTGCTGGCCCCGATGCTCGATGGGCTGACGATCGTCCCGCCGCGGGGGCGGGAGGCACCGGATGTCGCGTTCGACTGCTATGTGTCGCTGTTGAGCCTGCCGTTGGTGCTGGGTCTTGGTCCCGACGACCTCGCCAGTGACGGGCCGTATCTCGCCGGAGCGGCGGCGCCGCGGACGGGGACGGGCTTGCGGGTCGGCGTGTGCTGGGCCGGCAAGCCGTCGCATCCGCAGGACCTGCACCGATCCATGGACCCGGAGTTCCTGGCGCCGCTCGCCGGCGTGCCGGGGGTGACGCTGGTGTCTCTGCAGAAGGAAACCGGACACCGGCCGCCGCTGCCGGGATTGTGCGGCTTCCTGGGCGCGCCGGACCGGCCGCTGGACGATTTCGCGGCGACGGCGCGGGAGATCGCGGGTCTCGACCTGGTGATCACGGTTGATACCTCGGTGGCGCATCTGGCCGCGGCGCTCGGGCGGCCGGTCTGGCTGCTGCTGTCGCGCGCCTGCGACTGGCGCTGGATGACCGGGCGGGATGACAGTCCGTGGTATCCGACGATGCGGCTTTTCCGGCAGGAACGGCTCGGCGACTGGCCGCCGGTGATCGCGGCGGCGCGGGAGGCACTGGCCGCGCTCTCTCGGACGGCGGCGGTGGGGGCGCCGCGTCCCAGGTTGGATGACGTGACACTCGTCTGTATCGACACGATGCACCACGAGGCCGCGCTGCATGCCATCCGCCGGTCGCGTGCCGCCATCGATTTCGGCGCCGTGCTGTTCCTGACCGATCGTGCCGTTGTCGAGGACGGCGTCAGTGTGCATCGGATCGCGCCGATCGCGGGGCTGGAGGATTACTCCCGCATCGTGCTGCGGGAGATCGTGCCGCTGGTGCGGACCTCCCACGCCTTGATCATCCAGTGGGATGGGTATGTCGTGGACCCGGCGATGTGGGACCCGGCGTTTCTGTCCTTCGACTACATCGGCGCCGTCTGGACCTTCCGCACCGGCGCGCATCGCGTGGGCAATGGGGGATTCTCGCTGCGCTCCCGCAGGTTGATGCAGGCTCTGCTCGATCCCGCGTTTCCGGTGCGCCACCCCGAGGACGATACGATCTGCCGCACCTACCGGCCCGCGCTGGAACAGCTTGGCATGCGCTTCGCCGATGAGGCGACGGCCATGCGCTTTTCCACGGAGGTCGTGGAAACGCCGCACCCCAGCTTCGGCTTTCACGGCCTGTTCAACCTGTGGCGCTTTGTCCCGGCGGGCGACCTGGACGCATTTCTTGACCGGGTCGATCCGCGCGCCCTGACATCCACCCCGACCTTCACGCTGCTGGCGAACTACGCCGTGCTGCGCCGCTGGCGGGAAGCCGCGAGCCTGCTGCGGCGGACGCCGTTGCCGCCGCTCGAGGTGGCGCGCGGGTTGGCGGGGGTGATGCGGACCGATGTCGGGCGGGCGGAAACCCTGATCAACACGATCGCGCGGGAGGGGGCGGCGTCGGCCGAGGGCCTGGTGCGCGCGGGCAAGCGGCATCACGCCGCCGGACGGCTGGATGCCGCGCGGGAATGCTACGACCGGGCGCTCGCGCTGAACCCGCGCGCGGCCGAGGCGCTGCATATGCGGGGCGTGGCGCGGATGATGCAGGGGCAGGGGGCCGAGGGCGTCGCCGATGTGCGCGCCGCCCTGCGGGAACAGCCCGATCTGCCGTCGGCCTGGCGCAACCTGGCGCATCATTATCTGCAAACCCTACTGCGCGATGACACGCCGGCCGAGGCGGAGCGCCTGGCGCTGTGGGCCGAGGCCGATGATGCCACCGCCCGGGCCGTCGCCGCGGCCCCGGCGGATGCGGCCTGCCATTACCAGCGGGCGGCCGTGCTGCTGCGCCAGGGCTGTCCCGCGGAAGCGATCGCGGCGGCCGAGGCGGCGATCCGACTCGATCCCACGCATGGGCAGGCGCGGATGACGCTGGCCCTGGCCCGTTTGGTGACGGGCGATCTACCGGCAGGGTTCGCCGCCTACGAGGCACGGTGGACGCTGGCCTCGATGCGGAAGCACGCCGGGTTCGATCCGGCGACGGCGTGGCGGGGTGAACGCGATCCGAACGGCCTGACGGTGCTGGTCCGCGCCGAACAGGGGCATGGCGACACGATCCACATGGCGCGCTACGTGCCGATGCTGCTGGAGCGTGGCGCGCGGGTGGTGGTGTTGGTCCATGCTGGCCTGCGCCGCCTGCTGGCCGAAACCTGGTCCGACCGCGTCATGGTCCTCACGGAAAACGAGGTCCTGCCGGATCACGACCTGCACTGCTCGATGCTGAGCCTGCCGCTGATCTTCGGTACGACGCTGGATACCATCCCCGCCACTGTGCCCTATCTGCACGCCGATCCCGCTCGCGTCGCGGCGTGGCGGGAACGGCTGTCGGCGGGGCGGGCCATCGGCGTGGCCTGGACCGGTGACCCGTCGGCGAGCATGAACCACCGCCGCTCCATCCCGGTGGAGAGGCTGCTGCCGCTGGGGGACATCGCCGGGGTCACCCTGGTGTCGTTGCAGAAGGGCGTTCCGGCGCCGATGCTGGACTGGACGGCCGAACTGGACGATTTCGCCGATACGGCGGCGCTGGTGGCGGCCCTGGACCTGGTGATCACCGTCGATACGTCCGTGGCGCATCTGGCGGGCGCGCTGGGCCGTCCGGTCTGGCTGTTGAACCGGTTTGACACCGACTGGCGCTGGCTGCTGGAACGCGATGACAGTCCCTGGTATCCGACCCTGCGTCAGTTCCGCCAGACCACCGACGGAGACTGGGACGACGTGATTGCCCGCGTGCGCGACTCGCTGGCGGCGTGGGGCACGACGCCGCGTGATCATGCCATTTGAAATGAGGTTCCCGATGTTTTCAGGCAGATGGCGCAACGACCAGGGATCGGCGATGGAACTGCGCCAGGACGGCGATGCGATCACGGGCGACTACATCACGCGCATCGGCGACGACCGGGTTGTCGAGAAGCGGCACCCTCTGGTCGGGCGGGTGGCAGGCGGGGTGATCGGCTTCGTCGTGTCCTGGGGGGCCGCGTCCTCGGTGACCAGTTGGGCCGGAAAGCTGATGACCGACGCGGAGGGCGGACAGTCCATCCATACCGTCTGGCACCTGGCGCGGGACAATATCGCGGGCGACCCGCCGCGCTCCGCCCAGCCGTGGGAGACATTCCTGACCTATGCCTCGGTGTTCCGGAAGGTGGCAGTGGAACCTGGGCCCGATGGCCGGGATGATGGAGCTTAGGCACTTCTAGCGATCGCAACGCGCCGGGACACAACGAAAAGGAACGGAAGATGGATCTGAAACTCGCGGGGAAGACCTGCCTTGTGACCGGCGCCAGCGCGGGGATCGGCGTGGGCATCGCGCGGTCCTTGGCGCGGGAGGGTGTGCGGCTCGCGATCCTGGCGCGCCGGCGCGACCCGATGGAGGCACTGGCCGATGAGATCGCGGCCGAGACCGGCGCCCGCCCGACCATCATCGTCGCCGACCTGACGGCGCAGGAAGCGCCCGAGGCGGTGCATGCGGCGATCCAGGCCGCGTTCGGCGGGTTGGAAATCCTGGTCAACAACGCCGGCCTGTCCAGCAAGCCTGAGACGATCGCCCGCGACGACGTCTGGAACGCCGGCTTCGACCTGAAATTCACCACCCTGCGGCGGCTGACCAACGCCTTCCTGCCAGGCATGCGGGCGCAACGCTGGGGCCGGATCATCAACGTGACCGGGATCGTCGAGCCCTATGCGACCAGCGCCGCCCTGACCGCCTGCGCGGCGGTGCATGCCTGGGCCAAGGGCCTGTCGCGCGACTTGGCGGCCGAGGGCATCACGATCAACAGCATCCCGCCCGGCCGCATCAACAGTGAACAGATCCGCAAGCGCCTGCATCCCGATCCGGCGGTGACCCAGCGCTATATCGAGCAGAACATCCCCATCGGCCGCTTCGGCGAACCCGAGGAACTGGCCGATCTGGTGACGTTCCTGGCCTCGCCCCGGGCCGGCTATATCACCGGCACGGTCATCCCGGTCGATGGCGGGATGTCGCGCTTCTCGATGTAGGGTCTCCGGCGGCCGCGAAAGGGTGGCGTTCCGGGCGGAAGGGGCACAGACTGGCGGGATGCCGCTGCCCCGCATCCCGTCGTCCGGCCGCTGATCCCCGATGTCGGATTCCGTCTCTGACGAATTCGAGGTTCCGCATCGCCGCCTGATCACCGCCTCCTCGATGCTGGCGATGTTCATGCAGGTGCTGGACACGTCCATCTGCGTCGTGGCGCTGCCGTATATGCAGGGCAGCCTTTCCGCGAGCGCGGATGAGATCAACTGGGTGCTCACGTCCAGCGTGATCGCCGCGGCGATCATGACCGCCCCGGTGGGGTGGATGGCGCAGCGTTTTGGCCGCAAGCGGCTGTTCGTCGTTTGCCTGACCGGGTTCGTGACCATGTCGATGCTGTGTGGCGCGGCGCAGACCTTGACCCAGCTTGTCGTGTGCCGCCTGCTGCAAGGGGCGTTCGGGGCCGGCATCGCGCCGTTGTCGCAGGCGACGATGCTCGACATCTACCCGTTCTCCCGCCGAGCGCAGGCGATGGCGCTGTTCTCGATGGGCGTGACGATGGGGCCGATGCTGGGGCCGACCTTGGGCGGCTACCTCACGGATTTCTACAATTGGCGCTGGGTTTTCTACGTGAACCTGCCGTTCGGCATCATTGCCGTCACGGGCCTGATCCTGTTCATGCCCACTTCGCCCGCTCGGCCTGCCCTGAAGTTCAGTTGGTATGGCTTCGGGATGCTGGCCGTGGCCGTGGGCGCGCTGCAGCTTGTGCTGGACCGCGGCCAGGTGAAGGACTGGTTCACGGCGCGGGAGATCATGGTGCTCGCCGTCCTGGCCGGGTTGGCGTTCTACCTGTTCGTCGTCCACATGGTGCTGTCGGACAAGCCGTTCTTGCCGACGGGGCTGTTCAAGGACCGAAACTTCGCCTCCGCCATCATCATGGTCTTCTGCGTGTCCGCCATCATGCAGGCGACCGGCGCGCTGCTGGCGCCCTATCTGCAGAAGCTGGCCGGCTTCGCGCCACAGGATGCCGGCTGGGCGATGGCGCCGCGCGGAGTCGGGATCATGTTCTCGATGTTCGTCGCCTCCCGCCTGGGCATGCGGATCGACCAGCGCAAGCTCATGGCCTGCGGGCTGACCCTGCTCGGCGTTGTCCTTTACGACATGAGCACCTGGACCCCCGCGGTCAGCGCGGGGCACATGGCAGCGGTCATGATGCTCCAGGGGGTGTCGGTGGGCTTCGTGTTCAACCCGATGACAGTGATGGCCTACACGACCCTGCCGGCCCATCTGCGTGGCGAGGCCACGGCGGTGCAGGCCCTGGCGCGGAACATCGGCGCGGCCATCGGCATCTCGGTCATGAGTTTCACGCTGTCACGCGCGTTCCAGACCAATCACGAGCAGATTTCGGCCGGGATCACACCGTTCAACCGTACCCTGCAAGGGGAGGACGCGGTGGGCCATCTGCTGGACCCGGGCACGCGGGCGGGGGCGATGCTGCTGGACCAGATGATCACGTATCAGGCGCAGATCATTTCCTACAACAACGACTTCCGCCTGATGACCTTTGTCGTGCTGCCGCCGCTTCTGCTGCTGTTGCTGATGCGGCGGCACGCGAAAAGGCCCTGACGATCAGGCCGCGCGGATGTTGGAGCGCTGGATACGGTCGAGGTTGCCGCCCTCGATCCGGATCAGCTTGGTCGGGCCCGAGCGCTTCGGCGAATGCACGAAGCCGGCCGGATAGAAATGCGCGTCTCCGGGCTTGAGGACGTAGCTGCGTTCACGCTCCACCAGGATCGGGTTCGTGCCATCGCCTGGCCTGACGATCTTCCAGTCGGTCATTTCGGTATCGCCGATGGCCAGGCCGTAGATCGCCCAGCTTGTGCCGTGGTCGTGCGGGGCGCCATCGGCCGCGTTTTCATAGACATGGCCGCAGATGCAAAAGCCGAGCGTGGGGTCTTCGTAGAGGACCTTGCGGGGGCGGCATTGATCGGCGGTCAGATGCTGGTCGATGAAGGCCGGGTCGACCAGCGCCTTGGACACCGCGGCGCAGACCGCCTGCTTGCCGGCTGGTCCGGGATCGGCCTGCAACGCCGAACGGATGTCGTCGCTGAGTTGGGAGAGTGTGTAGGCCATGGAGATCCTCCATCCTGCGGTTGGGCCGGAACGACCCGCACCGACATTGCGTTGCGCGAAGAAATGACCGGTGGCGGGGATCGCGTCGTTGATCCAGATCAAGGGCGGCGCCACGCTGTGTCCGGTCGGGCATGGCAACGCGCCCGAGGCGGGGCTATCCTGTCGATGCCTGTGCCGGTGCGTGGGTTGATCGATCGCGCCGGGCTGGTATGGAACACGGGCGGGCGGAAGCATGGCGCCACTGTCCGCCGCGTTCGGCCCGCGCCATGAACGACGTCGTGGAATGCAGAGGGACACCAAGATGACCATGAACTGGGCGAAAGTCGTCGCCGATCTCGAACGCCTGCTGAAGCTGCGGAACCCGCCCTTCGCGATGAAGCTGTTCGAGCGCAAGGAGGACATGGAGGCGATCCCCCGCATCCGCCGCCCCAAGGCTGTCCATGCCTTCGATCAGGTCGTGGCGCAGGCTGCTCGTCTGGGCTGGACCGTCGGCGTGACGGCCGAGGACCTGGTGGGCGCGCAATGCCGCGCGGTGATCGGGCTGGGGAATGGCAAGGACGACAAGTGGAAAAGCGGCCAGCACATGGTCGGCGTCTGGTACAGCACGCCCGAGGATGCCGGCGCGCACCAGTCCGCGATGAACTGCGTCGAGGACGGCAAGTATGAGGCGATGGTCGTGTCGCCCTTAGGCAGCGGCCGGCTTGATCCGCCCGATATCGCGCTGTTCTACGCGACGCCCGGGGCGATGATGTATTTCATCAACGGCCTGCAATGGGCCGGCTACAAGCGTTTCGACTGGAGCGTGGTGGGCGAGTCGGCCTGCGCCGACTCCTGGGGCCGAGCGCTGAAGACCCGCGAACCCAGCCTGTCGATCCCCTGCTTCGCCGAACGGCGGTACGGTGGCGTGCTGGACGATGAGATGCTGATGGCACTGCCGCCGGATGCGCTGGCGCAGGCGATCACCGGGATGGAGGCGCTGGCCCGCAACGGGTTCCGCTATCCGTTCCCGCAATATGGCATCCAGCAGGACGTGCGCGCGGGCATGGGCGTCAGCTACCCGGACAAGCGTCCGGCGGCATAACGACGGGGCGGCCCGCGCGGAAACGGCGCGGGCCGTCAGTCCTGCGTTCAGGCGATGGGGCGCGTTCTCCTGGTCCGACCAGGGTGAGGAGGACGCGTCGCCGCACGGGTTTCACGGGCAGGCGGGAGCGACCACCGGATGAAAGCCAAGGGCACCGATAACGGGCTGCGGGTGGGCCTGTTCCACCCCAACGCCAATGTCCATTTCGGTTCGGCGCGTAGCCCGGAACTCAATCCGGACCTGCTGGACATCCAGACGCACACGAACCTGGCCTCGGCCTGCGAGGCAGCGGGGTTCGACTACCTGTTCATGGCCGATAGCTGGCTGCCCTATGGCCCGGAATCGAGCCGGATCGGGTGGCGCGACCCCTATCTTTTCTCTCCGATCCTGGGTGGCGCCATCGCGGCGGTGACCCGGCGGATCGGGATCATCACGACCATCCATACATCGCTGTTTCATCCGGTGCAGGTCGCGCGGATGGGGGCGACGCTCGATGCGCTCAGCGGCGGGCGATGGGGGTTGAATGTCGTGACCGGCACGTCGTCCTCCGCCGGGCTGATCAGCAATGAATTCGGCCGGATCGACCACGATGCCCGCTATGACGCGGCGCATGAGGCGATGGCCCTGCTGCGCGCGCTGTGGTCCGGGGAGCAGGTGGATCACGAGGGCCCGTACTACCAGGTGCACGGCAAGGTCGTCGGGCCGCGTACGGTGCAGCGGCCGATGCCGTTGATCGTCAGCGCCGGAGCCTCCCCCGCCGGGCGCCGCTTCGCCGCGCACCACGCCGACACGATCTTCATGCCGGGCCGTACCCCGCGCGAAACCCTGCATGCGGCGATGGACGATATCGGCGCGCAGGCGGCTGAACGGGGACGGAAAGTCAGCCTCCAGGTCCATGTCAGCGTGCTGGTGCGGGAAGCGGACGCCGAGGCGGACCGGGTCTCGGCAGACCTGAAGGCCAGCGTGCATCTGCCGGCGGTGGCCGAGTATCTGAAGTTCATCAGCGCGCTCAGCACGACGTATGAGGATATCTACGCCCGCTATTCCGAGAACGACATGCGGCAGGTTGGCCTGGTCTCGGGCGGGTTGCAGGCGCATGGCGGGCCGGACCGCGTGGCGGCGACGCTGATCGGGCTGTATCGGGAATACGGGGTGCGCGGGGTGGCGCTGACCTTCCCGCTCTGGCACCCGTCGGAGGTCGAACTGTTCGGCCGCCTGGTTCTGCCCCGGCTGGCGGAGGCGGGCATCTGGGTGCATCCGGCCGATCGGGACTGGTGCTGGTAGGACGCCTTTCCGAGTTCAGGTCACGGCGGCGGCTCCGAACGCCGCGATGGGCGAGATCAGCGCGGCAGCAGCATGTCGGCGATGATGCGGACCAGTTCGACGTAGCTCCGCATCAGGAACCCGATAGCGGCCCCGGCGGCGATGCCGGCGGCCAGCCAGCCGGGCTGCCCGGTGGCGATCATTCCCCACAGCCCGGCCAGAGCGGGCACGACGCCGAAGACGATCGCGATCGTGTTGCCATGCCGGCGCAGCAGGCGTACCGCGGGGTATGGGGCGTCGGCGCTTTCCGGTTCGGGATACCCCTGGTCGGACATGGATCAGGCCGCGACCAGCCGGGGTGTCAGCGGCAGGCAGACCCGCACGCCGGGCAGGCGGGCCAGGGGTTCCGCCTCGGCGCGTCGGGAAACCACCGCGAAGCCGCGGCGGACAATGCTGCGATCAAGCCCCACCGGTTCGGTCCATTGCACGGGGAGGGGTACGTTCGCTCCGTGCTCGACCACCACCAGCGCGCCGCCCATCGGCACCTCGGGCGTCTGGTCGATGCCGGACAGGACATTGCGGTGCCAGTTGTTCATCCGGTCCTTCCAGACGCCGGTGCCGCCGGGGCCCGCCTTGGCACGGTAGGCGTCGGAGGTGAACACATCCGGCCCGGTGACCTGGTGCAGCGCCACGAACGGAGAGGCATGGGGTGTCAGGCTCTCGAACCGCTGGGTTGCGCGGATGCCGGGGATCGAGATCAGCATCTTCATATGGGACAGGTACCAGGCATCCCACTCGACCCGGCGGGAGAGGTCGATCAGCGCCATTTCGACCATGTAGATCATCGCGGCATGTCCTTGCAGAAGGTTGCGGCGTGCTCCGCCGCCCGGAAACCGAAGACGGCGGCCTTGGACAGGCCCCCTGTGTAGCCGATCGAGGGGCCGCCCTCGATGCCGCCCGTGGTGGCCCCGGCGGCATAGAGGCCGGGGATGACCGCCCCGCTCTCGTGCCGGACGCGGGCGTCGGCGTCGATCAGGATGCCGCCCATCGTGTAGGTGATGCCGGCGCAGGCGGGGATGGCGAAGAAGGGTCCAGTGGCGATCGGCATGGCCTTGTAGCGGTCAGTGGCGCGCGGCGGGTCGAGGTCGCCCAGCCGGCCGGCGGCGCAGGCGGCGTTGTAGGCGGCGACGGTGCGGGCCAGGCCGTCGGGGTCGATCCCGGCGATCGCTGCCAGGGCGGCCAGCGTATCGGCCCGATGCACGGTGCCACCGGCGCGGACCAGTTCCGGATTGGCGGGGATGCGCGCCGACTTCCCCGGCCCGTTCCAGATCGCGCTGTCGAAGACCAGCGTGGCGGACAGCGGCGCCGCCGACCGGGCCAGCATGTTGGCCATGTGGATGCCGCCCAGGCCCTCGTTCATCGGGCGGACCCCGGCTTCGTTCACCACGATCCCGGCGGAGGCAATGCCGTCCAGCTCCGGATAAGGCCAGACCCGGTCATTGACCATCGAGTCGCGGGACAGCAGGTGGCCGTAGAAGCTTTCCAGCCCGGTGATCGCCGCACCCACGTCGCGCGCCATCCGCAGCCCGTCGCCGACGCCGGTGGACGCGCCGCGCTGCTTCACCTGCTCGGGCACCTGCATGATGTGGTCGCGCAGCATGCCGACATTGCCCTGGAACCCGCCATCGGCGAGCACGACGGCGTGGGCGGTGATGCGCGTGCCGTCATCGGCCTCGATCCCGGCGCAGCGTCCATCCTCCATGATCAGCCGGCTGGCGCGGACGCCGAGGCGGAGCGTGCCGCCGCGTTTGCGCAACTGATCGCCCAGCAGTCGGAGCATGACGTCGGGGCCTCGGCCCTGCCAGTCTAGGCCGGCGACGAGCGGCCGCGGTGGGGCCATCATCCAGTTCTGCCAGGCAACGGCGCCGGCGCGGATGAAGCGGCCGCCCTGGGCGCGCAGCCAGTCGATGACGCGGGGCGTCTCGGACACCAGGACCTCCCCCAAGGCGGGATCGGTATGGCCGAAGGTGTTGCGGGCGATGCCGGCGCGGATGGCGTCCGGCGGCTCCTTCGGGTCGACATAGCCGACATGGATGATCCCACCGGACCAGCGGGTGTTGCAGGGGTAGCGCGGGTCGGAGCCCTTCTCCAGCACCAGCACGCGCAGGCCGCGTTCGGCGGCGCGGGTTCCGGCGACAAGTCCGGCCAGGCCGCCCCCCACCACGACAAGATCGAATTCTACCGTGTGCATCGCGGTCTTTGCCCCGTTCGTCCGGCATGGATGCCGGCGGCCCGGGGTGTTGTCAACGAAGCCGGTTCGCGGTTTCGGGGCCTGCGCCTGTCGCCACCCGCCGCGGTGTCCATTATCCTGTCGCAAAACCGACCAAGGACCGACCTGCGATGACCGAGCCCGCCACGACCAGCCCGAACGGACCGCTGCCAACCGGCCCCCTCAAGGGCTTCCGTATCCTCGATCTGACCACCGTGCTGTTCGGGCCGTTCGGCACGCAGACCCTGGGCGACTGGGGGGCCGAGATCATCAAGGTGGAAACCCTGACCGGCGACACCTGGCGTAACTCCGGCCAGTTCCGCAACCGCGGCATGAGCGGGCAGTTCATGGCGGTGAACCGCAACAAGCGGAGCATCGCGCTCGACCTGAAGAATGAAGACGCGAAGGAGGTGCTGCGCCGCCTGATCCCCACCGTCGACGCGCTGGTCAGCAATATCCGCCCCGCCGGCCTCGCCCGCTTGGGTTTCAGCTACGAGGTCTGCAAGGAACTCAACCCGAAGCTGATCTATGCCGTCGCCACCGGCTTCGGCCAGGACGGTCCCTGGCGCGCCCGCCCGGCCTTTGATGAGATCATCCAGGCGGCCTCGGGCTTCGCGTCCGCCATGGGCACGGATGAGGAGCCCGCCTTTGTCCCCAGCCTGATCGGCGACAAGCTCTGCGGCATGGCGCTGACCTCGGCGGTGACGGCGGCCTTGCTGCACCGGGAGCGCACGGGCGAAGGCCAGATGGTCGAGGTACCCATGCTGGAGACCCTGGCGGCGTTCAACAGCATCGAGATGTTCGGCGGCCTGGCCTTCGTTCCGCCGATCGGGCCGTCCGGCTACAACCGGATGAAGGCGCGCCGGCCGGTGCGGACCCAGGATGGCTGGCTGACCATGCTGCCCTACTCGGGCGATAACTGGTGCGCGTTCTTCGAGGCGGTCGGCCATCCGGAATGCATCGAGGAATTCTCGGTCCGCGATCCGGTCCAGCGCGCCCGCAACATCGACCGCATCTATGACAGGATGCGGGAAATCGCGCCGACTCGGACCACGAAGGCGTGGGAGGAGCTGCTCCTGTCGATCGACGTGCCGCACACGGCCTTCGCCAAGCTGACCGAGATCGCCGAACAGCCGCATCTGAAGGCGGTCGGCATGTTCCCCGAAATCGACCATCCGACCGAGGGCAAGATCATGCAGGCCCGCCCGCCGGCTCGGTTCTCGGCCAGCCCCGCCGGCATCCATCGCCTGCCGCCGCTGCTCGGCCAGCACACGCGGGAAATCCTGAAAGAGGCCGGCTATGACGAGGCCGGCATTGATGGCCTGTTGGAGAAGAAGGCCGTCGGCGCGCGGTAACGGTCAGTCCGGCTTCACCTGCATCCGCGGGTTCAGCCCGCGGGGCAGGGCGGCTGAAATGACCAACGTCACGACCGCCAGGATCGTGGCCAGGACATAGGTGTTGCGGAGAGACTCCGCGAGGATGGCGGTCAGGCGGAGCACCTCCTCCGGCGCGATCGTCGCGCGGATGACGGGATCGAGCATCCCGTCCACCGCCCCCGCCGCCGCCGGATCGAGCGCCCGCATCGTCACGTTCAGCACCGCCCCGCACCCCGCCGCGCCCACCGCCTGGCCGACGAAGCGGAGGAACATGCTCGATGACGTCGCCGCACCCCGCTGCCGCCATGGGACGGATGCTTGGATCGAGACGATGAACACCGTGTTGCAGAACCCCATCCCGATCCCGATGACAAAGGACCCGACACTGGCCCAGAGCGGCCCGTGGTCGGGGCGCAGCAGGACCAGCATCAGCCCGCCGGCGATCAGAGACGCCGACCCCAGCATGGCCACCGACCGGTAGCTGGTGCGGGCCATCAGGCGGCCGGCAAACAGGCTGGCCAGCGCCCAACTGACCGACATCGCCCCCAGTACCAGCCCGCCCGACAGTGCCGTGTGGCCCATCGCCCCCTGCACATAGGCGGGGAGGAAGGCCGAGACCCCCATCATCACCGCCCCGGCGAAGCAGCTTCCCAGGCTGCCCACGACGACCAGCCGGTTGGTCCGCCAAAGCTCCAGCGGCAGCATGGGTTCAGCAGTTGATCGTTCGTGAAGGAACAGCGCCACCAGCGCGGCGACACCCACGCCGACCAGCCCAGTCACCGCCAGCGCGCCGAGCTGCCCACCTTGCACAAGGGCCACCATCAGCGACCCGAAGGCGATCAGCAGCAGGGTGGAGCCGATCCAGTCGATGCCGCGCTTCCGGTGCTCGACGTTTTCCTTGAGGAACAGGGCCAGCATCACGATCGCCAGTAGCCCGATCGGAATGTTCACCCAGAACACCGCCCGCCAGGTGATGTACTGGATCAGGAAGGCGCCGAGCGAAGGGCCGATGACGGCGGCGATGCCGAAGACGGATGACACGAGGCCCTGGACCTTCGCCCGCTCGGTTGGCGTGTAGATGTCCCCCAGGATGGTGGCGGCGATCGGCTGGATGGCGCCGGCGCCGAAACCCTCCAGCGCGCGGAACACGATCAGGGAGGGCATGTCCCAGGCCAGGCCGCACAGGGCCGATCCGGTCAGGAACAGCCCGGTACCGGCGAAGATGACCGGCCGCCGCCCATACATGTCGGCTAGTCTGCCATAGACCGGGATGCTGACCGCCTGGGTCAGCAAATAGATCGTGAAGACCCAGCTGAACGCGTTGAACCCGCCGAGGTCGGCGACGATGGTCGGGATCGTGGTGGCGACGATGGAGCTTTCGACCGCGGCCATGAAGGTGGCGATCAGGCAGGCCGCCAGCACCAGGGTGCGCCACGAACGGCCCGGTGGTCGCGCGACATGCGGCGGTTCGGACCGACTGCCGAACCCGGCGTCGTTTGGCATGGGCGTCCTCCGCTTTTCGTTGGCGGTGTTGTCCCACCGGCGCCGAGCGGGACACAACCCCCGATTGGCGCAACCCCGTTCGGCTTGACGCCCCCCCGCCGGGGTGCGACCGTTTCGGCAAGCACGGTGAACAACCCGACGAGGAAACGCGATGAAATTCGGCGTCTTTTACGAGCATCAGCTCCCTCGGCCCTGGACCGACAAGAGCGAGTTCGAGCTGATGCAGAACTCCCTGGCCCAGGTCGAGCTCGCCGATAAACTCGGCTACGACTACATGTGGGAGGTGGAGCACCACTTCCTGGAGGAATACTCCCATTCCAGCGCGCCGGAGGTGTTCCTCGCCGCAGCGTCGCAGCGTACGAAGAACATCCGCCTCGGCCACGGCATCATCCAGTTGACCACGAACCAGCCGCATCGCGTGGCGGAACGGGTGGCGACGCTGGACCTGCTTTCGGGCGGGCGGGTGGAGATGGGCATGGGGGAGGGCGCCGGCCCCGCCGAACTGCATCCTTTCGGCATCCGCGTGCGCGACAAGCGCGACCGGTGGGAGGAAGCGGTGCGTGCCATCATCCCGATGTTCAGCAAGGACAGTTGGGAGTTCCACGGCCAGTACTACGACTTCCCGGCCCGCAATGTCGTGCCGAAGCCGTTCCAGAAGCCGCATCCCCCGTTGTGGGTCGCCTGTTCCAACATCCAGACCATCGGCGAGGCCGGCATGTGGGGCATGGGCGCGCTCGGGTTCAGCTTCGTGTCCCCGGACGCGGCGACGGCTTGGGTCCACAAATACTACAACCAGCTTTTGCACAATCCGCGCCGGCTGGGCGATTACAAGGCGAACCCCAACGTCGCCATCGTGAACGGCTTCATGTGCGCCAAGACCGATGAGGAAGCGCTGGAGAAAGCCGCGGGTTGGACCTTCTTCATCTTCGCCCTGGGCTATTACGGCCGCAAGGGCGTCGACGCGCCGGGCCAGGGGAACCTGTGGAACGAGTACCAGGAATGGCGGAAATCCGACAAGGCCAAGGAAGCCCTGCGGAACGGCCTGATCGGATCGCCTGAAACCATCCGCAAGCGCCTGCGCCAGTTCGAGGCAGCCCATGTCGACCAGGTCATCCTGCTGAACCAGGCGGGCAAGACGACGCATGAGGATATCTGCGAAAGCCTCGACCTGTTCGCTCGGGAAGTGATGCCGGAATTCCACGACCGACAGCCCCAGCACGAGGCATGGAAGGAAAAGGTCCTGTCCGGCGAAATCCGCCTGGCCGACCTGGATACGGGCCGGTACGACCTCTATTCGCATCAGAACGAGGATATTGTTCGCCTGACGCCGGAACAGCTCAAGCAGCGGATGGCCGAGAAGGAAAAGCTCGCCGTCGCGGGCGAGTAGCGCGCGTCCCCCCACCTTCGGAGACCCAGTATGGACGGCATGCGGAACACCCAGTACCAGCACATCCAGACCCAGCGCATCGCCGGCGCGATGGGGGCGGAGATCAGCGGCGTCGACCTGTTCCAGGACCTGCCGGACGCCGTGATCGATGAAATCCGCGCGGCCTTGCTGGATAATCTGGTCGTGTTCTTCCGCGACCAGAGCCTGACGCCGCACCAGCAACTGGCCTTCGCCCGCCGCTGGGGTGAAATCCATCTGCATCCATTCATGGTCGGCATGCCCGATTGCCCGGAAGTGCTGGAGATCCGCAAGACTCCCTCGGACAAGCGCAATTTCGGCGGCAACTGGCATACCGACCAGATGTTCTCCCCCGCGCCCGCCATGGGGACGATGCTGTATGCGGTGCAGGTGCCGTCCGTTGGCGGGGACACGCTGTTTTCGAACCAGTACCTCGCGTATGACGCCTTGTCGGACGGCATGAAGAAGATGCTGTCGGGGCTGCGCGGCGTCTGCGTCGGCGACAAGAAGAAGGGCGGCATCCCGCGCGTCGCCTACAACGCCGCCACGATCGCGATGAAGACGGTGGAACCGCCCAAGGACGTGCAGACGACGTCCATGCATCCGCTGGTCCGCACCCATCCCGAAACCGGCCGCAAGTCCCTTTACGTCGGCAATCATGTCCATTGGCTGGAAGGCATGACCGAGGAGGAATCCGCGCCGATCATCAAGTTCCTGCGCGATCATTCGGCGCGCCCGGAATTCACCTGCCGGTTCCGCTGGCGGAATGGATCGCTCGCCTTCTGGGACAATCGCTGCACCCAGCACAACGCGATCAACGACTACCCCGCTGAAACACGGGTCATGCACCGCGTCACCGTCCGCGGCGACGCGCCCTTCTGAGGTCGGAGACCTTCCATGCAACGACAAATGGTAATGGTGGGCTTCCTGCAAGCCCAGAACTGCACGAATCTGGTCAGTTCCTGGCGGCATCCGGAATCGCGCACCGATACCTGGAGCCCGGAGTACTATGCCGACCTCGGCCGCGTGCTGGAGGAAGGCAAGTTCCAGGTCGCGTTCTTCGATGATCGCCTCGCGATGCCGGACCGGTTCGGCAACGACCACAAGCACACCGTCGAATACGGCATCCGCTGCGTGAAGATGGACCCGGTCACCGTCATGATGGTGATGGGCATGGCGACCAAGCGCCTCGGCCTGGGATCGACCCGCAGCACCACGTATTATGAGCCGTTCGACGTCGCCCGCACCTTCGCCACCATCGACCTGATGACCAACGGGCGCGCTGCCTGGAACGTCGTGACCTCGATGAACGACGGCGAGGCCCTGAACATGGGCAAGCTGGTCCATCCCGAACACGACAGCCGCTATGACCAGGCCGATGAGTTCATGGAAGTCGTCATGGGCCATTGGACGTCGTGGGACGATGACGCCATCGTGCAGGACAAGACGACCGGCCTGTTTGCCCATGGCGACAAGGTTCGCCGCATCGACCATGTCGGCAAGCACTACCAGTCCCGCGGACCCTTCACCGTGCCACGGTCCAAGCAGGGCCACCCGGTCATTATCCAGGCCGGGCAGAGCGGGCGCGGCAAGCAGTTCGCCGCGAAGTGGGGAGAACTTCTGTTCGTCGGCAGCCCGGCGACGCTGGACATCGGTCGGCAGAACTACAAGCAGATCAAGGAAGCCGTCGCCGCGCAGGGCCGTGATCCCACGCACTGCGTGATCGCGCCGTCCGCCTATGTCATCTGCGGTGAATCGAAGATGGAGGCCGAGGACAAGGCCGCCCTGACCGAACGCCTGACCACCGATATCGACGCGCTGTCTCTGCTGTCCGAAGCGATGAACTTCGACTTCGCGTCCAAGGGCATCGACGAACCCTTTACCGATGACGAACTCGACGGGATTTCTGGAACGCAGTCGATGCGCGACCGGGTGCTCGCCGCGTCTGGCATCAAGAACCCCACGCCGCGCGACTTCATCAAGTACAGCCACCGCGCCCGCCCGAACAAGCCGTTCATCGGCGGGCCGAAGGAAGTGGCGGACGGGCTGGAGGAATGGTTCTCCACCGGCGTCTGCGACGGCTTCGTCGTCGCCGCCACCCATTCGCCTGGCACATACATTGAGTTCGTGAAATACGTTGTGCCGGAACTGCAACGGCGTGGCCTGTATCACAAGGATTATCGCGGCGAGACGCTGCGCGAGAACCTGGGCCTGCCCATTCCGCGCGTCGGCCGCTGAACTGATCGGGGAGGAAACATCACATGATCTACGAACTGCGGACCTATACGTTCCACCAGGGCAAGCTGAACCAGTACCTGGGCATCGCCCGCACCATCGGCCGTCCCGCGCGCGGGCAGAACTATGGGGTCAATTGCGGCTACTGGACCTCGGAGTTCGGCTCGCTGAACCAGATTTGGCATCTCTGGCAGTATGAGAGCTACGAGGAACGTGCTCGCCTGCGCGAGGAACTCTCGAAGAACGTGAAGTGGACGACGGAATACGTCCCCGCCATCCGCCCGCTGATGGTGCGCCAGGATGTGCGCTTCCTGAACGCCGTCTACGGCGTCACGCCGCCGGCGCAGGAAGGCAATATGTATGAACTGCGGATGTATCGCTTCAATCCCGGCCGCGCCGCTGGCTGGGCGCAGGACTTCAAGGCGATCATGCCGGTCCGGGAGAAATACTCGAAGAACGTCGGTATCTTCACCGGTGAGGCCCCGCAGCCGAACGAGGTCCTGCACATGTGGGCCTATCCGTCGTTCGAGGCCCGCATGAAGGCCCGCACCGACTTGTTCAAGGACCCGGACTGGCTGGCCTTCGTCGCCAAGGGCGCCGGCGCGATCGTTGAAATGAACAACGTCATGCTGATGCCCACCGACTACAGCCCCATGAAGTAAACTCTTTGAGCGACTCTCCCCCTCCCCTTGAGGGCTTGGGCCGCGAAGCGGACCAAGGGTGGGGGGAGGGGTAACTACCCCCCAGTCCCGACCCACCAAACCCAGCGAGTCCCCCATGAAACTCGGCCTCTCGATCGGCTATTCCAAAGCCCACATGGACCTGCCCGTAAAACTCGTGCAGCGGGCCGAGGAACTTGGCTACGACTCCGTCTGGTCGGCCGAGGCCTATGGCTCCGACGCCGTCACCCCGCTGGCCTTCCTCGCCGCCGTCACCAAGCGGATCAAGCTGGGCACGGGCATCATGCAGATCGGCGCCCGCACCCCCGCCAACGCCGCGATGTGCGCCGGCACCGTCGATGCGCTGGCCGGCGGGGGTCGCTTCATCGCCGGACTCGGCGTCTCCGGTCCGCAGATCATCGAGGGCTGGTATGGCACCCCGTGGGGACGGCCGTATTACCGCTTGAAGGACTACGTCCAGATCATGCGGAAGATCTTCAAGCGGGAAGAAGGCCTGACGCATGAAGGCCGCGAGATCAGCCTGCCCTATACCGGCGAAGGTGCGGCCGGTGTCGGCAAGCCGCTGAAGTCCATCCTGCACATGAACCCGGACATCCCCATCTACCTCGCCACCGGCAACGAATCGACCGTCAAGCTGACCGCCGAGATCGCCGATGGCTGGGTGCCCATGGGCTTCGTGCCCGGTGCGATGGCGGAATACCGTCCCTGGCTGGAAGAAGGTTTCAAACGTGCCGGAAACGGCAAGAGCATGGCCAATTTCGAAATCCAGGCCTCCGTCCACGTAGAAATCGATAACGACGTTAAATCCGCACTCGCTCGGCTTAAGCCCGAGGTCGCGCTGTACGTCGGCGGCATGGGCCACAAGGACAAGAACTTCCACAAGGACCAGATGGTCCGCCGTGGCTTCGGTGACGCCGCCGATCGCATCCAGGAATTGTATCTGGCCCATCGCAAGGAAGAAGCCATCGCCGCTGTGCCGGATGAATGGGTCGATCTGAAATCACTCGTCGGGCCTGCGGCACGCATCAAGGAACGGTATCGCACCTGGCTGGATACCGGAGCGACGGGCCTGACCGTCCGCTCCCGCCAGCCGGACGCCATCGAGGTCATGGCCGAAGCCGCGCGCCTGAACTAAACCAAAGGGGAGAGAACAATGCGTTTCAAGGACAAGGTCGTCCTGATCACGGCCGTTGCCAATGGCATCGGACGCGCGACGGCCAATATCATGGCGGCGGAAGGGGCCATCGTCGTCGGGGTCGATAACCACCAGGAACGGCTCGACACCGCGATGAACGCGCTGACCGCGGCCGGCGGACGCGCACATGGACGGTTGTGTGACGCGCTCGATCAGTCCCAGGTCGATGCCGTCGTCGCCAGCGTGCAGCAGGAATTCGGGCGCATCGACGTACTGGTCAACGCCGTCGGCGGCAGCACCATCATCGCCAAGCCCAGCGCCCTGGTCGAGGAACATTCGCTGGATGACTGGCAGAAGATCATCAACTTCAACCTGAACGGCACGTTCCTGTTCACCCATGCCGTCGTGCCGATCATGAAGGCGCAGAACGGCGGCAAGATCATCAACCTGGCCTCGATCGCCGGGCGGGGCATGAGCGTGGCCAGCGGCGTCGCCTATGCCGCCGCCAAGGGTGGCATCATCGCCATGACCCGCAAGCTGTCGTTCGAGCTTGGGCCGCACAACATCAACATCAACGCGATCGCCCCCAGCCTGACGCTGACGGAACGAATCACGCCGCACTGGAACCAACGCGCGCCGGAAGCCCAGGCCGCGCAGATCGAGAGCACGCCGCTGCGCCGCGTCGCCGTGGCCGCAGACCAGGCGAAGGTGATCTGCTTCCTCGCGTCGTCGGACGCGGATTTCGTCACCGGCCTCACCATCGACGTCACCGGCGGGCAGTCGGGCTAGTTGCCCGACCTCGGCCTCGCCCTTACCCTGACGCCCCCATTCGATCGGACACACACCATGGTCTCCCCCCAAGTCATCAAGGAACTGGCGCCGCACGGCGTGCTTCGCGCGGCCATCAACATGGGCAATTTCCTGCTCGTCACCGGCCGGTCGCCGAACGGTGATCCGACCGGATGCTCCCCCGACATGGCATTCGCCATCGCCGCGACGCTGGGCGTGCCGGTGAAGTACATCCCCTATGCCAAGCCGGGCGAACTCGCCGACGACGCCGGCCAGGACAAATGGGACATCGGCCTGATCGGCGCCGAACCGCAGCGCGCGATGAAGATCGACTTCACGGCGGCCTATGTGGAGATCGAGGCGACCTACCTCGTGCCCGCCGGATCGCCGATCAAGTCGATCGCTGAAGTCGATGTCGCCGGCAACCGCATCGCCGTCACCGCCCGCGCCGCCTATGATCTGTGGTTGGAGCGGAACATCAAGCACGCGACCCTGATCCGCGGCAACAGCCAGGCCGAGACGATCAAGCTGTTCACCGAGCAGAAGCTGGAAGTCCTGGCCGGCCTGCGCCCTGGCCTGATCGGCGACCTGGAGAAGATGCCCGGCGCCCGCATCCTGGACGGTCAGTTCAGCGCCGTGCAGCAGGCGATTGGCACCGCCAAGACCAACACGGCCGGCGCCGCCTACCTGAAGGAATTCGTCGAGGCCGCGAAGAAGTCCGGCATCGTCGCGAGCCTGCTGGAGAAGCACGGCACGGTCGGCCGCCTTTCGGTCGCGCCGCCAGCGTAGCGGTTGGGCCTCGGCGTCTGCCGAAGCGTCTCCCGTCCCGCTGTCCACCAACCGTCATCCCCGGCCTTGTGCCGGGGACCGTCCCCAGCACCCTGCCGCGAGTGGTCCCCGGGACAAGGCTGGGGATGACGGTGGGGGACGGCGGTTACGATGAGCCACCGACCGTGATGTGTCGCGAAGCCTGCGGGTGACCCGAGCGCAGGTTCAATCCACGAAGCGCGGCAGCTTCCCCGCCAGGTCCGCATAGGCCTCATCATCCGTGCGATCATACCGCAGCGGCGTAACAACGATCTTGCCGGCCCGCAGCGCGGAGTAATCGCTCTCCGCCCCCTGCGGACGGTCGCCGCGGCGAAACGTCAGCCAGTGGTAGTTCATCCCGCGCGGATCGGTGCGGGTTTCCACGTTCATCCCCGCGATCATCCCCACGCCCTGCCGAGCCAGGGTCATCTCGCCGGCCTGATCGGCTGGGACAGGGGGGAAGTTCACGTTCAGGACCGCATTCTCTCCCCACCGCATCGCCCACAACCGGCGGATCACATCGGGCCCGAGCGTCCGCGAGGCGTCCCAGGAGACATTGTGGCGGTCGGTATAGGCCTGGCTCAACGCGATGGCCGGAACCCCCAGCATCATCGCCGTCATGGCGCCGCCGACGGTGCCGGAGAACACCGTCTCCAGCCCCAGGTTCAGCCCACGATTCACGCCTGACAGGACCAGTTGCGGCGGGCAGTCCTTCATCAGGTGGCACAGCCCCATCGCCGCGCAATCACCCGGCGTGCCGGTTACGCCGTAGCGGCGGTTGCCGCGGTCGCTGACGCGCAGGGAGTGATGCAGGCTGATGGCGTGGGACTGGCCGCTCTGATCATGCTCGGGCGCGACGACCCAGACTTCCCGGGCCACCTGGGCGGCGATCTCTTCCAGCACCGCCATCCCTGGGGCGTCGATGCCGTCATCGTTGGTCAGCATAACTCGGTCCAGCACGTGCGCGCTCCGGAAAGGTGGGTGGGCTTGGTTTTGCCGGGTGTGCCGGGCCGAGTCCAGTTCGCGCCGGCAAACTGATATTGATAATGCCTCTCATTTGCACTAAACCGCCCTGACACACGGGATGGAGTCGTTCATGGACGGGATCGTGGCAGCAGATTGGTACCGCTCGGCTCAGACGCGGTGGTCGCCGATCTGGCCAAGCCGGAATCGCTGATGCTCCTGTCCATGCGATGGTGGGTTCGCTGCTACAGCCAGCAGGAGTGCGCCCTGGAACGCCTGATCCAGGGCATGAGCCGCGGCGGCGCGCCGGATGCGGCCTACTCGGTCAATGGCTTGATGTGGGTCGTCGCCCGCACCGGCCAGCGCCCGGTCGATATCCGCTGCCCGCGCTGCCCCAGCCTGTCGGATGACGAGGCGATCCTGCTGCACGCCGCCTGGCTGACGCAGGAGGCACGATCTGACCTGGCGGAACGCTATCTGCGCGCGCATCTGCTGACCGAGGCCGGGGCGGTGTTCGCGATCGGGCCGCTGGAGGGGTTGGGACACCTGTTCCTGGCCGCCGGTCTCAGCTTCGGACGGCGGCGGATCGAGACGGAACCAACCGACGCGCAACCGCGTTGGGAGATGCCGGACGACTGTTCCCGGACAGTACACTGACCGGCACCCGCCACAATTGTCGACGAAATTTCACAAATTTAGCCCCATTCATGACCCGATTTCCTCCTAAGCAGAGGCCGCGTTTGGAAAGGACGAATGTATGGATACGACCACCGCCGGGGCGCGCCTGTCGCCGGACAGCACCCCGGCCCGCCGGAACAGCGACCTGATGCGCCTGGTGGCGCTGATGTCGGCGCATCGGGATAGCCTGGCGACCCCGCACGGCGATCCTGTGCCGCTGGAGCAGCGCCAGATCGACAGCATCGTCGCTCGCCTGTCAGCGGAACCGCGGCGCCGGGTTCAGGCGGGCCAGCACTGACCTCCGCCATCGACACGCAGCACCTGCCCGGTGATGAAGTCCCCGGTCGGGCCGACGAAGACGCCGACGGCGCGCGCGACCTCATCCACCAGGGCGATTCGTTCCAGTGTGCCGCCGTCAGCCATGCGGTTCGGATCGACGGCGCGGGTATTCATGAAGCGGCCGGTCCTGGTATCGCCTGGGGCGATGCTGTTGGCCGTGACGTTGAACGGCCGCAACTGGGCGGCGAGGCAACGGGTATAGTGGATCGCCGCCGCCTTTGAGGTGGCATAGATCGCGCCGTTCTGCCGCCCGCCATAGCCTGCCACCGAGCTGATCGTGACGATCCGACCTTCCCGCCGAACCATCATGTCCTGGGCGACGCGCTGGGACACGAAGATGGTGCTCAGCAGGTTGCGATCGATGACGGCGCGGATATCGACCTCCTTCACCATGATCGCGTCGTTCGGGTCCGGCTTGCCGCCAGCCGCCGCGATGTCGCCCCCGGCGTTGTGGACCAGGGCATACATAGGCCCCAGGTCGCGGGCGACCGTCGCCAGCACACGCTCCACCTGATCCGCCTGTGTCAGGTCGCCCAGCACGGCGATCGTGCGCACGCCGTACTGCGCGCCGATCTGGCGGGCGGTTTCGGTCAGGGTGGTGCCCTCCCCGTACTCGGCCGGCCCGTTCTCCCGCATCCCATGCACCGCGACATCGCAGCCCATCGCGGCGAGGTTTTCCGCGAAGGCGCGTCCGAGGCCTCGGCCGCCGCCGGTGACGAGCGCGACGCGGCCTTGCAAGGGCTTGGGATCATTGGGCATGGGGGATCTCCTGGGTTCAGCCCGGCAGCACATCACGGTTGCGCGTGATCGGGCAACGGCTCAGCATGCCGGGAAAGGCAGAAGGGGAACGGCCATGCTCATCATCGACGCGCAGGTGCATATCTGGGGCAGCGGCAAGCCGAGCGACCACCACCGCCAGACGTCGCTGTATTCGGCGGAGGAATTGGTGAAGGAAATGGATGAGGCCGGGGTCGATGGCGCCGTCCTGCATCCGCCAAGCTGGGACCCGGGCTCGAACGAAATGGCGGTCGAGGCGGCGACGCGGTACCCGGACAAGTTCTGCATCATGGGCTGGTTTCCGCTGGACGATCCCGCCCAGCGGGTGCGGATCGAGACCTGGAAGCAGCGCAAGGGCATGGTCGGCCTGCGCTGGTCGCTGACCCGGCCGGGGCAGGAAACCTGGCACCAGGACGGCACGATGGACTGGCTGTGGCCTGCGGCGGAAAAGGCCGGCACCCCCGTCGCGACCATGGCCTGGCATTTCCTGCCGCTGTTCCGCCAGATCGCCGAACGGCATCCGAACCTGAAACTGATCGTCGATCATCTGGGCCTGGTGCGGGGTGCCACTGGCGCCGATGCCTTCGCGAACCTGCCGGACCTGCTGGCGCTGGCGAAGTGCCCGAATGTCGCGGTCAAGGCCACGGGCGCGCCAGGCTATGGGTCAGGGGCCTATCCGTACCCCGAACTGCATGACGGCCTGTGGCGGATCTTCGACGCCTTCGGGCCGGACCGCTTCTTCTGGGGGACGGACATTACGCGGATGCCGTGCTCCTACCGCCAATGCGTGACGATGTTCACCGAGGACCTGCCCTGGCTGAAGGGCCGTGACCTTGAACGCGTGATGGGGCAGGGGGTTGTCGACTGGCTGGGCTGGAACCGGGGGTAGAAGACCAGGGTCGCGTCCGACCGGCTTGATGGGAGCCATGACCTCCGACAGAAAGGCGCCTTCGCGTGCGCGCCAAAGCTGGGATGGCAGGTCGGCATGACCAGGATCGCCTATTTCGGTCACCACAAATCAGGGTCGACCTTCCTCAAGACCGTGCTGCGGGCTGCCACCGGCGTGCCGCTGCATACCGAGTTTCTCTCGACTCGCCTGCCGCTCGGGTATGAGAAGTACCCGGCACAGGCGGCCAGGATCGCCCTCGCCTACCGCCGCCTGAATGAGAAGCCGTCGACCGTGCTCAGCCACGGCAATGCCGACAGGGCGGTGGTTAAGACGCTGGCGGCGCATGGTCCGCTGCGAGGATTCCACGTCATCCGCGACCCGCGCGACGTGATGGTCTCGGGCTATTTCTGGCACATCTCGGACCAGTCGGTGGACAGCAATCCCTGGAACGTCGAGCGGCGCGCGCGCCTGCGGGCCGAACCGGACCAGGAGACCGGGCTGCTGCGGGAGATCGAATTCTCGGGTTGCTACTTCGATGCCATGGCCGAGTGGGACTATGCCCGCCCGGATGTCCTGGAGATGCGGTTCGAGGCGATGATCGCCGATCCGCTGTCGTTGCTGCGGGACGCCTTCACCTTTGTCGGCCTGCCGACCGGAGACCTGGAACGTATCGTCGCCGAACACGATTTTCAGCGCCTGGCTGGCGGGCGAAGCCGGGGGCAGGAGGCGCGGGACCACAAATACCGCAAGGGCATCGCCGGCGACTGGCGCAACCATTTTACCCCCCGGATCACCGAAGCGTTCAAGCAGCGCTACGGCGGCCTGCTGGTCCGGCTGGGATACGAGGCCGATCTGAACTGGTAGAACCCGACGGCCCGGACCAAGCCCAGGCCGCCGGCTGCGGAGCCTACCGGCGGCGGGCCTGTCTCGCGGCGTAGCGCTGGTCGCGGGCGGCCTTCTGCTCGATCGCGCGTTCGGCGGCGCGGGCAGCTTCCTCGGCGATGCGGGCCTGGTCCGCCAGGGCAGCGGCCTTCATTTCCTCGGCGCGGGCGGCTTCCTCGGCGGCCTTCCTGGCGGCCTCGGCTTCCTTGGCGAGCTTGCGTTCCGCTGCCCGCACTTCACGCGCGGCATCAATCGCCGCCTGCGCGGCTCGCCGTTCAATCACGGCGGGGTCATCGGGGCCTGGCCTGGCGCGGAAACGCTCCAGCATCGCGGTCTTGGCGGCCGCCGCGGTGGCTTGTCGATCCTGAAACGTAGAGTTCTTGGGTGCTTTCATGCCCTAGACTTACCGTCGGGAGCCTGTCCGGTATAGTCCTTTCGCGATCTGGCCGGCCTGGCCGCATAGCCACGGACCGCCCGAACGGCTAGGATGGGGCATCAGTCGGGGAGAAAACATCATGGCCACCACCAAGTTTCAGGTCGGCGACATCACCATCCATCGCGTCGTGGAGCAGGAGGCGCCGTTCTTCGACCCGCTGACATTCTTCCCGACCCTGACGCCGGAACTGCTGGAAGAAAACCGCGGCTGGCTGACCGACGAAGGCTACCTGGACCGCAAGACCGGAGAGGTCGTGCTCTGCATCCAGTCCTATCTGGTGCAGACCCCGCATCACAACATCCTGATCGATAGCTGCGTCGGCAACCACAAGCCCCGCGCCACGCGCCCGTTCTGGGACATGATGAACACCGACCGGTTCGAAAAGAGCCTCGCGGGCACCGGCGTATCGGTCGACAAGATCGACTACGTGATGTGCACCCACCTGCATGTCGACCATGTCGGCTGGAACACGCGGCTGGAGAACGGGCGCTGGGTCCCGACCTTCCCGAACGCGAAGTATGTCTTCACGGACCGCGAACTCGCCTACTGGACCGAGGAGGAAAAGAAGGACCCCGCCGCAGCCCCCTGGGTCACCGACTCCGTCCTGCCGATCGTCGCGGCCAAGCGGGAGGAAGTGGTCAAGAGCGATCACCAGTTGAACGACATCGTGAAGCTGTTGCCGACTCCGGGCCATACGATCGACCATTACTCGGTCCAGGTCGGCAAGCCGGGCGCGGACGCGGTGATCACCGGCGACATGATCCACTCGGCCCTGCAGGCGCGGTATCCCGATCTTGGGATGCGGGCCGACTACAACTCCCCCATGGCCGGAGAGACGCGGCGCAAGCTGTTCAGCTGCCTGTGCGACACGTCGACCCTGGTCTGCACGGCGCATTTCCCGTCGCCGTCCTCGGGCCGGATCAAGCGCTGGGGCGATGGCTTCAAGTTTGAGGGGGTCTGACGTCCGTCGACCGGCGGCGTGAGGGCACGGAGGCCTTGGCGGGGCGCGCGACGTCCCAGGCAAGGCCCAGTGCCTCCATCCCGCGGATGAACTGGTAGATCAGGTCGACCTCCCACGGGCGGTGGCCGTGGCGGGCCGATCGCGGGTCGGCGTGGTGGTTGTTGTGCCAGCCTTCTCCGCTGGTCAGCACCGCCACGAACCAGTTGTTGCGGCTGTCATCGCCGGTTTCGTAGTTCTGGTAGCCCCACAGATGCGCGGCCGAGTTCACCAGCCAGGTGATGTGCCAGACCAGCACGGTGCGGGCGAAGACGCCCCAGATCAGCAGGCTGGCGCCGAACTGGGCGGCGGTGCCGATCGGGTCGCCCGCCAGCAGCGCGGCGCCGAAGCCACCCAGGAAAAACAGCGCCCAGGACGACAGGATGATGGTCGGATACAGCAGCGTGCGCTCCAGCCGACGGTAGAATGGATCGCGCAGGATGTCCTTCGCATAGCGGTCATAGATGCCCAGCCGCACCAGGTCGCGGTTGTCGACCAGCATCCAGCCGACATGGCCCCAGAAGAAATTGACCAGCGGGCTGTGCGGGTCCTCCTGCCGGTCCGAATGTTCGTGATGGCGCCGATGGACCGCGACCCAGCGCGCCGGCGTGTCCTGCATCGAACAGACGCCGAGCACGACGAAGGCGTATTCGAGCCATTTCGGGAAGGAGACGCCGCGATGGGTCAGCATCCGGTGATAGCCGAGGTTGATCCCCAGCGCGCCGAACACGAAGGTGCCGGCGATGGCGAGGATGACCCCGGTCCAACTGAAGAACCAGGGCATCAGCGCCAGCAGCGCCACGAGATGGTGGAACCCAACCGTGATCGCGTACGACCACAGCAGCCGGCGGCGATCGACCGCGGCGGGCAGGGGCAGATGGCGGCGCGGCAGGGTTTGGCCGACGGGCGGTGGCTGGTTACGCAAGGATGGTCTCTCGAACGGTTGCCGCCGGGGCGGGATGTGAACAGGAGTCGTGTTTCGAAAGACCCTTGTGGCGCGCGAATTGTCTCATGCCCGCGTGTATCGTGGCTAGTGGTGGCTGGGATTGAATAGTCGCCGCGCTGGTTCCATATGGATATCAACGGGTGGTCGGCAAATTGCCGAAACAAAATAAATCGCGCGGATGACCGGAATGCTGGCCTGGCAGCCTGTTTTTCCCCTCCGATGCACCCGGGATGCGGCGTCGTGTCTACACGTGCCTATACGGGACGACCCCGGGCCGGCGCCGCGCGCGCATGCGCCCGATCATCCCGCCAGCAAGCCTGAATTTCCGGAGACACACGATGCGCATAGGCGTTGGATACGAACTCACCTACGAAGTGCCACAGGCCACGCCGATGCTGCTGACGGTGAATGTTCACTATTCCCGCGCATCCGACCTGGTCGTGCCCGATCGTCTGATCACCAATCCGCCGGTCCCGGTCAGCGGCTACCGCGACTCCTTCGGCAACTGGATCACCCGGATCGTCGCCCCCGCCGGTCGGATCACGCTGTCGGGCCAGGGCATCGTCAATGACCCCGGCCTGGCCGACCCGTTCCTGCCGAACGCGCGCCAGCACATGGTGCAGGACCTGCCGGAGGACACGCTGCTGTTCCTGCTTGGCAGCCGGTATTGTGAGACGGATCGCCTCGCGGAGATCGCCTGGGGCCTGTTCAACGGAACACCCATGGGGTGGGGGCGGGTGCAGGCCATCTGCGACTTCGTCCACAACCATATCAGCTTTGGCTATCACCACGCGCGCCCGACCAAGACCGCCTGGGAAGTCTACCACGAAGGCGCCGGCGTCTGCCGCGACTTCGCGCATCTGGCGATCACGCTGTGCCGCTGCATGAACATTCCGGCGCGCTATTGCACCGGCTATCTCGGCGATATCGGCGTGCCGCCCGACGGCAATCCGATGGATTTCAGNNACTTCTCCGCCTGGTTCGAGGTCTACCTCGATGGCGACTGGCATGTCTTCGACGCTCGTTTCAATACGCCACGCATCGGCCGGGTCCTGATGGCCCGCGGGCGTGACGCCGCCGACGTGGCGATCGTCACCACGTTCGGCCCGAATGCGCTGACCGGATTCAAGGTGATCGCCGAGGAACTTCCGGCCGGATAACGCCGATCGGAAGGAGTGCTGGCACTCAGAGGCTGGGAGTGCTAACGATACGGACGGCGAGCGCCCAGTCCGGGCCTGATAACCGTTGCCGCGCTTTGCCTTTTATTCTCGGAGAAAATGTCTTGAACTTTCGCCCCTTGCACGATCGGGTCGTGATCCGTCGGATCAATGCCGTCGAAAAGACCGCCGGTGGAATCATCATCCCCGACACCGCCCAGG
>DIUL01000142.1:158155-158313 GCA_002422345.1 Acetobacteraceae bacterium UBA6159
CAAGATCGACGGCGAGGAACTGCTGATCATCCGCGAGTCGGAGATCATGGGCATCATCGGCGCCGCCTCCGCGGGCAAGAAAAAAGCCTCCTGATCCGATCTTCGACCAAGTAATTTATTAGGAATTGATAAAATGGCTGCAAAAGACGTTCGCTTCG
>DIUL01000156.1 GCA_002422345.1 Acetobacteraceae bacterium UBA6159
GCCAGCAATGTCGTCGGCGATGGCATCAAACCCTCATCGACCATCGCAGATGCCGCCAAGAAGGAAGAGTTGCAGGCGCTGTGGCTGGCCTGGACCGACGATGCTGACGCCGAAGGACTGACGGATTTCTATGGCTTGCAGCGCCGAGCGGCGCGCGAGGTGTTCCTGTCGGGTGAGGTGTTCATTCGCATCCGGCCGCGCCGCACCGAAGACGGTCTGACCGTTCCCCTTCAGTTGCAAATGCTGCCCGCAGAAATGCTGCCGCTCGACATGAACCGGACACTGCCAGGCGCTGGGCTGATCCGGCAGGGCATCGAGTTTGACGGCATCGGCCGCCGCGTCGCCTATCACTTCCTGCGCCGCCACCCCGGCGATCTGACCGATCCGGGGCTATCCGGCGAAACCGTGCGCGTGCCAGCTGGCGACGTGATCCACGTCCTCGACCCGGTCGAGGCTGGCCAATTGCGCGGCGTTTCGCGGTTCGCCGCCGCCATAGTGAAGCTGTTCACGCTCGATCTTTACGATGACGCCGAACTCGAGCGGAAGAAAATCGCGGCGATGTTCGCGATGTTCATCACGTCGCCCGCCCCGGAAACGCCGCTGGAGCCGACCGAGGAGGATCTGGAGGTCGAACCCGGCCAGGTCGTGCGTCTCGATCCCGGCGAGGATGTGTCCACCCCGGCCACGCCCGACTCCGGCGGCACTTATGAGCCGTTCCAGTACCGGACCCTGCTGCAAATCGCAGCGGCACTGGGCGTGCCCTATGGTTATCTGACCGGCGACACGGCGAAGGGCAACTTCTCGAACACGCGGATTTCGCTGATCGAATTCCGCCGCCGGATATCCGCCTGGCAACATGGCGTGCTGGTCTATCAGCTCTGCCGCGCCGTCTGGGTGCGCTGGATGGACACCGCCGTGCTGTCGGGCGTGCTGGACCTGCCCGGCTATGACAGCCAGCGCCGCCAATATCAGGCCTGCGCCTGGCTACCGACCAAATGGGACTGGATCGACCCGATGAAGGACGCCTCGGCGGAGATCCTGCAGATCGAAGCCGGGCTGAAATCCCGCACCCAAGCGCTGGCCGAGCGAGGATACGACGCCGAACAAGTCGACCGCGAAATCGCCGCCGAGCGCAAACGCGAACGCGATCTGGGCCTCGACTTCCGGCGGCCGGGGTCACCCGCGCAGGGGCCGGGCGCGGTTACCAGCAATGATGATGACGGCGACAGGGAAAACCAGCGCGACAGCACTGACGAAGACGGTGCGGGCGACGAACCGACGAAACCCGCCACAAAGGAAGGCGCATGATGCACCACGCTCAGATCGCCCAGCGCGCTTTCAACACGCCATTGTTGGTCGATCCGGCCAAGGCGCTGTCATTCCTGTCCGGGCTGGGGCCACGCATTACCGGGCAGGAGATTACCTTCCAGGGCCTCAAGGTGGATGACGTTGACCAGACTGTCGCCAGCCTGCCTGCCCGGGCTTCGCTGTTTGGCAATGACCTCGCCCAGCGCCACCAGCGCAATGGTACCCAGCCCTTCAGCATGATTGACGGCATCGCGGTGATCGAAATCGCGGGAACGCTGGTTCATCGCGGCGCGTGGATCGGCCAATCCTCTGGTTTGACCTCATATGAAGGGATTGCCGCGCAGTTGCAGGCAGCGCTGGCCGATCCCGGCGTGCGTGGCATCGCGTTGGACATCGACAGCTTCGGCGGCGAGGTGGCCGGGGCTTTCGATCTGGCAGACCGCATCCGTGCCGCCCGGGCGCAAAAGCCGGTCCACGCCTTTGTTGCCGAACATGCCCTGTCGGCTGGCTATGTCCTGGCAGCACAAGCCGACCGGATTGTCCTGCCCCGCACAGGCGCTGTCGGCAGCATCGGCGTTGTCGCACTGCACACCGACATGAGCGGCGCGCTGGACCAGAAGGGCATCGCGGTCACGCTGATCCACGCAGGGGCGCACAAGGTCGATGCGAACCCGTATCAGCCCCTGCCCGAAGCGGTGCACAACCAGATGCAGCGTGAGCTGGAGGTTGTGCGCTTCCTCTTCGCGGAAACCGTCGCTGCTGGGCGAGGGGATCGGCTGACCCACGCCGCCGCACTGGCCACTGAAGCCGCCGTGTTCCGCGGGACCGAGGCCATCGCCGCCGGTCTGGCCGATGATCTCGCCGATCCCGTCGACGCCTTCCACGCCTTCGCCGCCGCACCCCGCGGCACAACCTCCCCCAGCAGAAAGGGTCCACAGATGACCACCACGCCCATCGAAACTCCGAACCCAGCACCAGTTGTCGTTCCTCCTGCGGCAATGCCTGCCGTCGCGGCCGCACCCGCGACGCCCGAACCGCCGGTGAACGCGGCAGCGCCCGTCACTACCACCATGACCTCAGACGCCATTCGCGCCGAGGCCGCCGAGGTGGCGCAGGTTTGCGCGCAGGCTGCCAGGCTGGGCGTGACCATCGACGCCGCCGACGCAGTCACCAAGGGCCTCAAACCCGAAGCCCTGCGCGCCCGGGTACTGGCTGACCTTGCGGCCCGCAGCGATGCCGCTGGCATCATCGCGACCGCCCCGGCTGCGGCGGCCAAGGAAAGCCCCATCGTGGCGGCCGCCAGGAAAACCGCGACCGACGCCAAGCGCTGAACCAGCGCCCCTTCCCCATCCCCCAAACCATGGAAACTGACCAATGCCCGTCCTGACGGAACCGCCCAGCATGGGCGATGTCCTCAAATATGAGGTCAACCCGAACTACACCCGCGAGGTGATCACCCTGCTCATTGGCACCAACTATCCCCCCGGTGCCGTCCTCGGCCGGATCACTGCCAGTGGCAAATACACCTTGTCGGCAGCGACCGGCGCAGACGGTGCGCAGGTCGCCGTCGCCGTGCTGCTCTACCCCGTGAATGCCACGCTGGCCGACGCGGTCGGCATCGTGCTGGTCCGTGGCCCTTCCATCGTATCGCGTGCGGGCCTGGCCTACGAGGGCACCGTCAACGACGCGGCCAAGATCGCCGCGAAGATCGCCCAACTCGCCGCTGTCGGCATCATCGCCCGCGACGGCGTCTGACGCTTGGCGTCAGCCCCTTCCCCCTTCATCCCCCGGAGCACCCCATGACCATCGTTCGCAATCCCTTTGACGCTGGCGGTTATTCGCTGGCCGAAATGACGCAGGCCATCAATATCCTGCCAAACCTCTACACCCGCCTTGGCCAGATCGGCCTCTTCCGCTTTGAAGGCGTCACCCAACGGTCGGTTATCATCGAGCAATACGAGGGGGTGCTGAACCTGCTTCCCTCTGTCCCCCTCGGCGGCCCCTCCACTGTCGGCACGCGCGAGGGGCGGTCGATGCGCAGCTTCGCGCTGCCGTGGATCCCGCATGACGACGTGATCCTGCCAGGCGACATTCAGGGCCAACCCGCGCTGGGCGTTTTCGACGGCGCCGATCCGCTGGTCGAGGTGATGAACCGCAAGCTGCAGCTGATGCGGCGCAAGCATGCCCAGACCCGCGAATACATGGAGATGAACGCCCTGCGTGGCATCGTCAAAGACGGTGCTGGCACGACCCTCTACAACTACTTCACCGAATTCGGGCTGGCGCAAATCTCGGTCGATTTCCTGCTGGGCACCGCTGGTACCCTTGTCCAAAGCAAGGTCCGCGAGGTTTTGCGGGCAATCGAAGACAACCTCCTCGGCGAAAGCATGTCGGACGTGCACGCCCTCGTCAGCCGCGAATTCTTCGACAAACTGATCGCGCACCCCAAAACCGAGGAAGCCTACAAGTTCTACGCCGCCACCGGCGCGCAGCCATTGCGTCAGGATGTGCGCCGCAACTTCCCCTTCGCGGGCATCGTCTTCGAGGAATATGCGGGCACCGTCACGCTCTCGACCAAGGCCACCGAACGGCTGGTTCCGGCGAACGAGGGCATCGCGTTCCCCTTGGGCACGATGGACACGTTCACGACCTATGGCGGCCCGGCCAACCTGCTGGAGGCGGCCAACACCATGGGCCTGCCGCTCTACGCCCGCCAGCACCTCGACGAGAAGGGCCGCTGGATCGACCTGATGACCGAAGCCTCGATCCTGCCGGTGAACAAGCGGCCGCGCATCGCGATCCGCATCCACACCTCGAACTGACGTCATTCATCATGTCAGTTTTCGAGGCGGCGCTTGGCCGCATCTTCGGCAATCCTTCGATGGCGGTGGCGGGGGTTTGGATCTCCGCCACCACTTCCGAGGAACGCTCGATCCACGTCATACGCCGCGCCCCGGACCGCATCACTGATTTCGGGGCGGCCCGCTTTGTCAGCGACACTATGATGGTGGATGTGCGCGTGTCAGACTTGCCCGACCCCCGCACGGGCGATCTGATCGTGATCGGGGCCGACAGCTTCACCATTCAGGGCGAGCCGGTGCGCGACCGCGAACGCCTGATCTGGTCGCTGGACCTGCGCCCATCATGAAGTTGAAGATCGCATTCGATCCCGACATCGTCGCCCTGATGCAGGCCGAAATCGCCGCCGGGGAAAAGGCAGTGTCCTCCGCCATGCGTGAAGCTGGCACCTCCCTGAAATCTGCCTGGCGCGGCCAGATCACCGGCGCGGGGCTGGGCACCAGGCTGGGCAACTCTATCCGCCTCGCCAATTTTCCCAAATCCGGTGACAGCCTGAACGCCGCCGCGCTGGTCTGGTCCAACGCCCCGGTGATCATCGGGGCGCATGACAGTGGGCCGCTGATCCGGTCAAAGGATGGGTTCTGGCTGGCGATCCCCACTCCAGCGGCCGGGAAAAGCACCAAAGGCGGACGGATCAACCCCGGCGAATGGGAACGTCGCACGGGGCTACGGTTGCGCTTCATCTACCGGCGCAGGGGCCCGAGCCTGCTGGTGGCCGAGGGGCGGCTGAACAGCAAGGGGCGCGCCGTGGCGTCACGGTCCAAAACCGGACGCGGGCTGACCACCGTGCCGATCTTCCTGCTGGTGCCGCAGGTCAAGCTCCGCAAGCGGCTCGATCTGGCGCGGGATGCAGAACGCGCTATCGACGGTTTGCCGGGGCGGATCGTGGCGGGTTGGATTTCGTGATGCGTTGAAATCAATCACTTTTTGTTATCACCGCTTTCCCGTCTGGACGACTGCAGGTTACTAAGACTGTCCCGTCGGAAGCCACAAACCTCACTATCCGCATAATGTCTGTTTCGACCACGTTGATTGGTGCAACCCCCAGCTCTGACGCTGTTCGGCGAATCAACGACAGGCAGTCGTCGAAGCTCATATTCATAGAGTTTGACACTGGCCGGTCGGAAGAAGGCGAATCATCGTCTGTAGGACTTGAACCACCTGGAACTTCTCTTGTGGGATCGATTGCTGCAGGATTGCTCTGCCCCCGCCAAAGAACAACCGCTGCAAGAACAGCAGCGAGTACAGAGCCAGCCAGAAGCACGACCCCAAGCTGTCTAATGGTCGCTCTGTACCGGGGCACGGTTTTGAGA
>DIUL01000145.1 GCA_002422345.1 Acetobacteraceae bacterium UBA6159
CGATAGATTTTGGGCGTTGCCTAAGTCACCCGACTTGCGACACACACGAAACGACGGACAGACGGGCGCATGAACGCGCCCGTCTGGGTTATCGGCCTGGTGGCGACCACCGCGCTCCAGATGGCCGGCAGCTACATGAGCCAGAGCCTGCCGGTCGTGGCCCCCCTGCTCACCGAGGGCATCGGCGTCGGGCGGGAGCAGATCGGGGCGATCTATGCCCTGAACTCCCTGGGCTCGATCCTGTTCATGGCGTTCGGCACCCCGCTCGTGCTGCGGGTGGGGCCTTTGCCGGCGATGCAGATCGGCATGTTCTGCGGCGCGTGTTCGTTGCTGCTGCTCTCGGCCGGGGTGTTCCCACTGGTCGTGCTGTCATCGCTGTTGTTGGGACTGTCGTATGGACCGGCGCCCCCGGCCTCCACCCGCATCCTGGCGGCGACCGCGATCGAGAAGCATCGCGGCCTGATCTTCTCCATCAAGCAGGCCGGCGCGCAGGCGGGCGGCGTGCTGGCCGGGCTGACGATCGCTCCGGTGGCGGCGCTGTACGGCTGGGGCGCTGGCATCGCCATGCCGATCATCGTGGGTATCGCGGTCGCGTTGGCGGTGACGCCGCTGCGCCGGCAACTGGAGATCGCGCGCGACCCGCCGCCGCCGATCACCCTGGCCGGGCTGTTTCGCTGGAGCAACCTGCGTGCCCCCTTCGCCACCGTGCTGCGTCAAGGGGAGCTGCGGCACCTCACCATCCTGACCATGTCGCTGGCGGTCGTGCAGGGCTGCCTGTTTTCGTTCTGCGTGACCTATCTGGTGACCGCGAGGGGGATGTCGCTGACGGTCGCCGGCATGGCCTATGCCTGCATGCAGGGCGGTGGGATGGTCGGGCGGATCATCGTCGGCTGGGCGGCCGACCGGACGCGCAACGCGATGCGGACGATGGTGGTGCAGGCCTGGGCCTCGGCCGCGCTGGTGATGGGCTGGGCGCTGCTGCCCGAGGGGCTGGGGATGGCGGTCATCGGGCCGCTGGCGTTCCTGGTGGGCCTGGTCTGCGCGAGCTGGCCCGGGCTGATGCTGTCCGAAATCTCCCGCCTGGCGCCGAAGGACAAGATCGCCGACGCGGCGTCGGGGTCCACGATGATCACCTTCAGCGGCTACGTGATGGGGCCGACGCTGTTTTCCCTGGTGGTCCGGATGGCGGACTCCTGGGTATTGCCGTATGCGTTGGTCACGGCGCAGATGGCGCTGATGGCCGGGTTGCTGACGGTGCTGGGGCGGCGGCGGGCGTAGCGATGGGGCTCCGCCCCAAACCCCGCTCTGGGGCTCTGCCCCCGAGACCCCCGCCAAGGGCACAGCCCTTGGAACCGCTCATTGGTGGGATGACGGGCGGGGCTGANNTCAGCCCCGCCCGTCATCCCACCAACCAAAGGTTTCCAAAGGCCTGAGGCCTTTGGTGGGGTCCAGGGGCAAAGCCCCTGGTAGGGTCTGGGGTGAAACCCCAGCACTTCCCTACTCGAACCCAGGCCGCGGCACCGTGCTCATGGTCGTCCGGCCGAAGCCGCCGTCCACGCAGATGTCTTCCCCGTTCACATAGCCCGCTCGATCGCTGGCCAGATAGATCACAACCTCCGCGATATCGTCTGGCGTCGCTACCCGGCCCAACGGCACCGCCTTGGCACGGCGTTCCGCCACGCCCTCGGCCTGATAGAACGCCTCGCTCATGGGCGTGCGGACCAGGCCCGGGCTGACGACATTGCTGCGCACCCCCAGCGGTCCCCATTCCAGCGCGATCTGCTGCGACAGCATCACCACGCCCGCCTTGCTGACCGAGTACGCCCCGCTCGCCGCCTGCGGAAACCGGGACGCGATCGAGGCGATATGCACCATCGCCCCCTTCCCCCGCTCCCGCATCCCCGCCCCGAAGGCCTGGGCGCAAAGGAAATACCCGCTCAGGTTCACCGACAGCAGCAGGTTCCATTCATCCAGGCTGAGGCTCGCAAGCGGCCCCGGCCGCAGGATGCCGGCGTTGTTCACCAGGATATCGACCGGTCCGGCCTGTTCGGCGGCGACACGCACGCTCTCGGGATCGGCGATATCGCAGGCGATGGCGCGTGCCTCCACCCCGACCAGCCGCAGCACGGCGAGGGTCTGGTCGCAGCCCGCCATGTCGCGATCGAGCAGCACTGGTGTCACGCCCTGCTTCGCCATGCCGAGCGCGACGGCCCGCCCGATGCCGCCACCGCCCCCGGTGATGGCGGCTATCTTGCCCTGCAAACCAAGCCAATCGGTCATTGTGTTGATCCGTTCTCTTGTCACTGATTCATCGATTGAAAATGCGCGATCATCCGATCCGCGTCCGCGGTCAGGCCGGTGAACAGGCGGAAGGCCTCCACCGCCTGGAACACCGCCATCCCGCCGCCATCCAGGGTCCGGCAGCCGTAGTCACGGGCGCGCCGCAGCATCTCGGTTTCCAGCGGGAAGTAGATCACCTCGGCGACCCATAGAGACGGGCGCAGCCAGGCCGCCGGGAATGCCATCCCCGGATGCGCCGCCATGCCGATCGGGGTCGCATTGATGATCCCGTCCGCCGTCGCCACCGCCTGGGCCGCATCGGTCACCGCCTCGGCCCGTCCGGCCCCGAACCGGTCGCACAGATCACGCGCGACCCGGGACGCGCGGGCGGCATCCACGTCGGTGATGGTCAGATGCCGCACGCCCCGCACCAGCGCGGCATGAGCGACCGCCGATCCAGCCCCGCCGGCGCCGAACTGCACCACGCGATCCAGCGGCGCATCGACCAGGTTCCGCCGCATGTTCTCGGCGAAGCCAAACCAATCCGTGTTGTGCCCGATCCGCCGCCCACCCCGCAGTTGCACGGTGTTCACCGCGCCCAGAGCCGCCGCGTCGTCCGACAGTTCATGCAGTAGCGGCAGCACCGCCTGTTTGCAGGGATGGGTGATGTTCAGCCCGTCGAAGCCCATCCGTTCGGCCGCCACCAGCAGGTCGGGCAGCGCGTCCAGCGACAGGCCCAGCTCACCCAGGTCGATCAGCTTGTAGACGAACCGCAGTCCCTGGGCCGAGGCCTCATGCTGGTGCATCGCCGGCGCACGGGACGCCTGGATGCCGGTGCCGATCAGCCCGATCAGGAACGAAGCCTCTTGTCCGGTCGCCATTGTGGCGTTTCCTCATGCGGTGCGCGTTGCATCGCTCATACGTGGCATCCGGATGCTCGGCAACGATCGGTGGCCGCCTGCCGGCCGATGGAGTAGGCTTGGCCACGCTCAGAACCGACCGGGAAGGACAACGTCCATGATCGACCTGCATTTCTGGCCCACGCCGAACGGCAAGAAGGTGACCATCCTGCTGGAGGAAGCAGGCATTCCCTATAACGTCGTCCCCTGCAATATCGGGCGCGGCGATCAGTTCACCGACGACTTCCTGCGCATCAATCCGAACCACCGCATGCCGGTGCTGGTCGATACCGCGCCGCCTGGCGGGGGCGAGCCGATCGCGATCTTCGAATCCGGCGCGATCATGATGTACCTGGCCGAGAAATGCGGCCGCTTCTTCCCCCAGGACATCCGCGGCAAGTACCAGGTCACCCAATGGCTGATCTGGCAGATGGCCAACCAGGGGCCGAAAAGCGGGGAATGCGGCCATTTCCGCCGCCTCGGCGACAAGCAGGGCGACCAGTCCTATGCGGTGCGCCGTTTCACCGACGAAGTGAACCGGATGTATGGCGTGCTCAACAACCGCCTGTATGAGAGCAAGTATCTCGCCGGCGACGAATACACGATCGCCGACATGATCTGCTATCCCTGGACCGTGAACTGGGCCGCCCAGGGCCAGGACATCACCGAGTTCAAATACGTCAAGCGCTGGCAGGATGAACTCGCCGCCCGCCCCGCGGTGCAGCGCGGCATGGCGGTCGGCGCCGACCTCTCCGAGGACCCTGCCAAGCTGCCGCCCGAGGAGCAGGAGCGGCGGGCAAAAATCCTCTACAACCAGCGCGCCCGTCCGGTGCGGGAGAAGTAGTTTCGTCCATGCCTGATACGGACCCGAAGACCACGTCCCCGATGGCGCTGCGCCGTCGGGGGCTGCTGCTGACCGCGCCCACGCTGCTGACGCCGGGGCTTGCCACGGCCGCGGAACCATCGCGCCCGCGCACCATCATGGCCACCACCCCGATCGCGCGCACCGACATCAAATGGTGGCGCGAACGGCACGAAGCCAAGCTGGTCGAACTGAAGACGAAACGGCCGGAGCTGGTGTTCTACGGCGACTCGATCACGCAACAATGGGAATATACCGGCCCGCCCGATTGGCGCGACTACCAGCCGATCTGGCAGCGCTTCTACGGCCGCCGCAACGCCGTGAATCTGGGCTTCAAGGGCGATACAACCTCCAGCCTGATCTGGCGCATCCGCAACGGCGAAGCCACCGGCATCAGCCCCCGTGCCGCGGTGATCCTGATCGGCGCCAATCATCTCGGCCGCCTGAAATGGGGCACCGAGGACACCGTCGCCGGAATCGACCAAGTCATCCGAGATCTCCGCCAGCGCCTCCCCTCCACCCGCCTGCTGCTGTTGGGCATCCTGCCCAGTGAGCGTTCGGCCTGGGCCACCGAGACAACGGTCGCGGTCAACCGCGTGCTGGCCACGAAATACCCCAAGGGGCATGAGGTCACGTTCATGGACCTCGGCCACCTGTTCATGCGCGATGGCCGCTTCGATCGCACCCAGTTCTACGATCCATATCTGAAACCGCCCGACCCACCCTTGCATCCCACCGCCCAGGCCATGGCAAGGATGGCCGAGGCGATGGAACCCACCCTCTCCGCTTTGATGAAATCGTAAGGACGCCCACCATGGCAAAAGGATACTGGATTGCGCGCATCGATGTGACGGACCCGGAAGGCTACCAGGAATACGTCGCCGCCAACGCCGCCGCGTTCAGCAAGTTCGGCGCCCGCTTCGTCATCCGCGGCGGCCGGTTCGAGGCCCCGGAAGGCACCCCGCGCGCCCGCAACGTCGTCCTCGAGTTCAAGGACTATGACACCGCCGTCGCCTGCTATCACTCCCCCGAATACATGCACGCCAAGTCCAAGCGCGACGGGCGCAGCACGGGCGATGTGATCATCATCGAAGGGTACGATGGTCCGCAGCCGTAGGCTTTAATAATTCAGTTGCCTATTATGCGGCATTGCCGTATATAACCCCTGCTTTTCCCCGACCACCTTAACCGGTTGTTCAGGGGTCCCATGTCAGACAACCAACCGCGCCCAATCAACCAAACGGGGCACGGATGCTGCAATCGGTTGTCGAAACACCGGACTACCTGCGGGACGCGGACGACACCGGCCTCAGGGCCGACGAACGCGCCCGGATCGTGCTGAAGCGGGCGCATGACCCGTCCGCCGGGGTGGAAATCCCCGGCACCGGCGGCGCCCGCAAGCTCCGCTTCGCCGGCCGTGGCAAGGGGAAAAGCGGTGGCTACAGGGTGATCACGTTCTATGCCGGCCGGGACATCCCCGTCTTCCTGCTGAACGTCTTCGCCAAGGGTGACAAGATCGACCTGACAGCGGCCGAACGGAACGAACTCCGGCGGGAACTGGCGGGCCTGGTCTCGGATTATCGATTGGGAGTGCGCCGTTATGTCCAAGGCTGGTAGCCGCATCCTCGGCAGTGTCCGCGCCGCGCGGGCTTATGCCCGAGGCGAAACCACCGAGGGCTTCATCGCCCATGTCCCCGACGACATCGACGTGAAGGCGATCCGCGCCCGCCTCGATCTCAGCCAGGACGCCTTCGCCCGCCGCTTCGGGTTTTCCCCGGCCGCCGTCCGGGACTGGGAACAGCATCGCCGCCAGCCCGAACAGGCCGCCCGCGTCCTGCTGATGGTCATCGCCCACAACCCCGAAGCCGTCGACCAGGCGATCGCCGAGTATGGGCAGCAGGTGGACGCCCACCCCTGATATCCGCCATCATTCCACCACCGCGCCGGACCCTCCGGCCCGGGCCAGGAGGAAATGCAGGCATGAAGGTCGGGTTCATCGGCGTCGGCAACATGGGTGGTCCCATGTGCCACAACATCATCCGCAACACGAACCACGAGGTCGTGGTGTTCGACCTCAACCCCGACGCGGTGAAGGCCTGCACCGATCTCGGCGCCTCCTCGGTCGGTTCGGTGGCCGAGGTCGCCAAATCCTGCGACGTCGTCATCACCTCCCTGCCGATCCCCCGGATCGTCGAGGAAGTGGCCCTCGGCGCCGACGGCATCGCCGCCAACGCCAAGGCCGGCACGACCTTCATCGATCTCTCCACCAACTCCCCCGCCACCGCGCGCAAGCTGGCGGAAACCATGGCGGCAAAGGGCATCCACATGCTCGAAGCACCCGTCTCGGGCGGCACGGCGCGCGCCAAGGACGGCTCGATCGTCATCATGGTCGGCGGAGAGACCGCAGCGTACGAACAGCAGCTTCCCCTGCTCAAGTCCTTCAGCGGCGAAGTGATCCATGTCGGCGGCATCGGCATGGGCTCCACCGCCAAGCTGATCAACAACATGCTCGCCTTCTGCAACGCCGCCGCCGCGGCCGAGGCGCTGATGATGGGCAAGCGTTCCGGTATCGACCTGAAGAAGCTGGACGCGGTGATCCGCAACGCGTCGGGCATGTCGTCGGGCTACAACAACATGTCGAACAAGGCGCTCAAGGGTGACTTCGCGCCGACCTTCGCGCTCGACCTGGCCCACAAGGACCTGCGTTTGGCGATGGAGATGGCGGATGAGCTGGGCGTGCCCGGCATGATCGCGCCGCAGGTGCTGAACCTGATGCGGATGGCGCGCGGCATGGGCCTCGGCACCTCCGACTCAAGCTCGGTGATCCGGGTCTATGAGACGGCGCTGAATGAGGAAGTACGCGCCTGATCGGCTGACCAAGCCCCGCGGAACCGAGGTTCCGCGGGATCAGGTCGAAGAAAGACCGTTCAGCCCTTCGAGCCCATCCGCCCTTGCGACACACCGTTCGCATCGTAGCGGCTCGGCCAGATGTTCTGGGCCGGCACGCCGATCGCTTCTGCGATCAGCACTTCCAGGGCCGGCCAGCGTCGCTTCAACGCCTTGCCGGCCGCGGTCGGGTGGTAGCCGTTGGCGACCGACAGGGCCGCCAGGGAATTGCCGCGCTTTTTCAGCGCCGCCAGGACGTCGGCCGGATGCCAGTCTTCCTTCGCCGCCGCAATCGTGGTGTCGATCATATCGTTCATGCCAGTCGTGACCCCCAGCCAATTAATTGACCATTATCAAATCACGATGATACCCATTCAGGCACGCGTCAATCGGGAAAATGTCCGCATCACGACGATCTTGCTTTCCGGGGCGGGTTGACTTCCGGCGGCGCTTCCACGGGGGCGGATACCCCTCCTGTCTGAGGCGTCGGCTCCCGCCCTGACTGGCGGTTGACCACGTCGTTGATGCCGCCCGCCGCCTCGGCCGCGACGACCACGGCAATCTCTCCCCAGAACCCGTTCAGTGTTCCGGCGGGGATTTCGTTCAACTGCACGACCCGCCCACGCTCATCACCCTGAGCGTTCTTCACGTACCACTGGATCTCGACACGCTGCTGCTTGTTCGGGATCGGCACCACCACGACCTCTCCCTGGATGGTGAAGTCGGCGCCCACGGCGGTCGTCTGGATGACCGGGCCGTACTTGGCCAACTGGTCCCGCATCTGCCGGGTCAGCGACAGATTCCCGTCGCCCGGCGCGCCCTTGACGTCCGCCACCATCACCTTCGCCGGCCGGTTCAGCAGGCTGTTCGGGTTCGCCAGGTCCCGCGCCGTCCGGATATTGCCGAGGAGCGCCACGATCCTGGGGCTGACCTCGGCGGCCGAGGCCTGCAGCGTCTTCGGCGTCGCGCCATACCAGGCTTCCAGCGGCACCGGCGCGCCCTCGACCGTGCCCACCTCCTCCCCGGCCGGATCACGCACCACAAACACCGGAACCACCCCATTCGCCCGCCGTTCGGCTTTCGTGAGCAACTGCCAGTCGGTGGTGCGCGGGGTGCGCGCCAAGGCGGGGACCTCGGCCGCCTGCAACGCGTCGGCCAGTTCGGTGGCGAGCGCGGCGCTCGCGGCTTCGGGCAGCATCGCGTTGGTGGGCGCGGGGATTGCCAGCATGGGCGACAGCGGCTGGACCAGCCGGCGCGCGTTCTCCCCGGGGTTGCCCCAGAAGGGCGCTGGCAGCCCGCCACAGCCGGCCAGGCCGAACGGAAGGAGGAAGGCGAAGAGGGGGAACAACCGGGATTTCATGGTGTCCCTTCAAGCAGAACGCCGCCCGGACCGCCAGCGAGTACGAACCCGATGACGGCTGGGCGGAAGCCTTCAGTCCCGCACCACCGGGCAGGTGTCGTCGCGCGACCAGTCGGAGAAGCTATGGTAGTACACCCGCACATTCCCGAACCCGGCCCGCACCGCGGCGGCGGCGGCCAACGCGGCGCGCCCGCCACCCTCACAATGGGTCACGATCCGGTCGCTCTGCTGGAAACCCACGCCTTCCAGCATGCCGCGCAGGACCGGGCCGGCATGGACATGCCCGTTGGCCATCAGTTCCGTGTGGGACAGGTTGCGCGCGCCGGGCAGGCGGCCGCCGCGCGGGTTCTTGCGCTGCTCCTCTCCGGAATGTTCCTTCGGCGTGCGGGTGTCGAAGACATGCGCCTGGGGCGGGCCGTCGACGATCTGGAGTTCATCCCGCAGCGTGGTCCGCATCACCAGCCCCACCCCGCCCGAGTCGGCGCTGGCCTTGAACGGCGTGGTCGAAGCCGGTGCGCCAGCCGGCAGAGGGGCCCCCTGCATCGCCGGCCAGCCGCCATTGATGATGACCGCTCGGGCGCCGTAGTGCTGGAGCATGAACCAGACCCGTGCGGCATTGGTCATGCCACCATTGTCGAACACCGCGGCCAGCGTGCCGCCACCGAGACCCAGCGCGTCGATGACCTTTTCCCAGTAAGCGACTTCCTGGAAACCGACATGGGCCGCCTTGGCTGCCGTGTCCCAATCGTCCGAGGCGACGCGGATGGCGTTCGGCGCGGTCCCCGCATCGAACGCCGCGGCATCGCGCGCGTCCAGGTAGCGGATCGGTCCCAGTCCTGGCAGGGCGGCGACTTCTACAAAGGGATCGGTTGTCATGGCGATCAGGCTCCTCCGGTTTTGCGGCGATCATAACGCCGATGCGGCGGGACCGGTATGCGAATCCCGCCCCCACCGTCATCCCGGCCTTGTGCCGGGACCATCATCAGCACCCTGCCGCGAATGGTCCCGGCACAAGGCCGGGATGACGGTCATGGACGCGTCCGAGGTTCGGCCGGACCGATCACCCAATGCCCCGTATCCAAACCCCCTCCCACCCTGCTACGGCCCGTCCGTGCCAGATTTCTCCCTTGAACAAGCAGCCGGCGGCCGCGTGGCCGGCGTGGATGAGGTCGGCCGAGGCCCCCTCGCCGGCCCGGTCGTCGCCGCGGCCGTGGTCTTCCCCACCGGCGTCCCTGCCGCATTGGCCCGCCTGCTGGACGACTCCAAGAAACTCAGCGCCCGACAGCGGGACACCGCCTTCCTCGCCTTACGTGCCACGCCAGGCATCGAGTTCGCCATCGCCGCCGCCTCGATCGCCGAGATCGAACGGCTGAACATCCTCCATGCCTCTCTCCTGGCGATGCGGCGCGCGGTGGAGCGGCTGCCGGTTCCGCCCGACAGCGCCCTGGTCGATGGCAATCGCCCGCCTTTGCTGGCCTGCCCGGTGCGCTGCGTCATCGGCGGGGATGGGGTGTCGCTGTCGATCGCGGCAGCCTCAATCCTGGCCAAGGTGGTGCGGGATCGGGCGATGCTCCGGCTCGACCGACGCTATCCCGGATACGGCTGGGCGGGCAACGCCGGCTACCCGACCGCCACCCACCGCGCCGCGCTCCGTCTGCTCGGCCCCACCCCGCATCACCGCCTGGGCTTCGCGGGTGTGGCGCCAGGGACTCGGTAGGGGAACGATTGTCAAGATTCACCTTCCGGACCGATTGACGCGACTTCCGACGGCCCGTCACGATAGCCCGACTCGTTACCAAGTCTGGGATTCCCCTTGTTGGACGTCTACCGCGAACTTCCGCTTGACCAGATCATGCGGGGCGACTGCATCGAGTTGATGCGGATGCTGCCCCCCGCATCGGTCCACTGTGTCTTCGCCGACCCGCCCTACAACCTGCAACTGCGGGGAGAGCTTCGGCGGCCCGACGACAGCCTGGTCGACGGCGTGGACGACGACTGGGATCGCTTCACCGATTTCGCGGCCTATGACGCCTTCACCCGCGCCTGGCTGACCGAGTGCCGCCGCCTGCTGCGCAAGGACGGGACGCTGTGGGTGATCGGCGCCTACCACAACATCTTCCGCATCGGCACGATCCTCCAGGACCTCGGCTTCTGGGTGCTGAACGACGTGATCTGGCGCAAGGCCAACCCGATGCCGAACTTTCGTGGCCGGCGCTTCACCAACGCACATGAAACCCTGATCTGGGCCGCCCGCGGCCAGGACGCCCGCTACCGCTTCAACTACCAGGCGATGAAGTCGCTGAACGACGACATCCAGATGCGGAGCGACTGGTTCATCCCCCTGTGTACCGGAGAGGAGCGGCTGAAGAACGTCCACGGCCTGAAGCTGCACCCGACCCAGAAGCCCGAGGCGCTGCTGCACCGGGTCATGCTGTCCAGCACGATCCAGGGCGACATCATATTGGATCCCTTCGCCGGCACCGGCACGACCGCCGCCGTGGCCAAGCGCCTGGGTCGCCATTTCATCAGCATGGAACGCCATCCGGCCTATGTGGAGGCCGCCCTCGCCCGCCTGCGCGACATCCGCCCCGTCGCCGGCACCGCCATGTCGATGATCCCGACCAAGCGCGACATCCCCCGCATGCCCTTCGGCGGCTTTGTCGAGCGCGGCGTCATCGCCCCCGGCACCCGCCTGTTCGATCGCCACCGCCGGGTCAGCGCCGTGGTCGCCGCCGATGGCTCCGTGGTCGCGGGGGAACAGCGTGGCTCGATCCACAAGATCGGCGCCGCCCTGCAGAACGCGCCGTCGTGCAACGGCTGGACCTTCTGGCATTTCGAGCGTGACGGGGCGCTGGTTCCGCTCGATATCCTCCGCACCGAGGCCGCGCCCGCCCCCTGATCCATTCGGCTTTCACCAAACCATCACCACGGTGCCATTGTCGGGTCACGACGCGCGCGCTATCGGAAGGCCATGGGGCATTCCAGCGGAGCACACATGAGCGGCATGGTCGGTCATCTCGCCCGTCGGCCAAAACTCCTGCAAGGGGGCGACGGGTTCGACGGCGGCCGCCTGCGATCGGATGAACGGAGCCTGGCCTCGGCCATGGCGCGCCGGATCAGGGTCGTCCGGCGCGGCCTGAGCATCGTCGCCTGGACCCTGCCCTGCATGGCGGTCCAATCCCTCTGCCTCATCCTCCCCGGTCGCCCCAAAATCGCGTTCGCTCGGCTTTACTGGGCGATCTTCACCCGCCTGATGGGCATTCGCGTGCGCGTGATCGGAGAGCATCCGACCCGCGTGGATGGCCGCCCGATCGTGTTCGTCTCCAACCATACGTCCTGGGTCGACATCCCTGTCGTCGGCGGCGTGCTGGATGGCTGCTTCGTGGCTAAGGGAGAAGTCGCCGGCTGGCCGCTGATCGGCACCATCGCCCGCCTCGGCCGCACCGTCTTCGTCAGCCGCCAGCGGGTGACGACGGGCAAGGAACGCGACGTGATGCGCCAGGTGCTCGACCGCGGCGACAACCTGATCCTGTTCCCCGAGGGCACAAGCTCCGACGGCTGCCGCGTCCTGCCGTTCCGCAGTTCCTTCCTGGCCGTGGCCGAGGCGCGCCGCGACATCGATCCGTCCCGCGTGCCGATGATCCAGCCGGTGTCGGTGGTCTATGACCGTCTGGGCGGGCTGCCGATCGGGCGGGCGTCGCGGCCGGTCTTCGCCTGGTATGGGGACATGGATATCGGCTCCCATTTCTGGCGGCTGGGACAGAACCTGGGGCTGCGCGCCACGGTCGTGCTGCATGTGCCGATCGATCCGATGCGCTATCCCGACCGCAAGGCGCTGACCCAGGCCGTGTGGCTGACGGTCGCGGACGGCGCGGCGACCCTGCGGCAGAACCGTCCCCCCTCCCCTATCGCCTCCGAGCCCTACGGACGTCCGGCAGACGAGCATCCGATCGGACAACCCGCGATCGCGGTATGACAGACGCCGTCCGGCCGGATTGCATCAGGCCGCGCGCACATCCATGTTGACAGCACCCCAGGCTTGCCTGTCACAGTCCCGACACCCGCAGTCGGGGAACCCACTGGAGCCCGTGTCGCGCCGTTGCGCTTGACCGCACACAGATTGCCGGCGATTCCTCCCGCCTCCCGCGCCAGACCGGTTCGGACAAGGCGGGCGGAGCATGGCTTATGACGGAACACGGACAGGTGACGACAGACTCGCGACCTTCAGCGACCACGACGACCGAGACCAACCGCAAGCGCCTGCACGTGATCACCTGGGGCTGCCAGATGAACGTGTATGACAGCGGGCGGATGGCCGATGTGCTGGCCCCGCTGGGCTATGCCCCGGCGGCCGAGGCCGATGGTGCCGACATGATCATCCTCAACACCTGCCACATCCGCGACAAGGCGGCCGAGAAGGTGTTTTCCGAACTCGGCCGGTTGCGGAAGGTGAAGGAAGCGCGGGAGGCCCTGGGCCAGCGCACGATCCTGGCTGTTGCCGGCTGCGTGGCGCAGGCCGAGGGGGCGGAAATCCTGTCCCGCGCGCCCTTCGTGGACATCGTCCTCGGCCCGCAGACCTATCATAAGCTGCCCGAGATGGTGGCCCGCGCCGCCCGTGCCGGCGGGGCCGTGATCGACACCGACTTCCCGCCCGAGGACAAGTTCGACCACCTGCCCGACGCCAGCGCGCCGCAGGGCGTGACCGCCTTCCTGACGATCCAGGAAGGTTGCGACAAATTCTGCAGCTTCTGCGTCGTTCCCTACACCCGCGGCGCCGAGTTCAGCCGCCCCGCCGACGCCATCCTGCATGAGGCCCGCCGCCTGGTGGCGCAGGGCGCGCGGGAGATTTCGCTTCTCGGCCAGAACGTCAACGCCTGGCATGGCGAGGGACCGGACGGGACGACCTGGGGCCTCGGCCGCCTGCTGCGCGTGCTGGCGGAGGCACTGCCCGAGACCCGCCTGCGCTACGCCACGTCCCATCCCCGCGACATGGATGACGACCTGATCGCCGCCCATGGCGAACTGCCGATGCTGATGCCCTATCTGCATCTGCCGGTGCAGTCAGGGTCCGACCGCATCCTGTCGGCGATGAACCGCAAGCACACCGCCGCCGAATACCTGCGAATCATCGAACGCCTGCGGGCGGCGCGTCCGGACATCGCCTTCTCCTCGGACTTCATCGTCGGCCACCCCGGGGAGACCGAACAGGACTTCGAGGCGACGATGGGCCTGGTCCGCGCCGTCGGCTTCGCCCAGGCCTACAGCTTCAAGTATTCCTCCCGCCCCGGCACGCCGGCCGCCGGCGCGCCGATGCAGGTGGCCGAAGCCGAGAAGGACCGCCGGCTCCAGGCATTGCAGGCCCTGCTGCGCGAACAGCAGGCCGGTTTCTACGCCGGCTGCGTCGGGCTGACGCTGCCCATCCTGTTCACCGGTCCTGGCCGTCACCCCGGCCAGGTCGCCGGCCGCTCGCCCTTCCTCCAGCCGGTGCATGTCACGGGAAATTCAGACCTGACCGGACAGGAAGTTCTCGTCCGAATCACCGCCGCCCATCCAAACTCACTCGCGGGAACCCTCAGCCAGGAGAGACAGCGCGCTTGACCCACACCGCCAGCCAGGTGGCAACCACGTCCGAAGCGTCCGGCGGCAAGTCCGTCACCCTCCAATTTGGCGACAATCTGTTGTTGCCCCTGCTGCTGGGCGATCACGACCGGCATCTGGTGCGGATCGAGCAAGCGATGGGCGTGCGGCTGTCCTGTCGGGGCAACCGGGTGGCGATCACTGGCGACACGGCACGGGTCGACGCCGCGCAGGGCATCCTGCAAGACCTGTGGCGCAAGCTGGAACGTGGCGAAAGCGTGGGACGCGGCGAAGTCGAGTCCGCCATCCGCATGGCCGAACCGGAAACCGATCCGCGTTTGCCCCTGTCGGACATGCCGGCGATCCGCACCCGCCGCGGCGCGGTCGGCCCGCGCAGCCCCGGCCAGGTCGGCTACATGGAAGCCCTGACCAGCAGTGAGATGGTCTTCGGCGTCGGCCCCGCCGGCACCGGCAAGACCTATCTGGCCGTCGCGCAGGCCGTCGCCATGCTCCAGGCCGGCAAGGTGGATCGCATCGTCCTGTCCCGCCCCGCGGTCGAGGCCGGCGAACGTCTGGGCTTCCTGCCCGGCGACCTGAAGGAAAAGGTCGATCCCTATCTTCGTCCGCTGTATGACGCGCTGCACGATATGATGCCGGCGGACCAGGTCATCCGCCGCATGACGAACGGCGAGATCGAAGTGGCGCCGCTTGCCTTCATGCGCGGACGGACGCTCGCGCACTGCTTCGCGATATTGGATGAGGCGCAGAACACGACGGCGATGCAGATGAAGATGTTCCTGACCCGCATGGGCGAAGGAACGCGTATGGTCATCACCGGCGATCTGACCCAGGTCGATCTGCCGTCGGGGGTTACCTCCGGCCTGCGCGATGCGTTGGATACGGTGGAAGGCGTGCAGGGCATCCGCGTCGTCCGCTTCGACAATCGTGACGTGGTGCGCCACCCCCTGGTGGCGCGGATCGTCGATGCCTATGATCAACGGGCCCTGGCCGTCGGCGACAAACGTCGCGAGGCCGGTCGGGGACAAGAGCAGAGACATGGAACCGGACAGTAGTAGCCCCGCGCAAGCGGGGATCCAGGGAGACGTCAACGTCATCATCGCTGAACCGGCTTGGCGCCGGTTCGTGCCGCGCGCCCGGGCAATCGTGGAACGCGCCGCCGCCGCGGCGGGGGTCAGCGCGGATATCGTGCTGGCCGATGATCGCATGGTGCGGCGCCTGAACGCCCGCCATCGCGGCCGCGACAAGCCAACGAACATCCTGACGTATGAACACCCGGCGGCGGAACTGATCCTCGCCTTGGGTGTGATCCGGCGTGAGGCCGCCGCCATGGCGCGTCGCCCCGCCCATCACCTCGCCCACCTGGTCGTGCATGGCGCGCTGCATCTGCGCGGCATGGATCACGAACATCCCGGCGACGCCCGCCGCATGGAAATGCTGGAGGCCCGCATCCTGCACCGCATCGGTGTACCGAACCCCTGGAAACGCGCATGAGTGGCACCAAACCCAATCTCCTCGGCCGATTGAGCCAGCTTCTTGGCCGGCGGCAGACGGAGCATTCGGTCCGCGATTCGATCGCCGACCTGGTGCAGGAAGCCGCGTCCAGCCAGAACCCGGACGAACAGCCGGGCCTGGACCGGCACGAACGCGCGCTGATCGCCAACGTGCTGCGCCTGCGGGAGACGATGGCCGACGACGTCATGGTCCCGCGCGCCGACATCGTCGCCATGCGCGCCGATGTCACGCTGGCGCAGGCGATCGAGCTGATCCGCAACGACGGCCACTCCCGCCTGCCGGTCTACACCGAGCAGTTGGACGACGTGATGGGCATGGTCCATGTGAAGGACGTCTTCGCCTATTCCGGGCGGCCGGAGGCGTTTTCGATCGAGAAGATTCTTCGCAAGCCACTGATGGTGGCCCCGCAGACGCCGGTGCTGGAACTGCTGCTGCAGATGCGCCAGGCGCGCGTTCACATGGCGCTGGTCGTGGATGAGTACGGCGGCATCGACGGGCTGGTGACCATCGAGGACCTGGTGGAGACGATCACCGGGGACATCTCGGACGAACACGACGACGTGGTGGCACCGATGGTGACCGAGCGGCCGGACGGCTCCCTGGACCTGAACGCGCGCCTGTCGGTCGAGGATTTCGAGGAAAAGGTCGGCCGCGTCCTGACCGAGGACGAACGCGGCGCGGACATCGACACCGTGGGCGGGCTGGTGTTCACCCTGGCCGGCCGGGTGCCGGCGCGGGGGGAGGTGATCAGCCATCCCTCCGGCTACGAATTCCGGATTCTGGAATCCGATCCGAGACGCATACGGCGGCTGCGGGTGCGCCGGACCGAGGTGATCACCGAGGACGCACCGCCTGGCGAGAAGTCGGCGGCGGCGTAGGGGGGGCGTTTTCCCCTGGGGCGCGCGCTCTTCTCCCCCTCCCCTTGAGGGAGNNGGGGGGGGGGGGGGGGGGGGGTGCTCGCGGGACGGACCAGAGGGCTACCCCTCCTTCTCCGAGCGCGTCCCGTGATTGCGAGGTCCGTGCGGCGGCTTACCCCTCCCCCAGCCCCTCCCTCAAGGGGAGGGGAGCGTTGTACAGACTACCCTGCCCCACCCCCTGACTACCCTACCCCCCTGATTACCCTGCCACACCCCTGACGAACCTGCCGCCACTCCAACGGCCGAACCCCGAAGCCCCCGCCCCGTTCCCCACCACCTACCCCGCCTTCAACCCCTTCCGTGCGATGAACTCCGGAAACGCGTCCTTCGCCTGCGCGCCCGGCAGAACGTTCTTCGTGTAGTTCTGCTCGATCGCCCATTGGGCCTCCAGCCCTTCCCCAAGCTGCCGCAACAACAGCGCCTTCACTCCCAGCACCGAGCCTCGGTGGTTCGCCGCGATCATCCGCGCGATCTCCATCGTCTTCGTCCGCAGTTGCGCGCGCGGCACAAGATGGTTCAGCAGCCCGATCCGGTAGGCCTCCTCCGCCTCCACCACCCGGGCCGAGAACAGCAACTCCTTCGCCATCGGCCAGCCGACCTGATTGGGCAGCGTCCAGGTGCTGTTGATCCGGCCATAGGCCGCGGCGAGGAAGCGGAACCGCGTTCCCTCGCATCCGATCCGCATGTCCAGCGACGACGACAGCACCGCCGCCCCGCCATAGGCCAGCCCGTTCATCATCCCGATCGTGGGCTTGGCCGAGGTCGCGATCTCATAGTCCTGCCGCTCATCGCGCAAGGACGCCAGTTCGGCGTCCGAATACTTCGCGTCGTCGGAGAGTTGTTCCTGGATGTCGCCACCGGCCGAGAACGCGCGCTCTCCGGCGCCGGTGATCACGATGCAGCCGATATCGTCATCGGCATCCATCCGCCGGACCTCCTGGTGCAGCTCCTGCCCCAGCTTCCGGTTCATCGCGTTCAGCTTGTCGGGTCGGTTGAGCGTGATGATCCCCACGCCGTCCTCGATCTCAGTCAGGATATGATCATAGGCCATGGCTTGTGTCCCCCCTGTGCTGGGCTTGCGGGGGAAGCCTCGGCCAAATCCCGGCCGGACGCAAAGACGGCGGTGGGTGAAATCCCCCGTACGGGTGGGGCAAATCCCCCGGACGCCCCGGCCCAAGCGGATCAAGACAAGAAAAAACCCTTCTGCTCCAGATGGATACCACCCAGCGTGCGACAGATCGTTGCTGGCACCACGCTTGCACCACGAACCGTTCAGGAACGGCCAGGCCGCCAGCGGAGAGCACCATGAGCACCACGACCATCGACAGCCACGAATACGACGTCTGGCGCGCGCCCGTGCGGGCCTTCCACTGGATCAACCTCGCGGCGCTGCTGTGCCTGATCGGCAGCGGCCTGTGCATCCTCTACGAGAACGAACTCTCGCTGCCGACCGCCTCGCGCGTCAGCTTCAAGATCGTCCACAAATGGGCGGGCTATGTCTTCGCGATCAACCTGGTCGTGCGGATCGCCTGGGGCTTCCTCGACAAGGGCCACGGCAATCTCGGCCGGGTCCTGCCGTTCCGCCGCGGGTTCCTGGGTGAACTCCGCGCCTATCTGGGCGGCGGCATGACGACGCCCTATCTCGGGCTGAACCCCGTCGGCAGCCTGATGGTGACCGCGCTGCTGGTCCTGCTGCTCGCGCAGGCGGGAACCGGGATCATCCTGGCCGGAACCGATCTGTACCACGGCCCCTTCGGCGACTATTTCGCCCGCTGGGTGGCAGCACCCGGGGTGGACATCGCCACGCTCGTGCCCGGAGACCGAAATTCGGCGAAGATCAGCAAGGACGGCATGGCCGCGATGCGCGCCTTCCGCACCCCGATCGTCACCACGCATCTGTGGGTCTTCTACGCCATCCTGGTCTGTTCGGCCGGCCATGTCGGCGGCGTGATCTGGGTGGAGTATCGCAAGCGGAGCAACGTCATCTCCGCCATGATCACCGGGCGGAAACGGGTGGAGGGCGTCCCCGCCGACCACCGCCCCCGCTGATCCCGTCACGCCGGCCGGATCAGATCCGGCCGGCGCGCGGGTCTGCTACTGCATCGAAATGACGACGGCGTCCCCGCCGAGGGACAGCATCAGGCCGGTCCGCTTGGCCTTCAGGCGCAGGATCACCCCGGCCTCGTTCTGCATCCAAAGCTCGCCGCCGCTCGCGGTGCCGGCCGCGAAGCCGTAACGGCCCTGGGCATAGGCGCCCGGGAAGGCCGCGAGGTTGGGCAGGCGGTAGACCTCGCCCTCGGCATCGAGGGTGGAAGCGCCGATGCCGCCCACGCCCAGGCCACCGATGTTGAATTCATGGGTCCGGCCGCGATAGGTGATCGTGCCGGTGCCGCCGCCGCCGCTGGCCAGATAGGCGATCTGGACCTGGTGCATGGTGACATAGGCGTCCGGCGTCAGGCCGGCGATCGCCTCCGGCCCCAGCTTGACGCTGCCGCCACAGCCGGTGAGGCCCAGGGACATGGCAACCGCCATCACCAGGCCGAGAAATCCTTGCTTCATGGGTAGATGGTCCTTTTGACCGTATGATGCTGCCAGGGATTTGTGGACCAGTTTCGGAACTAGCGAAACCCTGCCCGTCACCGTCCCAGGGACGCCCCCGCGATCGTGAACACCACCCCGATCATCTGGTCGACCAGCACGAAATACATCGCCAGCAACGGCCCCGTGCGCAGAGTCAGCCGGACCGCGTACCACTCCAGCCACAGCGCCCAGCCCGTCACCACGACCTGTGACACCTGGTCCAGCAGCGGCGGCGCCCCCAGCGCGCCCGGCACGGTGCCCACCAGGACCATCACGTTCGCCAGGACGTTGCACCAGTTGTAGGTGACCAAGAACCGCGGCCACAGCGCCTCCCGCCCCAGCCGGTCGGCCAGCCGGGACGAAATGATCACGAAGGACAGCCAACTGACGGCATAGACCAGCAGGTCGAGCGTCACGATCCGCGCCGCATCGGCGGGCACGCCCGTGCCAATCTCCCAGTTCAGGAAACGCAGCGCGATGATCGGCGGCACCGCCACCGCCATCGCGAAGAAGCTGCGAGTGACGTCGGACGGCTCCGAGCGCAGCAGCGCGACGCCGTCTGTCCGGCCTTGCGCCAGCAGAACGACCGCGTGCAGTCCGCTGACCGAGGGACCCGCGCTCATGCCCGCAGCAGGGCGGCGATGAAGCGCGGCACCAGCACGACCAACGACGTGGCGACATGCACCGACAGTACCAGCATGATCGCTCGGCCGGACGACACGCCCAGGCCATGCCGGGTCAGGAACCAGTGCAGCCACAGGGCATAGATGCCGAGCAGCCCGACGACGACGACAGCGGCGTCGCGCCCGCCGGCTCCGCCGATCACGAACAGCCCGACCATCGCCACCATCAGCAGGCCGAACTGGCACCAGTTGAAGGCAGTGGCGAAGCGCAGCCACGCCTCCTCCCGCCCCCAGGCGCGGGCCAGCGCATGGGTCAGCACTGGCGGCACCAACAGGGCCGCGACCGAGGCCGCCGCTTCCAGCAGGAATCGCCCGAAACCTGGGTCCTTCTGCGTCATCAGGCTGCTCAGCAGCGGGACGACGATCAGCGGGATCAGGCTGGTGATGAAGGCGCGCGGCGTGTCGCCGAACTGGCGCAGCGCGGCCGGGCGCCCCAGGGCGACGCCCACGATCGCGCGGATCGTGTTGCCGATGGACAGATCGGGCTCGGGTGGCGGGCCGCTCATGGCGGGTGCATCACGCGAGGAACGACGCGATCACGCCGCGATAGATGCGTGCCAGGTCGCGCATCTCGGCGACCGGGACCCTTTCGTCGGTCTGGTGCATCGTGGCGCCGACCAGGCCGAATTCGGCAACCGGGCAGTAATTGGCGATGAAGCGGGCATCGGATGTGCCGCCACCCGTGTCCAGCTTCGGCTCAACGCCCGTCGCGTCGACGATCGCGCCGCGCAGGATGTCGACCAGCGGACCAGGCTTGGTGACGAAGGATTCGCCGCTGGTGGAGGATTCGAGATCGAACCGCTCCGCGTGCTGGGCGATGGTCGCGCGCACCCATTCGGTCAGCGACTTGCCGGAGTGCTTGTCGTTGAACCGGATGTTCAGTGCCGCGCGGGCCGAGGCCGGGATGACGTTGGTCGCCGTGTTGCCGACATCCATGCTGGTGATCTGCAGCGACGAAGGCTCGAACCAGTCCGTCCCGGCATCAACAGGGGCCGCGGTCAGGGCGGAGACCGCGCGGATCAAGCGATGAACCGGGTTGTCGGCGCGATGCGGATAGGCGACGTGGCCCTGGGTGCCGAAGATCTCGATCTTCATGTTGACGCTGCCGCGCCGGCCGATCTTGACCATGTCGCCCAGCTTCACCGGGCAGGTCGGTTCACCCACCAGGCAGAAATCGGGGATCTGGTCGTTGGACTTCATCCACTCCAGCACCTTGACGGTGCCGTCGACCGCGGGGCCTTCCTCGTCCCCCGTGATCAGGAAACTGATCGAGCCCTTGGGCTTCCCGTCCTTCAGATGCTGCGCCACGCCCGCCACGAAGGCGGCGATCGCGCCCTTCATGTCGCAGGCGCCGCGCCCGTACAGCACGCCGTCATGCACGGTCGCGCCGAACGGATCAAACCGCCAGTTGGCCCCTCCGACCGGCACGACATCGGTATGGCCCGCGAAGCACAGATGCGGGCCTTCCGTGCCGAGACGGGCGAAGATGTTGTCGATCTCTCCGTATTTCAGGCGGGTGACGGTGAAGCCGAGACGCTCCAGCGCCTCGGACAACACGGACAGGGAGCCGCCATCGGCCGGGGTGACCGAGTTGCAGCTAATCAGCGCCTGGGCGAGGCCCAGGGGGTCAGTCAAGTCGCTCAATCGCGCAACAGCTCATTGATCGAGGTCTTGGCGCGGGTCTGCGCGTCCACGATCTTCACGATGACAGCGCAGTACAGCGACGGACCCGGAGACCCATCCGGCAGCGGCCGGCCAGGCAGGGAGCCAGGGACCACCACCGAATAGGCCGGGACGCGGCCCATGTGGATTTCACCCGTCGCGCGGTCGATGATCTTGGTCGAGGCGCCGATGAACACGCCCATCGACAGCACCGCCCCACGCTCGACGATCACGCCCTCCGCGACCTCCGACCGGGCGCCGATGAAGCAATCGTCTTCAATGATGACCGGGTTGGCCTGGAGCGGTTCCAGCACGCCGCCAATGCCGACGCCGCCGGACAGATGGCAGTTCTCACCGATCTGCGCGCAGCTTCCGACCGTGGCCCAGGTATCGACCATCGTATTGCGGCCGACGCGGGCACCGAGGTTCACGAAGCTGGGCATCAGCACGGCACCTGGCGCGATGAACGCGGAGCGGCGCACGACGGCGCCGGGAACGGCGCGCACGCCAGCTTCCTTGAACCGGTTCTCGCCCCAGCCGGCGAACTTCATCGGGACCTTGTCCCACACCGGCGCCCCGCCCGAGCCTTCCATCGGCGCGGAATCATTCAGCCGGAACGACATCAGCACGGCCTTTTTCAGCCACTGATGGACGTGCCAGTTGCCATCGATCTTCTCGGCCACGCGCGCGGTGCCGTTGTCCATGGCTTCCAGCGCGGCCTCAACGGCGTCGCGCGCTGCGCCCTTGGTGGAGGACGTGAGCTTCTCACGGTCCTCCCAAAGGGCTTCGATCGGTTGCTGCAGACTGTTCTCGGACATGCTTCGGCCGGTCCCCTATGCGTTCGGCCGGACCTTGAACAGGGGCGCGCCGTCCTGTCAACGGCGCTGGGGCCTGCGTCCTACCGGAACGTAAAGCCGAACCCGATCGCAGGCGGCGCGTAATACACCGGCGGGGGCGGATAATAGACCCGCGGCGGGGCATAGTAGGCCGGCGGCGCGTAGTAGACCGGCGGGGGCCGGTAATAGCGCGGTGCCCGGTAGTGGTGGTTGTAATGATGGTAGTGCGGCCCATGGCCGTAGTAGCCGCCCCGGCGCCCGTCTCCAGCCTCGGCCGGCGATGCGGCGGCGAACAGCATCGTGACCCCAATGGCCGTCAGGATGATCGAACCGGTCTTCATCGGAAGCCTCCTTCCGGCGGAAATCCGCCATGCCCCGAGTCGTATCGGCGATCCGTGGCGAAACAGGGGCGAATTCGCGGCTTTTCCGTTCACATTGCCGAGTCGTACGGCTATATCATTGGGGAGTCCGCTCACGGGGAATGCAATTGGCTCTCGATCTCAAGCGTCGCGCTCGGCTTATGATCGCCCCGACGGTGTTCCTTGCCATCGCTGGCTATTTTGGTTGGAATGCCATGCAGGGAAACCGTGGCCTGGTCGCGCAGGCGGAGCGGATCGAGCTTCTGCACCAGGTCGAAGCCGATAACCGGGCGGCCAAGGCCGAACGGGACCGGTGGGAACGCCGCGTCGCCGGCCTGCGGGCCAACCAGTTGAACCCCGACACGCTGGACGAACGCGCCCGCGCCATGCTGCATCTGGCCGACCCGACCGATATCGTCGTGCAGTATCCGGACGCGCAGAAACTGTTCTGACGGCCCGTGACTCTGGGCAACCGTGGCAGGCGTGGCTAACATCGAAGCCGGACCAATAAGGACCGGAGGAAACGATGAACGCCGACGCCAAGAAAACCACACTCCGCATGATCCCCTATGGCATCTACGTGCTCACCGCCGATGACGGAAAGGGCAACGTGGGCGCGGCGACCGTGAATTGGGTCACGCAGTCATCCTTCTCCCCCCCTCTGGTCGTCGTCGGCGTCAAGGCTGATTCCGGCGCCCATACGGTGGTCAAGGGCACCGGCAAGTTCGTGCTGAACATGCTGGGCAAGGACGGCAAGGGCGCTGCCTTCACCTTCTTCAAGCCGGCCAAGGTCGAGGACGGGAAGATCTCCGGCCAGGCCTTCCATGCCGGCACAAATGGCGCGCCCATCCTGGAATGCGCGATCGGCGCGGTGGAATGCACCGTGAAGGAAGTGCTGGAACTGGGCGATCACAGCATCGTCGTGGCCGAGGTCACGGAAGCCCACCTGATGAAGGCCCCGGAAGGCCGGGCGGATGCCGCGATCCTGGAAATGAAGGACCTGGGCGACAACGTCTACTACGGCGGCTGAACCAGACAGGGCGCCGGTCCGGACCGGCGCCCCCTTATCCCAGGCCGGCGACCCTGCGCAGCGCCGCATTCATCCGCGACTGCCAGCCCGGCCCGCCATCCCGGAAATGCGCCACCACATCGGGATCCAGGCGGATGTTCACCGCCTGCTTCGGCGCCGCCTTTCGCGGCCGGCCGCCACGCCGAACCAGCGTTTCACCGTCGTGCAGATCGGCTTTCTCGAACCAGGCTTCCGTGAGCTCCGGCGCGTCGTCCGGGTCAGTCCAGGAAGTCTTGGAAACGCTCTTTTCGCGCTCATGACCGTGCCTCATGGAAATGATCCTCCGCCCGCCGTCGCGTGGGGTCCAGACGACCACCACGAACCTTGGGCCGAGCATGCCGACCGAGATGAACCGCGCTTCGCCGTAGTCCTGGCGGTCATCCGGCAGCGTGAAGTGCTTGCCGTCGAACAACTGGTGGGCCTTGGCGAAGTCCAACCCGCGTTCCGCGAGGGTGACCCGGCGTTTGGCCTCATCCCAGGTGTCGAGCATTTATTGTATCCACAAAAACCGAATGTCAAGGACCATCAGGTCCGCCCGGCCCTCCGTTATCATCAAAGTCTGAACGAAGAATGAACGCCGCGGCGTCTACCGGCTGATCCCGCTCAGGCGCAGGATCACGCCCTCGGGGTCGGTGCGGCTGGGGATCCGCTCGACCGTCATGGTCCAGCCGGCGGCGCGGGCCGCGGCCAGTTCCGCCTCCGCGTCGCGGCCCTTCAGGAACCAGCACTCCCCACCCGGTGCCAGCAGCCGTTCGCCCAGGTCGAGCAGTTTGGCCACCGGAGCGAGCGCGCGGGCGCTGATGAGGGGGGCGGGTTCGATCGCTACGGTTTCGATTGCCGTCGCATGGACAGTGACCGGGGCGGCGGTGATCCGCGCGGCTTCCCGCAGGAAGGCGCATTTGCGTTGGTCTTCCTCCACCAGATCAACATGCATCCCGGTCGCGATGGCCAGGATGATCCCCGGAAACCCCGCACCCGAGCCCAGGTCGATCGCCCGCGCCGGCATCGGGCCAGGCAGGTCGGCGAGTTGCAGGCTGTCCTCGATATGCCGCCGCCACAGCACCGGCATGTCGCGGCGGCTGACCAGGTTGATCGCGGCGTTCCAGCGGACCAGGGTCTCCTGGAACGCTTCCAGCCTGACGCGTGTCTCCGGGGTCAACGCGGTTGCATGCGCAGGGCGCCGTCGAGGCGGATGACCTCTCCGTTCAGGAACCGGTTGGCGGCGATATGGGCGACCAGGGCGGCGTATTCCTCCGGCCGGCCGAGGCGCGGGGGGAATGGCACGTCGGCGGCGAGGCCGGCCTGCACGTCGGGCGGCAGGCCATCGACCATCGGCGTATGGAAGACACCCGGCGCGATGGTGACGACGCGGACGCCCGATCGGGCCAGTTCGCGCGCGGCCGGCAGGGTCAGCGACGCGACGCCGCCCTTGGACGCGGCATAGGCGGGCTGCCCCACCTGCCCCTCATAGGCGGCGATCGAGGCGGTGTTGACGATCAGGCCGCGTTCGCCTTCCTCCAGCGGATCGGCCGCCGCCATCTCGGCCGCGGCCAGGCGCAGCATGTTGAAGGTGCCGATCAGATTGATGCGGATGACGCGTTCAAACGCCTCCAGCGCCAGGGGGCCGTTGCGGCCGATGATGCGGCCGGCGGTGCCGACGCCGGCGCAGTTCACCAGGATGCGGCAGGGGCCATGCGCCGCACGGGCCGCGGCCATGGCGGCTTCTCCGGACGGGCCGCTGGAGACATCGCAGGCGATGCCGATACCGCCGAAGCGGGCGGCACTGGCCTGGGCCGCTGCTTCGTTGATGTCGAGCACGGCGACCTTGCAGCCGCCCTCGGCCAGCAGCTTCGCCGTAGCGGCCCCCAGGCCGGATGCTCCGCCCGTCACCACCGCCGCCAGTCCTTGCAGGTTCATCGCCCTCGCCCTTCGCTATGCCGCGAGCGCGGTAACCACAGGCGGGCGGGCGTGGCAAGCAGGCGGGCACCGCCGGCGCGCGGCGATCGGACCGCGCGCTGGCCGGGTCAGCTCGGATGGATCAGGCCGCCACACCCAGCGACCGGCGGGCGCGCAGCGCGCCAAAGCCCGCCAGCGCCACGCCCAACAGTGCCAGGGACGCGGGTTCCGGGACCTCGTTCACCACCAGGCTGAGAGTCTGCGCAACCGCGGTCAAACTCTCCGAAGGGGTCGCCAATGCAAACCCGACCAGAGTCGGTGCGATCGACACGTTGTTCAGCACAACCCGGAAATCGCTGGTATTGCCAGAAATGGGTATCCCCTTCACTGCCC
>DIUL01000177.1 GCA_002422345.1 Acetobacteraceae bacterium UBA6159
GAAGCCGCCCGTCAAACCGACGACCCGGGAGACAATTCGCTACGCGATCCCGCCTCCCAGCGCGGTCATGCGAATCCGAAACCACGGAGACGCGCATGACCCGAAAGACCAAGGCCGGCACTCAGCCGACGCCGCCGATCCCCTCGATCCCACCGACGGATGTGTTGGGTCGATTGGCGGCACTGGCGACGATGACCACGGCCGACCTCAGACAGCAATGGCGCGACCTGTTCGGCACGGAGCCACCGCCGTATAACCAGAAATTCCTGCGCAATCGCCTAGCCTATCGCGTGCAGGAACTCGCCTATGGCGGCCTGAAGCCGGCAACCATCGCCCGCCTCGAGGCCCTCGGTGAGCAACTGGACGGCGGCAACCTCACCATCCGTCGCACCCGCGCGGACCGGAAGCCGATCGCCGGCACGACCCTGGTGCGGGAATACCAGGGCATCGAGCACCGCGTGACGGTGCGGGCCGATGATTACGAATACCAGGGCAGGGGGTTCCGATCGCTGTCCGCCATCGCCCGCGCCATCACCGGCACCCGCTGGAACGGGCTGGTGTTCTTCGGCCTGAAGGGCCGGCAGGGGGGAGCATGACCCGCAAGCCAACCAACACAGGGTTGCCGGCGTCCGTGCAGAAGCGGCGCTGCGCGATCTACACGCGGAAGTCGAGTGAGGAAGGCCTGGACATGGAGTTCAACTCCCTCGACGCCCAGCGCGAGGCTTGCGAGGCCTACATCGCCAGCCAGCGGGCCGAGGGCTGGGTGCTGGTGCGGGACCGCTACGACGACGGCGGCGTCTCCGGCGGCACGCTGGAAAGGCCGGCGCTGAAACGGCTGCTGGCCGACGTCGAGGAAGGCCTGGTCGACGTCATCGTCGTATACAAAATCGATCGCCTGTCGCGCGCCCTGATGGACTTCGCCAAGTTGGTGGAGGTGTTCGATCGCAACAACGCGACCTTCGTCTCCATCACGCAGGCCTTCAACACGACGACGTCCATGGGTCGGTTGACGTTGAACATCTTGCTCAGCTTTGCCCAGTTTGAGCGCGAGGTGATCGGTGAGCGTATACGCGACAAAGTCGCCGCCTCGCGCAAACGAGGGATGTGGATGGGCGGGTTCGTGCCGCTCGGCTACGACGTCCGGGATCGCAAGCTGGTGATGAATCCCATCGAGGCGGACCTGGTGCGCGCGGTGTTCACAGGGTTCGTCGAGACCCGCTCTGGCACCGTGCTGTTACGCCGGTTGCAGGGGGCAGGGGCGACCACCAAGCGGGGGAAGCCGTTCACCAAGACCGACATCTACCGGGTGCTGAACAACCGGGTGTATCTCGGGGAGGCGGTGCACAAGGGAACTGCCTATCCCGGCGAGCACGATGCGATCGTCAGCCATGAACAGTGGGAGGCGGCGCATGAGGTGTTGCAGATCAGCCCGCGGGTGCGGCGCAACCAGACGGTGAGCCAAACACCAGCGCTGCTGCGGGGGCTGATCTTCGGCTCCGACGGCCGGGCGATGTCGCCGACCCATGCGCGGGGGAAGCGTGGTCAGATCTATAAGTATTACGTCAGCCAGTCGGTGTTGAAGGGCAGCGCGGCGGATGGGCCGGAGGTCGCCCGGGTGCCGGCCGGGGAGATCGAGGCGGCGGTGATCACGCAGGTGAGGGCGCTGGTGCGCCAGCCGGAGGTGATCGTTGGTACCTGGCAGGCCGCGCGGACCGCGTCGCCGGATGTGACTGAGAATGATGTGCGAGCCGCCCTGGAGCAACTGGACCCGCTGTGGGAGGAACTGTTCCCGGTGGAGCAGGCCCGTATCATCCACCTGCTGGTGGACCGGGTCGAGATCGGCGCCACTGGTGCGACAGTCCGGCTGCGGCTGGAGGGGCTGACGAGCCTGGTGCGTGACCTCGGGGCCCGTGACCGCCAGGAGGCCGCATGACCGCGACCCCGCTTATGCTGACGGTGCACATCCCGCTGACCGTCCGCCGGCGTGGGGGGCGGAAGGTGGTGATTGCACCGGATGGGACGGAAGCCCCCGCGGTCGTCGCCGCCCGGATCGACAGCACGCTGGTGAAGGCGCTGGCTCGGGCATTCCGGTGGCGGCGGATGCTGGAAGCGGGGCGTTACGCCACGATCGACGAACTCGCGGCCGCCGAAAAGATCAACGGGTCCTATGTGTCGCGGATCGTGCGGCTGACGCTGCTGGCGCCGGAGCTCGTGGAGGCGATATTGGATGGACGACAGGCGCCGGAGATAACGCTGCCGATGTTGATGGGGCCGCTCCCTGCGGAGTGGGAGCGACAACGGCTGGACAGGTGACCGACCTACACGATCTCTTTCAATTCCTTGGCGGCCCGGAAGGCGATCTTCTTGCTGGCCTTGATCTTGATCGCCTCGCCCGTCGCCGGGTTCCGCCCCATTCGGGCTGGCAGCGCTCGCACTTGCAGGATACCGAGCCCGGTCAGACGGATTTTGTCGCCATTTTTGAGATGCCCCACTGTCGCAGCGACCAGATCACCCAGCAGCGCCTCAGCGTGCTTCTTTGACACGTCATGGGTCTCGGCGATCTGAGCGGCGATCTGCTTCAGCGTAATCGTCTTCTGCACCGCGGCCTTCTTCGGGGCTGCCTTCCTCGCGGCGGCAGCTTTCTTCACGGGCGCCGGTGCGGCCGCCTTCTTGGTGGTGGCGGCGGCTTTCTTCGCTGGCGGCATGACAATCTCCAAGGGTCGATTCGTGGCATGACAAGTTGCCTGCATGGCCGGAATTCAAGCAACCGCCAAGGGCGTATCGTCATCTGCATTGACCCCAACATCCAAATCCCGTGACATTGGCGTGGCCGTGGCGGTCGTCTGCCACCGATGATGTGAGGATAAACAGGCCGACAGCCCGACTGCTCGTGGTGGAGGTGCGAAGATGGTAATCGGCGGCGTGCTGGACGATCAGGGGCAGGCGCTTGCCGCCGAGTTCGGGCATGCCGCGGCCTTCGTCAGGAACGATGTGACCTCGGAAGCCGATTGTGCCCACGTCGTCGATGCCGCCCAGAATGTCGGCAGCCTGCACGGCTTGGTCAGCAACGCGGGGATCACCCAGCATGGCTACCGCGATCGCGGGGAAAACGCATGAGCGGGTTTGCCGGTGCCGGTGCCGCGCAATTTCCCTGGAAGGCATGACCCGCATGAGCGGTGCCGGGACCCGATCGCTGACCGCTCTGTATGTGGCCGCACCATTTAGCATGGGATATGTCGATTTCTACACGTTCCTGATGCCGCTTTACGCTTTGTCGCTTGGGTTCAGCGCCGCCGAAGTTGGCATCCTGGTCGGCGCCCGCTCGATCGTGGCGATGTTCCTGGCGATCCATATTGGCGTGCTGATGGACCGTTTCGGGACACGCAAAATCACCCTGTTCTTTGTCGGGACCAGCATGATCCTGGCACCGTTGTTTCCACTTGTGCCGTGGTTCTGGAGCTTGCTGGCATTGCAACTGATCACCGGCGCCGCGGTGTCGTTCGCCTGGTCCGGTGCTCAAACACTGGTCGCACAACTGGCCAGCGGCGAGGCGCATTATCTTGGCCGGTTCACATTCTTCGCCCGGCTCGGTTCGACGACAGCACTGATCCTCGGCGGGGTGATGTGGGACCTCGGCGGGAATTGGTTGTCCTACTCGGTCGGCGTCGCCTGGGGTGGCGTGCTGGTCGTCGCCCTGCTGTGCACCCCGGAGGCCGAGTATTTCGCCTCGCCGCATCAGGAGGGTGCGATACGCGCGAGGTTCCGCGCCCGCGATGTCTGGCCCCGGCTCTCGGATTATTGGGCATCGCTGATGCTGCTCGCTGTTCCCGCGATCGCCGTGTCTCTGGCAATCATGTCAATGCGCAACAGCACCTACAGCATCCAAACGTCAGTCTATGTTGTCCACCTCAAGCAGGTGGGGTTGGTGGGCACGACAATCGGCGTCCTGTTCGCAGCCGCGGAAATTGCCAGCGGATTCGGCGCTCTGTTCGCGGGACGCGCCATGGGCCTCGGCAACCCACAGCGGACGATGCTGAGTGGCACCGCGCTTTCGATCCTGCTGATTGCGCTGACGCCAGCGCTCGGCGGCATCCTCACATTACTCCTGGTGTTTCAGGTGCTGCGCGGATGGCTCGAGGGCGTGATCCAGCCATTGGTGTTGTCCGTACAGGCGCGCGCGGCCGGCCGTCACCGGCAGGGCGCCGTGGTCGGCCTACGTCAGACTGGCCAGCGGTTCACGTCGATCTTGGTTCCGCCGGTCATGGGCGCTATCGCGGACCGTTTCGGTGTGAGCGCGAGTTTCCTCATCCTTGGCGGCTTCATGCTGCTGCTTTGCGTTTTGGTGGCGGTGATTATCCGGCGGGTCGGGAGGGGTCGGGACGAGCCTCTCACGGGCGCCACCGATTAGCCGGGGCTGGCCCGCGATCTCGCCACCCGTCCGAGTATCGCGGCGTTAACACCGTCACCGTCCGAGTACCGATCAAGCTGCGACGCCAGGGCAGCCGGAAGACCATCGTCACACCGGCCGGCTCTCTGCCCATGCCGGCGTGGGTGGACATCACCTTGGTGAAGGCACTGGCCCGCGCATTCCGGTGGCGGAAGCTGCTGGAGACGGGGCGCTACATTGAGATCGATACCGTGATGATGTACCGTGCCTGGCTGAAATACCATCTCGTACTCCCGCACGGTGACTTTGACCGGTTGAATAATCGACTGCATTCGATCCCGAACAGTCATCGACTTGATCGGAGCGTGGACCCCAAGGTTGTTTCCGGTTATCGTCGAGCCCGACATTCGTGAGACGCGCGAATACGCAGCGAGGTGACCCAATGTCCGCACCGACGATCAGGTTCGATGACGGCGCCGTCTATGAACGGATGATGGGCAAGTGGAGTGGACTGGTCGGACGCGCCTTTATTGACTGGCTCTTGCCCCCGCCCAATTTGCGATGGGTCGACATCGGTTGTGGCAATGGCGCGTTTACACAGTTGCTGGTCGAGCACTGCGCCCCAATGACCGTCGAAGGCGTGGATCCCTCGGAAGGTCAGCTTGCCTTTGCACGAGAGCGGCTGGCGACACCTGTCGCGAAGTTTCGACAGGGCGATGCAATGGCATTGCCATTTGCCGATGGCACCTTCGATGCGGCCGTGATGGCGTTGGTTGTGTTTTTCATTCCAGACCCTGCCAGGGGCGTCGCTGAAATGGCGCGCGTCGTGCAACCGGGTGGTCTCGCGGCCGCCTATATCTGGGACATCGTCAACGGCGGCGGCCCAGTGGAGGACATCGCAACGCAGATGAAAGCCATGGGGTTCGCGCCACCGCGGGCCCCGCAAGCGGAAGCCTCGACGCCCGAAGGACTGCATGCGCTTTGGACCCGAGCGGGTTTCGCCGATATCGAAGCGCAGGTTGTTCGCGCGCGGCGAACATTCGACGATTTCGAGGACTATTGGTCCACGACGATCGCGGCGCCCAATCTCGCGCCGATGATCAAAACCTTGGCGACATCCGACGTGACGCAACTCAAGTCTCGGGTTCGTGAGCAGGTGCCTATCGAGCCGAGTGGGCGTGTCTCGATCGTGGCGCGCGCCAATGCAATCGTCGGCCGTCGGCCCGGATAGGGCTGTCGATCGCGCCTCCGCTCCTCCCCCCAGAAGCTGCCAACCTCTGTGCTTACCATGAGATTGTGGGTGCGACCGCTTTTGGGCCCAAAGTTGTCCATCCGAGAGGTCCCAAACTCATTGACGTTGGCGGTCGGCCGTCACGTAGCGCGCAACCGGTCAAAATCCCTGTGCAGGGGGGTACTAGTCGCGCAAACCCGCGATGCGAAGGCCTTCCCAGAGGAGCTCGTTGTGTGCGGCGAGCCGAAACGGGGAGTGCTGTCGAACGTGGCAGCCAATCCGCTCGTCTGGGTTGAGCGCCAGCAGTTCTGCAACCTCACGCTCCGCCTCGTCCTGCATTCTGAGCCGCGCGTAGACGGCGGCGAGTTGCGCCCGCGCGCCGCGGTGCGTCGGGACGCGGTCGCGAAATTCGATCAACGGCGCCAATGCCTCAGCGTACCGACCCTGCATGTGTCGTGCGATCCCCAGCCAGCCGATTGCCATCGCTGGGAAGTACGGATCTCGCCGCATGTAGTCGCGCACCACCCGTTCCGCTGTCTCGCACTGGCCATCGTAGGTCAGCACCGCAGCATGGCGCCAGTCGCAGAAATTCGGATTCAATACGACGGCCTGCGCGAAGCCTTCCAGTGCGGTGCGATAGTCTCGTTTCCACAGCGCGCTGTAGCCGACTTCGGCGCGTGCCTGCGGCAGGCGTGGGTCGCAGCGGACCGCCAGTCGTGCATCCTCGTGGGCCCGATCGAGGGCGGCTGGGCTGAGGTAGTCGGCATCCAGCCGGTGCATCCAGGCAAGCGCATGAGTGAACGCGCGTCCGACCAGCGCCGGCGCGTAGCGCGGATCGATCTCCAGCGCCGCATCATACCGATCCCGTGCCGCATGCAGGTCCGCAGCCCCGTACGACGCCTGAAACGTACGAAGATGGCCGTTCCCTCTCATCACCAACTCGTAGGCGGCCCACTCTGTTGGCGTGGTCCGACTGATCCGTTCCGCCTCCACCCGATTGATCTGCAGGGACAGGGACCCGACTATAGCGCGTACGATCTCGTCGAGCACGTCGAACAGATCTGCTACCACAGACTCGAACACGTCGGACCATACCTTGCGCCCCCTGGCCGTCTCGACCAGGCCGACATTGACGCGCAGCCGCGATCCCGACCGTCGTACGCCACCCTCCACAAGATATTGCACCCCCAGGTCATTGCCGACCTGACGGACGTCGACGGCGTGACCCTTGAACCGAAAGCTCGAATGCCGAGCGACGACGAACAGTTCCTGGTAGCGGGATAGTTCGGTGATGATGTCGTCGGCAATTCCGTCAGCCACATGCGTCTGCGCAGGATCATCGCTCAGGTTGGAGAACGACAGCACACCAAGCGATGGACCGGTCACGCCGCGGCCCGATAAGACGGCTGATCCGATCTCGATAGGTGCTGGTGCGGCAACCTCCGGAAGGACCTGAGCAATGAAACGCAGTCCCCTGCGCGCAACCGTCCGGATCACCCGCTGTTCCCGGCCGGTGTCCCGCACGCTTGCTCGCACCGAGTTTAGGCAGGTTGTCAGAGCCGAGTCCGAAACGATGCGTCCCTGCCAGACTGTCTCGATCAGGCGATCCTTGGACAGGACATGATCGCGATTCTCCAGCAGGCAGACCAGAAGATCGAAGGCTTTTGGTTCCACCGGGACAACTTGACCCTCACGGCGCAGTTCCCGGCGATCGGTGTCCAGCAAACAGTCGTTGAACTGGTAGCGCATAATGGGGCTCCGCGTTCTCGCCGGCGGGATGGGCACGGCTGACGCAATCCGAAGGCAATCCTGACGCAATCCTCAAGCGCGATCAATCGAACCTTCTTATCAAGCTCGCAGGGAGGCGCGTCGATGCCCCGATCGAATGATGGATATTGGCGATGACAGAAGTGCTCTACCAGGCCGGTGCCAGCGGATACGACGCGTTGTTCGCTCGCGTCACTCAGGCTTTTATCCCGGCTCTCATCGCAGCTGCGCAGATCGCGCCAGGACACCGCGTCCTCGATGTCGCAACCGGTACTGGGGCCGCGGCCCGGGCGGCAATGGCCCAAGCCGGTCCAGGCGCCCGCGTAATCGCTGGCGATATCTCGACCGAGATGCTGGAAATCGCGCGCCACAGACCGGACAATGCCGGAGTCACATTCGAGCAATTCGACGGACAGGCGCTGCCCTTTCCAGAGGATTCCTTCGATCGCGTGATCTGCCAGCTCGGCCTGGCATTTTTCGACGATCCGGTATTGGGCCTGATGGAGTTCCGCCGTGTTCTGACACTAGGCGGACGCGCGGTTGCTGTCGTGAATTCCCTTCCGGAACGGTCGCTGTTCACGCGCATCGGAACTGTCATCGCCCAGCATGTGCCGGCACGCGTCGAACAACTGAACCGCTACGCATCCATCCGCACGCCCGAACGGCTACACCGGCTCTTCCAGGCCGCATCGTTCCAGGACATCGCGGTCCAGCGGGAAACGCGTGCGTTCACGTTTGAGTCGTTCGACGACTACTTCAGCGGGACTGCGGCAGGTGCCGGCATTTCGGGTCAGGAATACGTCAAGCTGCCGCTCGCAATCCAAACGGTAGTGCGCGAGACGATGCGCCGGTCGTTCCCCGATGGGGGCACGCGCCGACCGTTCATTGTAGAGATGGAGGTGTTGATCGGCGCCGGGAGCAAGTAGGATCGCCGACCAATCGGCTGCTCGGCTTCCATTTGTGGGGCAGTCCAAGCTGGTGCATGAACGGACCTGGCCTTGGTAACATTCTTCGATTGCCGACACGACATGGGTGATCCCGAGGGGGCTGCGGCGCATGACCGCCAAACACTGAAGCCTGACGGTATCTGCAAGGCTGTTCAACGCTATG
>DIUL01000207.1 GCA_002422345.1 Acetobacteraceae bacterium UBA6159
AGTGTCTGTTAAATGTGGGTTAGGGGAGGCAATCACAATTGCCGCCGGGACGGTTTCTCCCGTCCTGGCCGGGCTTGACCCGGCCACCGCCAAGGACGACGTCGATGGTGTTTACGTTTGATTCCAACTGCCAGCGCGCTTGGCGATGGGCGGGTCAAGCCCGCCCATGACGCGAGAGCGATGATCGGCTCCCCGCCCCTACCCCTTGATCCGCTTCATCGCCGCCGCGTAGCCGCTGAACAGGATGTCTGCGTCGGATGAATAAGCCAGCAGCAGGGCGCCAGCGTTCTTCCATTGCTGCATCTGCTCGAAGCTGTTGACCAGCATCGCGCAGACCTTGCCGTGGCGCTTGCAGGCGGCCAGCACCAGGTCGCGCTTCTCATCCAGCACCCGCGCCTGATCCGGGGAGCCGAACACGCCCAGATCCTGTGCCAGGTCCGCCGGCCCGATCGTCAGCGCGTCGATGCCGGGCATGGCGGCGATCTCCTCCAGGTCGTCGAAGGCCTTGCCGGTCTCGAACATGACCGTCACGAACACCTGCCGGTTCGCGTGCGCCCGACGCTCTCCGGCTGGCAGGGTGCCATTGAAATCGGTGGAGGCGCTCAGCCCGCCATTCCCGCGCAGGCCCATGGGCGCGTAGCGGGACGCCGCGACGATCTCCCGCGCGTGATCCGCGTTCTCCACCTGCGGGCAATGCAGGTTCATGACGCCGACATCCAGCAGGCGGGTGATCCACTCCCGGTTCGCCTTGGGCGGGCGCACCGCGATCGGGAAATCCAGCGCGCGGGCCAGCACCGCCATGTCGCCGATCGTTTCCATGGTCAGCGCCGTGTGCTCCATGTCCACGCGCGCGAAATCGAGGCCGGCAGCCTTCATCAGCGACAGGATCGCCGGGTTCCGCACCATGGTCAGCCAGGTGCCGATCTGCGGCTCGCCGCGTTCCAGCCCGGCGCGCATCGGATTGTTCTGCATCGTTTCCCTCCCATTCCGGTGTCCCAGCTTGGCACGAACCCGCCCCCGCCGTTAGATGCGAGCGAACCAGGGGGACGGACATGCAAGCGGATTATGTCATCGTGGGCGCCGGGTCGGCCGGCTGTGTGCTCGCCAACCGGCTGACCGAGGACCCGAACACCAGGGTCATCCTGATCGAGGCCGGGGGCAAGGACTGGAACCCGCTGATCCATATCCCCGCGGGCTATATCAAGCTGCTGGACCACCCGACCCTGACCTGGGGGTTCAAGGCCGACAAGAACGCCGGCCTCAACGGGCGGGAAATCCCCTATCCGCGCGGCAAGGTTCTCGGCGGATCGAGTTCCATCAACGGGATGATCTACATCCGCTCCCAGCCCGAGGACTATGACCACTGGTCCCAGCTCGGCAATCGCGGCTGGGGATCGGAGGACGTGTTCCCCTATTTCCGCAAGTCGGAGAACTGGGAAGGACCCGAGGACGACATCCACGGCAAGGGCGGGCCGCTGTTCACATCGAACACCCGCGATCAGCCGGAACTGTGCCAGGCGGCGATCGACGCGGGCACGCAGATGGGCTGGGATTATCGCAACGACCTGAACAACCTGCCGCATGGCCTGGGCGATCATATCGGCTGGGTGCAGCAGACACGCGGCGGTCGCCTCCGCGCGAGTGCCGCGCGGTCCTATCTGCGCCCGGCGATGGGGCGGTCGAATCTTCAAGTGGTGACCAACGCCCTGGTGCATCGCGTGGTGTTCGAGGGCAAGCGGGCGGTGGGCGTCGAGTTCTCCCGTGGGGGCGCGGTCGAACGGGCGGATGCGGCCGGGGAGGTGATCCTGTCCGCCGGCGCGATCGGCTCGCCGCATCTGCTGCAACTGTCGGGCGTGGGTGATCCTGACCACCTCGGACGGATCGGGGTCGAGGTCCGGCACGCGCTGCGCGGCGTGGGGCGGAACTTCCAGGACCATTTCCTGGTGCGGGTGCAGGCAGAGGTGAAGGGCGTTGCGTCGCTCAACGAACGCTCCCGCGGGATTCGGCTGGCGGGCGAGGTAATGAAATATGTGCTGACCGGGCGGGGGATGCTGACTTATGCGGCGTCCCTGGTTGCGGCCTCGGTGAAGGTGCTGCCGGAGTCGGCCACGCCCGATGTGCAGGCGCTGTTCGCCTCGGCCAGCTATGCGCCGGGGCCGACGCGGCAGTTGGACACCAAGCCGGGCATGACGTCGGGCATCTGGCAGATGCGGCCGGAGAGCCGGGGCTATGTGGAGGCGCGGACCGCCGATCCGCGCGACCAGCCGGCGATCAATCCCAACTACCTGGCCGAGGACCGGGACCGGCGCACGATCATCGCCGGGATGCGGACGGTACGGGACTGGTTCAACGCACCGGCCCTGAAACAGTTCCTCGTGGCCGAGACGTTGCCTGGCCGCGACGTTCAGACGGATGATGAGTTCCTGGCCTATGCGCGCCAGACCGGAACGACGGTGTTCCACGCCACGTGTTCCTGCCGGATGGGGCCGGATGTGATGGCGGTGGTGGACGACCGGCTGCGGGTGCATGGGTTGGAGGGGCTGCGGGTGATCGATGCCTCGGTCATGCCGGCGGTGACGTCGACGAACACGAACGCGCCGACGATCATGATCGCGGAGAAAGGGGCGGTGATGCTGCGGGAGGATGCTCGGGTGCGGGTGGCGGCCTGATCGGGTTTCCGTCCCTTGAGATTGGGACGGACACTGGATAGTTTGCCCCGGCTGGATGGGTGGCCGAGCGGTTTAAGGCACCGGTCTTGAAAACCGGCGTGCGTGTGAGCGTACCGTGGGTTCGAATCCCACCCCATCCGCCAGTTTCCCCCTGCATCCCGAGCCTTCCACGAAGCGGCACGAGACTGGCGGTCGTGTCCCACTCGGTGGGACACGACGTTTCAGGAACGCACGATGTTTTCGGATGGACACCGACGGCTCACGATCTCAATAGGGCGGGTCGACCTGCAGGCCCCGGAGTTCGCGCCATGATCGCCGACAACCGCCGCCGATCGAGCGCGGCATGCCTCCCCTCAACCGATCCACGCGCCATGCGCTCGATCGTCGGCGCGCTCGCCGCCATTCTGATATTCCTTCTGCTCACCGCACAAACATCCCGAGCGGCTGATGCGACTGCCACCTTCGTCGGCTCCCAGTCGTGCGCCGGATGCCATGATGCCGAGCACGCGGAGTGGCAGAGGTCACATCACGCACTCGCCATGCAACCCGCGACACCCACCTCGGTGGTTGGTGATTTCGGCGACGCCCGTGTGACCCATTTCGGCGCGACCACGACCTTCGCACGGGACGGGGACCGGTTCGTGATCTGGACGGACGGCCCCGACGGGGCGGTGCATGCGTATACGGTCGCCTACACATTCGGGGTTTTCCCGCTTCAGCAGTACCTGATCGCGCTTCCCGGTGGTCGTCTGCAGGCTTTCGGGATCGCCTGGGACAACCGGCCGAAGGATACGGGCGGGCAACGATGGTTCCACCTCTATCCTGATCACGACCTGAAGGCCGGGGATCGGCTGCATTGGACCGGGCGCGATCAGACCTGGAACCATATGTGTGCCGACTGCCACTCCACGGGCCTCAGGAAAGGCTACGACCTGACCACCAACACCTACGACACCACCTGGTCCGAGGTGAATGTCGCCTGCGAGACCTGCCACGGCCCGGGCTCCGGCCACGTCACTTGGGCCAAAGCCCCGGTCGACACACGACCCGGCCTCCCCGCATCGGTCCGCAAAGGTCTCGTCGCCTGGCTGGCGGCCACGCGGAACTGGGAGATGAACCCCGACACCGGCATTGCCCGACGAACCACGCCGGTGGCTTCGGCCGAACTCGACGCCTGCGGCCCCTGCCATGCCCGCCGCGTCGCGCTCGGCAAGGAGCCGGTGGCGGGCACACCCTTCCTGGACGCCTATATGCCCGCGTTGCTCGACCCTGGCCTGTATCACGCCGATGGCCAGATCGATGGCGAGGTCTTCGAATACGGCTCCTTCCTGCAAAGCCGGATGCACAAGGCTGGCGTCACCTGCTCCGACTGTCACGAGCCACATGGCCTGGGTCTGCGGGCGGAGGGCGATGCGGTCTGCGCGCAATGCCATGCACCTGTCCGGTTCGAGGCGGTCAGCCACCACCACCATGATCCGACCAGCGCCGGCGCACGCTGTGCAAGCTGCCACATGGGCTCGAAGGTCTACATGGGGGTCGACCGGCGCCACGATCACAGCTTCCGCGTCCCCAGGCCTGACCTGTCGGTTGCCATCGGCGTGCCCAATGCCTGCACCGCCTGTCATCAGGACAAACCGGCCGACTGGGCAGCCCGCGCCGTGGCCGCATGGTTCCCGCAAGGACGGCAGACAACGCCACATTACGGCCTCGCTTTGCATGCGGGACGCGAGGGCCTGGTAGACGCCGAACAGCGCCTGAGCGAACTGATCCGGGACCGAAGCCAACCACCCATTGCGCGCGCCACCGCCTTGACCCTGCTCGCCCCCTATTTCACACCGGCCTCGACGGGGGCGGTGCGCGCCGGGTTGAACGACGCCTACCCGCTGGTGCGGATGGCCGCCCCTCGTGCCCTGCCAACCGGACTGACGCCAGCCATGGTGCAGTGGCTCATGCCGTTGCTCTCCGACCGGGTCCGCGCGGTACGCATCGAAGCGGCGCGCGCCTTGGCCGCCGTCGATCCCCGCGCCATGACGGACGGCCAGCGCAAGGCGTTCGACCAGGCGTATCGGGAATTGATCGAGGCCGAACTGGTCGATGCGGATCGCCCGGAGAACCACCTCAATCTCGGCCTGCTCCATCTCAGGAGCCAGGATGTCACGGCGGCGGAAGCGAGTTACCGCACAGCGTTGCGTCTCGACCCCGCCTTCGTTCCCGCCCTTATCAACCTGGCGGACGTGGAACGCCTCCGCGGCCGGGGCGCGCAAGGCACGGAACTGTTGCGTCAGGCGTTGTCAAAGGAACCGGACAACGCCGACGCCCGACATGCTCTCGGTCTGGCTCTGGTCAGAAGCCGTGATCAGGCCGGCGCGCTGGTCGAACTCCGAGAGGCGCACACGCGCGCGCCCGGGAACGCGCGGTATGCCTATGTCTACGCGATCGCGCTGAACGATGCCGGTGAGAGGGATGAAGCGCTCCGCCTGCTGGACCGGACCCATCGGCTGCACCCAACAAACCGGGACGCGCTGCTGGCCCTGGCCGCGCTATCGCGTGACGCGGGCAGGCTGGACGAGGCGATGATCCACGCCCAGGCCCTCCTTGCCCTTGAACCCGCCAATGCGGAATACCGTGCCTTCCTTGCAGACCTGCGCAAGCGGTCCCCTGCTGCCGGACCGAACCGGTGATCGGTCCGGCAGCCTGAACGACAAGCCTTATCGCGTCACGGGCTTCTGTTGCGTGCCATCCTGCGCGTTGGCCTGCGCGGCCTCCATCGCCTTGATGTCCGCGGGCGACAAGGTCGGGCGATCAACCTTGATCGTCAGCTTGTTGAGCTTCGCGGTCAGCGCGAACGGCGGCTTGTAGTCGGCATCGTTCACGCCGGTCAGCGTGTCGGAGCCGATGTCGAAACTCTCGTCCCACTGCAGGATCATCGGCAGCGTATGCGGCATCGTCATGGTCTGCACCGCCACGCCGTTGACCTTGAGCGTGCCGGTCCCCGGCCGCCCCAGCCCGCTCATGTTGTTATAGGCGAGCGTCCCGACGCCAAGCCCATCGTACTTGAAGTCGAACTCCAGCCGATGCTTGCCGGGTGCCAGCACATCCGGGCCTTCCCACCGGTCCCGCTTCAGGTCGACCAGGTTCCACAGGAACACCGGTTTGCCCTTCAGCAGATAGAACCCATAGCCGCCAAAGCGGCCGCCCGAGGTCAGGATCATGCCCTCGGCGCCACCCTCGGGCACCTCGATATCGGCGGTGATGGTATAGGAGGCATTGAGCAGCATGGGCGAGTCACCCTGCGGCAGGCCAACCATCGGCCGGGTGTAGACGAACTCCGTCCGCCCCGCGGTGATGTTCGGGCGCGGCGCGACGATACGGGCAGCCACCGAGGCATCCATCGGGAAGACCTGGTACTTCCCCGCCTCGGCGAGGAACATCTTCTTCAACTCCTTCACCTTCTCGGGGTGCTTCGCGGCGAGGTCGGTGGTCTGGTTGAAGTCCTTGTTCAGGTTGAAGAGCTCCAGCACCTGGTTGTTGAGCGGGTCCGGGTTGGCCGCGCCAAACGCTTCCCACGGCGCGCGGTTGACCTTGGTGCTGAGAAACCAGCCGTCATGATACAGCGCCCATTGGCCCATCATCTCAAAGTACTGGGTCTTGTGACGCGACGGCGCCTTCGCGTTCTTCGCGTCGAAGGTATAGGCGAAGCTCGTGCCCTCGATCGGCGCCTGCTTGATGCCGTCCACCATTGTCGGCGCGCGGATGCCGGCGGCTTCCAGGATGGTTGGCACGACGTCGATGATATGGACGAACTGCTCCCGCAGCGCGCCCTTGTCCTTGATACGCGCGGGCCACGATACGACCATGTTCTGGTTGATGCCGCCAAGCTGGGAGGCGTTCTGCTTGAACCAGGAGAAGGGCGTGTCGAACATCCATGACCAGCCGGCGGCCATGTGGTTGTACGTCTGCTCGGTCCCCCAGACGTCATAGAACTTCATCTGCGCTTCGATGGGCAGTTGATTGAGGCCGTTGAAGAACGCGACCTCATTCGGCGTTCCCATCGGCCCGCCCTCGGCGCTGGTTCCGTTGTCGCCGTTGATATAGATGATCAGCGTGTTCTCAAGCTTGCCCAGGTCCTCGAAGCCTTTGATCACGCGGCCGATTTCGTGATCGCTGTAGGCGGCGTAGGCGGCAAAGACCTCAACCTGCCGGATGAAGAGCTTCTTCTCCTCGGCTGAGAGCTGGTCCCATTCCTTCAGCACGTCCTTCGGCCAGGGCGGCAGCGTCGCATCCTTGGGGATCACGCCGAGGCGCTTCTGATTCTCAAAGATGCGTTCGCGGACCTTGTTCCAGCCTTCGTCGAACAGCTTCATCTGGCTGATCTTCTCCACCCATTCCTTGGTCGGATGGTGCGGGGCGTGCGTCGCGCCTGGCGCGTACTTGATGAAGATCGGCTTGTCCGGCTGGATTTGATGCATCCGGTTCATGTAGTCGATGGCGTCGTCCGCCATGCCCGTCACGAGGTTCCACTCAGGCTTGCCCTGAAACGGATAAATCTGGGTCGTGTTACGGAACAGGTTCGGTTGCCACTGGTTGGCATCGCCGCCGATGAACCCATAGAAATACTCAAAGCCCATACCGGTGGGCCACTGATCGAAGGGTCCGGCCTGGCTGGCGGCGAAGGCCGGCACGTTGTGATCCTTGCCGAACCAGGACGTGGCATAGCCGTTGTCGACCAGGATCCGCCCGACGGTCGCCTTGTCCTTGGCGATGATGCTGTTGTAGCCGGGGAAGCCCGTCGATTGCTCGGAAATGACGCCGAACCCGGCCGAGTGGTGGTTCCGCCCCGTGATCAGGGCGGCGCGCGTCGGGGAGCATAGCGCGGTCGAGAACATCCGGTTGTAGCGGAGACCTTCGTTTGCGATCCGGTCCATTGCCGGCGTCGGGATTACGCCACCGAACGTGCTGGGCACGCCAAAGCCAGCGTCGTCGGTCATGATCAGCAAAACGTTCGGCGCGCCCTTGGGCGGCACAACGCGCGCAGGCCACCAAGGTTTCGAGCTCAGCGCATCATTCTTGATGACGCCGCCGAACTTCGGGTCCGGCGCCGGCAGTTGCTGTCCGTTGATGCTGGTGCTCGCGCTCGGGGAGCCCAGCTTGCCGGTGACCTGTTGCGCATCGGCGGAGCCGACGGTCAGCACCAGGATAGCAGCCATTGTAGCGAGCACCCCGCCCAATGGCCTGTACCTCTCAAGTATGCCCACGATCATTCCCCTCTCGATTTTCAGCCGGCGCCGCCGGACTGCTTTGTCTTCAGAACCTGAACGTGGCGGCCAGGACGGGCCCGCCCATGGACAGTTTCTGCAATACGGCGTTCCCGTAGTCCTGGAACGACAGATACCGGTACCCCGCCGAAAGGTCCGCCCACTTGGTCCGATACCCGACACCGACATAGGCCTGCCCACTACTGTCCGGTTGACGGCG
>DIUL01000087.1:0-5017 GCA_002422345.1 Acetobacteraceae bacterium UBA6159
GCCGTCAACCGGACAGTAGTGGTCAGCCATATCAATCCGAAACAGGAGCAATTTGGAACGTTGGATCAGCGGCCCGTGAACACCGGCTTGCGCTTTTCCAGGAAGGATTGGGTCGCTTCCTTGAAGTCCTCGCTGCCCTCGGCTTCGCGCTGCATCGCGTCCATGCGGTCTTCATTACGCTGCGACCGTTCAAGGCCGAGCTGATTGATGAAGTATTTGGAGGCGCGGATGGAGAGGGGGGCGTTCACCGCCAGGCGTTCGGCGTAGGCAACCGTGATCGCCTCCAGGTCGTCCGCGTCGACCACGCGGTTGATCAGGCCGATGCGCAGCGCTTCCTCGGTCTTCAGGCGCCGGCCGGAGAACATGATGTCCTTGGCGATGCTGGGGCCGACCAGGTCCACAAGCTGCTTCAGGCCTTCCGGCGCATAGGCGATGCCGCGCAGCGCGGCCGGGACGCTGAACTGCGCGTCGGAGGCGGCGAAGCGCATGTCGGCGTTCAGCGCCATGCCCAGGCCGCCGCCGAGGCAGAACCCGTAGATCATCGCGATCACCGGCTTTTCCACATCCAGCAGGGCTCGGCGGAACTTCGAGGGGGCCTCGCGGGCGAGGCGCGCGGTCTCGGGGTCGGCGCGGGTCTTGTCGAAGGACTTGATGTCACCGCCCGAGATGAAGGCCTTCCGGCCCGACCCGCGCATGATGATGACCTTGATGGAGGGATCGGCGGCGTAGTCCTCGATCACCTTCAGGCCGTCTTCCGGCATGCCGGGGGACAGGGCGTTGAGCTTGGTGGGGTTGTCGAAGATCAGCCAGCCAATGGGGCCTTTCTTCTCCGCGCGGATCAGTCCGGATGTCAGGTTCATTGCGGTGTCTTGCCTTCTGTTTGCGGGACGGGGGATGTGTTGGCCTCCCCGGGTACCCAATGGATACGGCGGGCGGGCCGGGTCATCAATGGTGAGGGGAGAATGGCCGGACCGCCGCCATCAGGTGATCGGTCGGCGCAAGGCGCGGGCCCTGCCCGTCATCGGCCGGGGGGACGATGATCACGCCCCAGTCCGGCAGGGTCCGCAAGGACGCCTGGGCGATCGGATGGTCAAGCAGCGGCTGGTTCAGCGACGGGCCGACGATCACCGGGGTGCGGCGTCCGATGGCCTCGGCCACGACTGACAGGGCCAGCGTGTCGGCGATTCCGTGCGCCAGTTTGTTCAGGGAGTTGAAGCCGCAGGGCGCGAACAGCACGACCCCGCGCGGCGGGCGGGGGCGGATGGCCAGGTCAAAATAGGACTCGACGACCTGCGCCCCCGGCACGTCCGCGAGTTCCCGCCCTGAGACCACCCGGGCGGCGTTCGGCGTCGGGATCGCGATGACCGTCCGGAAGCCCAGGTCGAGCAGACCCCGGAGCAGTTCCGGCCCGCGGGCGGCGGTCGTGGTGCCGCTGAGGATCAGGTAGGCGACGTCGAAGCGTTCTTCGGTCATGGCGTGGGTTCCCTCCGGTCCCGGTATGTTGCATCCGTTGGGGCATGGTCGGAAGCTCCGCCCGTTCGACCTGACCGGAGGGTGCCGATGCGAACCATCAACGTCCTGAGCCTTGTCCGCACCAGCGCGGCCGATCGCGCGATGATCGCGGCGGTCGATCCCGTCATCCGTCTGACCGACGCCGGCGGCTGGTTCGATGGGGAGTTCCGGGAGACCTGGCCAGCCTTCACCGCGACCCGCTACCTCGCGCCGGGGTCGAACGGGTCCGGCACGCGGGCGGAACGGGACCGGATGCTGGCCGAGGCTGAGGTGATCCTGGGCGGCTGGCCCTTCCCGCTCGACCTGCGGGCGCGGTCGCCGAACCTGAAATGGTTCCACCAGCGGCCCGCGGGGGCGAGCAACCTGCTCACCGGGGACCTTTGGGGCAGCGATGTCCTGGTCACGACCTCGCGCGGGCTGGGGAACACGCTGGCCATGGCCGAGTATGCCGTCGCCGGGATCATGCACCTCGCCAAGGGCCTGCACCGGGTGGAGGTCGAGCGGGCGGCTGGCCAGTTCAACCACCGCGCCTACCGGCCCTTGCTGCTGGAGGGCAAGACCGTGCTGGTCGTCGGCGCCGGCGGGATCGGGCTGCCGGTCGGGCGGCTCTGCGCCGCGCTGGGGATGCGGGTCGTGGGCACCCGCCGCCACCCCGAACCGGGCGCGCCATTACCGCCTGGGTTCAGCGAACTGGTGGGGGCGGGGGACCTCGACCGGCTATTGCCGGAGGCCGATTTCGTGGTCGTCGCCTGCCAATGGACGCCTGAGACGACCAACCTGTTCAACGCCGCCCGCTTCGCCGCCATGAAGCCAGGCAGTGCCCTGGTCAACGTCGCGCGGGGGGAGATCGTGGACGAGGACGCGTTGGCCGACGCCCTCGCCCAGGACCACCTGCGCGGGGCGGTCATGGACGTCTATGTGGGCGAGTTCGAGCGTCCGCCGATGCACCGGCTCTGGTCCGACCCGCGGGTGATGATCACGCCGCATGTCTCCAACGCCAGCGACCAGGACCGGCATGGGGCGATCGAGCTGTTCCGCGACAACCTGGCTGCCTATGTGGCGGGGCGGCCGTTGCGGAACGTGCTGGACTGGAAGCTCGGGTATTAGGTCGGCGGGTGCATCCGGGGAAGGACGGGACCCGTCCCGTCGGCCCACAGGACCACCCGGCGCCACAGCCGGCGCAGGCCACAGGCCATGTCCTGGGTGAGAAGTTGCTGACCCTTGATCGAGAGTTCCATCGTCTTGGCGCAACCGCTGAGGAAATCGTCGTTCTGCATCTGGGTCGTCCTCGTCCAGTGTCGGGGAGGCTTTGATGCGATGCAACATACGTGATGCGCGATTCTAAGGCAACTAAAATTGTCAATCCATTATTTGTGCAACCGTGGTGCCCGATCACACGCAGAAGGCTGAATATTCATCATCAGACGATCTCGCCCTCGAAGGGTGGCAGCAGATCCGGGGCTTCGAACTCCAGCACCCACAGATCGGGATCGACCTTCACGCGGCGGTCGACATAGGCGTTGACGGTTTCCTGGTCCACGCCGCCGGGGCCGGTGGCGCGCATCCAGGCCAGGCCGCCGGTCTTGCCGCGCACCTGGGACAGCACGCTCATGCCCTCCCGCCCATGCAGCACGACCAGCACCCCGCCGGCATCGGGATCGCCCTTGCGGAGCACCATCCCCGGCCGTCCGTCCTTGTCGCCGAGGCGGAGCGCGATGCTGACCCAAAGTCCCGCCTTCACCCGAGGTTCCGGTTCCATGCCGTGTCTCCTCTATGGCAGGGCCAGGCCGCCGCCCTCGATGGGCAGGGCATGGCCGTTGATCCCGCGCGATTCGGGCCGCAGGAGCCAGGCGACGGCGTCGGCGATCTCCGCGGGCGTGGCGACGCGGCCGTTGGGCACGCCGGCGGCGGCCTGTTCGGGGGTGATGCCGAGTTCCCGGTAGCGCTGGTGCGCCATGTCGGTGTCGACCCAGCCGGGGCACAGCGCGTTGACCGTGATCCCCCGCGCCGCGACAGCCAGGGCCAGTGCCCGGGTCAGGCCGACGACTCCATGCTTGGCGGCGCAATAGGCGGTCTGGTCGGGGACACCTCGCAGGCCGAGGACGGAGGCGATGTTGACGATCCGCCCCGTCCCGTCGGGCAGCTTCGGCACCGCGGCCTTGCAGCAGTAATAGGTCCCATTGAGGTTGCTGTTCACGATCGCGTGCCAGAGCGCGTCGTCGCCCTCCAGCGTGTTGGACCCGGCGATCCCCGCGCAGTTGACCAGGGCGTCCAGTGTGTCGATCCGCTCGAACAGCGCTTTCACGGCGGTTGGATCGGCCACGTCGCAGGCAACGAAATCAGGGTCCGGCGTGGCCGGGGCATGGCGGGCGATGGGGATGACGCGCCAGCCATCCGCCCGCAGGCGGGACGTGACCGCCCCGCCGATGCCGCGGGTGCCGCCGGTGACGAGGGCGGTTTTCACTGCGCGGTGCCTCCGCCATCGACGGGCATGATGACGCCGGTGATGAAGGACGCGGCGTCGGAGGCGAGGAAGGCCACGACCTGGGCGATCTCCTCCGGTTCAGCGAAGCGGCCGAGCGGGACGCCGGCGCGGTAGTATTCGTGGGATGTGGTGGGGTAGCGGGTGGGGTAGGTGGCCGAGAGGTCGGTGATGACCTGGGACAGCATGGCCGTGTCGGTGCTGCCGGGCGCGATGCAGTTCACGCGGATGCCGGACTTGGCCCAGTCCAGCGCGGCCGATCGGGACAATTGCGCGATGGCGGCCTTGGACGCGCCGTAGGCCGCGCTCACCTGCTTGCCGATCAGCGCCTGGTCGGACGCGATGTTGACGATCGCCCCCTTGCCGCGCGCCGCCATGCCCGGGATGACCGCGGCCATGAGCGCGTAGGCGGCGAAAAAATTGACCCGGAAGACGCGTTCGAGTTCGGCCAGCGGGGTTTCCGTGACCGCGCCGAGGACGGTGATGCCTGCGTTGTTCACCAGGATGTCGATGGGTTCGTTCTCGGCGACAAGGCGGGCCAGGCGGGTTTCCAGCGTGGCGGTGTCCGAGAGGTCGAATTCCGGCAGGTCCACGCCGATGACCGTCACCCCGTCCCGTTCCAGCACGCGCGCGATGGCGGCGCCGATGCCGCCGCGGTGGCCGGTGACGATGGCGCGCCGTCCGGCGAGTCCGTAGCTGATCCGAGGGTCCGTGGGCGGTTGCATCTTGCCTCCTGTCGGTGCGGTGCCATTCTGCGGTGAACGCGGGCGGGATGCTACAGAGAGGTTTCGGGGGTGGGGATGGGGGTGCGTGGGATGGACCGATCCTCACCGGACATGGGGTTGGACCGTGTGGATTTTTTGGTGGGGGGTTTGGGGTGGGGGAGGCTCACCGGGCATGGGGTTGTGTTGGGGGGAAAATTCCGTTCTTGGGAGGCTGGCCTCACCGGGCATGGGGTCGTGTCATGGGGAATAGTCCTTTCTTCTCCCTCCCCCCTTGAGGGGGAGGGTCGGGGTGGGGGGT
>DIUL01000087.1:5022-38866 GCA_002422345.1 Acetobacteraceae bacterium UBA6159
TTACCCCCCACCCCAGCCCTCCCCCTCAAGGGGGGAGGGAGTAGAGAGTTCCCTATTTGTTCTGATATAGCCTGCCCTACGCCCCCTAGGCAACCGCCGCGTGCCACCCCGTGCTGACCCTCTCCCACGTCGGGCGCCGCTTTCCGGGCGGGACCGAGGCCCTCCGGGACATCTCCCTCCAACTCCACCCCCACGACTTCCTCGCCCTGCTCGGCCCCTCCGGCTGTGGCAAATCCACGTTGCTGCGGCTGATCGCGGGGCTGGACCAGCCGGACTCCGGGACCCTGGCCTGGTCGGACGGCCACGCGCCCGGGCCGGGGGAGATCGGCTATGTCTTCCAGGATGCCACCCTCCTCCCCTGGGCCAGCGCGGCCGAGAACGTCTACCTTCCCCTCCGCCTGCGCGGCGTGCCGCGAGAGGCAGCCCAGCCCGCCATCACCGCCGCGCTTGCCCGCGTCGGCCTGACGGGGTTCGAGGCCGCGCTGCCGCGACAACTCTCCGGCGGCATGCGGATGCGTGTTTCCATCGCCCGTGCCCTGGTGACGAAGCCAAGGGTCCTGCTGATGGACGAACCTTTCGCCGCGCTGGATGAGTTCACCCGGCACCGGCTGCAACTGGACCTGCTGGGGCTGTGGCGGGACCTCGGGACGACGATCGTCTTCGTCACCCATTCGATCTACGAGGCCGCGTTCCTCGCCCGGCGCATCGTGCTGATGACCCCCCGCCCGGGGCGGATCGAGCGGGAGATCGCGTCTCCGCTGACCGAGGGCCGGGACATCCGCATGGACCCCGCCTATGCCGCCCTGGTGCGGGAGATTTCGGGCGCGATGGAACAGGCGCAGGGCGCCGCATGAAATCCGCCTTGCTGCCCACCGCGTTTGGCCTGCTGGCGTTGGTGATCTGGGAAGGCGCGGTACGCCTGGCCCATATCCCGGACTACCTGCTGCCAGGGCCGATCGCCATCGTTGGCGCCTTCGTGGCGGACCCTTGGGGGCTGATGGTCTCCCTGGGCTCGACCCTGGCGGTGACCTTTGCCGCGTTGGTGGTGGCGGCGGTGCTCGGCGTGGCGATGGCTCTGGCGATGGCGGCGAGCCGCTGGGCCGAGGCCGCGATCCAGCCCTGGGCCATCGTGTTGCAGGTGACCCCGCTGCCGGCGATCGCGCCGCTGATCATCATCTGGGTGGGCGATCCGTTCACCTCCCTGGTCGTCTGCGCCGTGGTGGTGGCGTTCTTCCCGGTCTTCGCCAATACGGCGACGGGGCTGGCCTCGCCGCCGGCGGAGCTGGCGGATCTGTTCCGGTTGTACGGGGCGGGGCGGGCGAGGACGCTGTTCCTGCTGCGGCTGCCGGCGGCGCTGCCGTTCTTCCTGACGGGCTTGCGGATTTCCGGCGGGCTGGCGCTTGTGGGCGCGGTGGTGGCGGAGTTCGTGGCAGGCTCGGGCGGGTTCGCGTCGGGGTTGGCGTACCGGATCATGGAGGCGGGGTATCGGTTGCAGGTGCCTCGGATGTTCGCGGCGTTGGTGCTGCTGTCGCTGGCGGGGATTGTGATCAACGCGGGGCTGGGGGCGTTCGGGCGGGCGGTGATGCGGTGGCGGGGGGATGCATGAACAGGTTGCTGGTGTTTGGGCTGGGGTACTCCGGGCGGGCGGTTGCCGGTTTGGCGGTTGGGGCTGGGTGGGAGGTGGTTGGGACGTCGCGGAAGGTGGAGGTGGCCCCCGCTTCCCTGGAGGGCGGGAGGCAGGATCCCCCCGGACCGCGCCCCCACGCCCCCCCTCCCCTTGAGGGAGGGGGCTGGGGGGAGGGGTCTCGCAGCATTGTCCGGGGGGTATCACCCCTCCCCCCGTCCCCCTCCCTCAAGGGGAGGGCGGGCGTGGGGGTTACCGCCTTTGCCTCCGCGCACACGGCCATTGCCAAGGCGACCCATATCCTTGCCACCGCTGCCCCGGGGCCGGAGGGCGACCCGGTCCTCGCCATCTACGCCGACGCTATCCGGGCAGCGCCGAACCTGCGCTGGATCGGCTACCTCTCCTCCACCGTCGTCTACGGAGACCGCTCCGGCGGCTGGGTGGAGGAGGACACCCCCCCAGCCCCCTCCCAGGACCGCGGCCACCGCCGCCGCGCCGCCGAGATCGCGTGGGAGGCCTTCGCCGACCGGTGCGCGGTGGATATTTTCCGCCTCGCCGGCATCTACGGCCCGACTCGATCCATGTTCGACGACCTGCGGGAAGGCCGAGCGCGACGGATGGTGAAGCCGGGACACGCGTTTGGGCGGATCCATCGGGATGACATCGCCCGCGCCGTGCTGGCCGCCATGTCCCAGGACCGTCCCCCGGGAACGCGTGTCCTGAACCTGAACGACGACGAACCCGCCGAAAGCGCCGTCGTGGTCACCGAGGCGGCCCGCCTGCTCGGCGTCCCCCCGCCGCCGGAGGTCGCCTTCGAGGCCGCTCTCCCTACCATGTCCCCCATGGCCCGCAGCTTCTGGGCCGAGAACCGCAAGGTCGCCAGCCGCCAGACCAAGGCGGCTCTGGGGATCGAGTGGCTCTACCCGACGTACCGCGAGGGTCTACGCGCCATCCTGGCCGAGGAGAGCGGCGACCGTCCGGCGTAGCAGCGCCAGGTCGGAGGGGCGAGACAGCCGGTGGTCTCCGTCCTTGATGAGGATCACCTCGACATCGGTGGAGACGGCCTGCTGGGCGATGGTCAGCGCCAGTTCCCACGGCACATCGGGGTCCGCCTGGCCGTGCAGCAGCCTGATGGGGCACGCAATCCGAAGCTCACCGGTCAGGACGTGGTGCTGTGCCCCATCCTCGATCAGCTTCATCGTGATCGGGGTGGGTTCGCCGTATTGGCTAGGGACGTACAGGATGCCGTCGCGCTTGAGCGTCGCCTGTTCGGCCGGTGCCATCGCGTCCCACATCAGGCGCTGGGTGAAATCGGGGGCCGCGGCGATGCCGACCAGGGCGGCGACCCGCTCGGGGCGGGCCAGCGCCGTCAGCAGCGCGATCCAGCCGCCCATCGATGATCCGACCAGGATCAGCTTCCCCGTCGTCAGCCGGTCGATCGCCGCCAGCGCGTCCGCCGCCCATTCCCCGATGGTGCCATCGGTAAACGCCCCGTCGCTCGCCCCATGGCCGGAGTAGTCGAAGCGCAGCATCCCCAACCCGCGTTCGGCCGCGAAGGCCGCGAGGCTGGTGGCCTTGTCGCCCGCCATGTCGCTGCGGAATCCAGGCAGGAAGACGATGGTCGGGCCGGTCCCCTCCACCCGCGCCCAGGCCAGATGGGTGCCGTCGCCGCGATCGAGGCGGCCCGTCGTCTCCGTCATATCAGCGCCCGTCACCGGAAGGCCGGGGCGCGGTTTCCAGCGCACTCAAGCGTGCCTCCAGCACCGAAAGGCGCATCGTGACCTCCGCGAGGCGTGCCTCGGCGGCTTCCTGGCCAGCCCGGGCATTGGCGGCGAGTTCGGCGATCGCGTCGAATTCATCCCGCCGGATCAGGTCCAGCCGGCGGATCGTCTCATCGACGCGGGCCTTGACCATGGCCTCGGCTTCCTCACGCAGGCCGGCCAGGGCCGAGATCGCGCCTCCGGCCACGCCGGCGAGGTCGTCGAAAATGCGGGGGCGGTCGGCCATCGGTGATCTCCTGGATGGAACGTCGTGCTTTCAACAGGCAAGCCGGGTCCGTATAACCCCTTGCCATGATCCTCGTAACTGGCGGCGCCGGCTTCATCGGCTCCAACCTTCAGGCGGCGCTGGTGCGGCGCGGCCTGGAAACCGTCGTGGTCGACCGTCTCGGGTCCGACGACAAATGGCGCAACCTGGCCAAGCATCCCCCCGCGGGCATCGTCGCGCCGGAGGAGCTGGACGCCTTCCTGGCGCGCCATCCGCCGGTCGAGATGGTGTTCCATATGGGGGCGATCAGCGAAACCACAGCCCGCGACGGCGACCTGACATGGGCGACCAACGTGGAACTGTCCCGCAAGCTATGGGACTGGTGCGCCGACCGCGGCGCCCGCTTCGTCTATGCCTCCTCGGCCGCGACCTACGGCGCGATGGCGGAAGGGTTCGAGGACGAATTTTCGATCGCCGCGCTGGACAAGCTGCGTCCCCTGAACCTGTACGGCTGGACCAAGCACGCCTTCGACACGCTGGTGATCCGCCATCTGCTCAAGGCGTCGAAGCGCCCGCCGCAATGGGCGGGGCTGAAGTTCTTCAACGTCTACGGCCCGAACGAGTATCACAAGGGATCCATGATCTCGGTCGTGAAGGTCAAGCATGATGAGGTCGCGGCGGGAAACCCCGCCCGCCTGTTCAAGTCCGACGTGCCGGGTCTGGCCGATGGGCAGCAGGCGCGAGACTTCATCTGGGTCGGCGATGTGGTCGATGTGATGCTCTGGCTGATGGACAAGCCGGCCGTCAGCGGGCTGTTCAACCTCGGCACCGGGCAGGCGCGCACCTACCTGGACCTGGCGCACGCGGTCTGCGACGCGGCGGGCCAGCCGCGGCGGGTGGAGTTCATCACCATGCCGGACAAGCTGCGCGGGCAGTACCAGTCCTTCACCCAGGCCTCGATGGACAAGCTGCGGGGCGTTGGGTTCAACGGCCAGTTCACGCCGCTGGAGGACGGGATCCGGCGCTATGTCCAGGACTACCTGGCCAGCGGCGACATCTACGCGTGATTCCGGCCTTCCTGTTCCCGCAGATCGACCCGGTCATCTTCCAGGTCGGTCCGCTGGCGATCCGCTGGTACGCGCTGGCCTATATCGCCGGGCTGGTGATCGGCTGGCGGTTGATGCGGCGGCTGGTCGCGAAGACCCCCGCGGTCGCCACGCCCACGCAGGTCGATGACTTCCTCACCTGGGCCACGCTCGGCGTCGTCATCGGCGGGCGCCTCGGCTACGTGCTGTTCTACCAGTTCGGGATCTTCCTGGACCGGCCGCTGCACATCTTCGCCGTCTGGGAAGGCGGCATGAGCTTCCATGGCGGCATGCTGGGCGTCGCCATCGCGACCTTCTGGTTCTGCCGCCGCAACGCGATCCCCCTGCTGGGCTTCGCCGACCGCATCGCCGTTGTGGCCCCGATCGGGCTGTTCTTCGGCCGCATCGCCAATTTCATCAATGGGGAGCTGTGGGGGCGGATCGCCTCGGCCGACCTGCCCTGGGCGGTGATCTTCCCGCATGCCGGTCCTTTCCCCCGCCACCCGAGCCAGCTTTACCAGGCCGGGCTGGAGGGGCTGGAACTGTTCGTCCTGCTGATCATCCTGGTCCAGCGCGACAGCATTCGCGAGCGCGCGGGCTTCCTGACCGGCGTGTTCCTCGCCGGCTACGCGATTGCCCGCATGATCGGGGAGATGTTCCGGGAGCCGGATGCCTTCCTGGGGTTCCTCGCCTTCGGCACGACCATGGGCCAGATTCTATCGGTGCCCATGCTGGCGATCGGGGTCTGGCTGATCCACCGGGCGCGTCCGGCCGCCTGACATGGAGCGGTTGGACGCCTTCATGGCGCGGGCCAACGCGGCCTATTACGCGACCCGCGACCCCTTCGCCGACTTCACCACCGCCCCCGAGATCAGCCAGGTCTTCGGGGAGGTCCTGGGCCTCTGGTCCGCGGTGATGTGGACGATGATCGGCCGACCGGCCCCGGTCCGGCTGATCGAGGTCGGGCCCGGCCGCGGAACCCTGATGGCCGATGCGCTGCGGGCGATCCGGCGGGCGATGCCGGAGTTCGGGGATGCGGTGCGGGTCGATCTGGTCGAAACCTCCCCCCGCCTGCGCGCGATCCAGGCTGGGGCGGTGCCCGATGCCCACTGGCACGACCGGCTGGAGGACGTGCCGGACGGCCCCTTCATCCTGCTGGCCAATGAATTCCTGGATGCCCTGCCGATCCGCCAGTTCGTCCGCCGGGGCGATGGCTGGGCCGAACGCTTCGTCGGGCCGGAGGGCTTTGCCGAACAACCGGCGGACATTCTCCCGTGGCCCGAACCGCTGCCCGAGGGCGCGATCGTCGAACGGTCGGACGCCGCCGCGGCCATCGCCGCAATGGTGGCGGGCCGGCTGGCGCGGGCGCCGGGTGCGGCCCTGTTCCTCGACTACGGCCCCGAGCACAGCGCCCCCGGCGAGAGCCTTCAGGCGCTGTCGGGTGGGGTGCCGGTCGATCCGCTGTCTCCCGCCGGGACCGCCGACCTGACCGCGCATGTCGATTTCGCCGCCTTCGCCGTTGCGGCGCGGGCTGGCGGCGCGGCGACACATGGTCCGGTGCCGCAGGGCCTGTTCCTCGCGCGCCTGGGCCTGTTTCAGCGCGCCAACCGGTTGGCCCAGGGGCGCCCGCCGGCCGAGGCATCCGCGATCATGGAGTCCGCCCGCCGGCTGGGCGAACCGAACCGGATGGGGCGGCTGTTCAAGGCGCTGGCGGTGACGCGGGACGGGATGGGGGATCTGCCGGGGTTCGTGGGGTAGCTACCGCATCGGCGGCAACCACCCCCGATCCCGATACACCGCGAACCACTTGCGGAACATCGCCTCGGTATCCATCACCTCGGTGAACCCCGCCTGCATGATCTTCACGGTCGACACGAACGACGCTGGTCCCGCCGCATCCTGCCCATACCGCATCTGGTAATCGGCATATTCCAGCGACAGGCCGACGAAATCCTCCAGCCCGGGCGACGACAGCCCATGGCGCACCCGCAGGGCATCCCAGGCCGCGATCCCCTCGGGCGACAGATGCGTGCGCAATGAAAATGGTTCCCGTGCATCCCCTCGCATCCCCAGCGCGTCGGCGACCGCCGGCCAGACATTCTCCCACACGAAGACATCGCCGTTGGTGACGTTGAACACCTCATTCCGCGCCGCCGGCGCATCCCCCGCCCAGGCAATGGCGCGGGCGAGCAGATCGGCATCCACCGCCTGGCTCACCCGAGGCCCGCCACCGGGATAGGGCAGGGCGGTCCCCTTCTCCCGCATCAGCGCGGCATGCACGCCCAAAGCCGGTATCAGGTTCATGGCGCCGCCAATCGCCTCCCCCACGATCAGGACGGGACGCAGGATGGAGAAGTGCCAGGACGAGCCAGGCTGCCTCTCCCGCAGATAGTCCTCCTGGTTCCAGTAGAAATTCGGCTGCTCCCGCATCTCCGACCGGCCTTCCCGCGCCGGCACGGTGATCGGGCGGACATGCACGCCGTAGGCCTTGGTCCCTTGCAGCAGGGTCACATGCCGCAACCCCGGCGCCGCCCGGACCAGCGGTTCCAGCAGGTTCCGCAGCATCCGGTCGTTCGTCTCGATCTGCGCCTGGTTGCGCCAGCCATCGACCAGCCCCGGCAACTCGAACAACGCCGCTAGACAAGATGCGTGACATCCCCAAACACCCCGGCCGCCGCCTCGCACGCGGCCGGGTCCGTCAGGTCGAGCGGGATATGCGCCGCCCCATGCAGGTCATGCGGCACGCGGCGCGACAGCGCGATCACCCGCGTGTCCGCTTCGGCGCCGAAATGCTTCAGCGCCGCATAGCCCACCAGGCCAGTCGCGCCGGCGATCAGGACCGTCTTGCTTGGCATGACGGGGGGCTCAGGCCAGACCCCATTCCTTCTTTGTCATGCGCGACAGCCCCAGATTCTCCCGCAGCGTCGCCCCGGCGTATTCCTTCCGGTACAGGCCACGCTTCTGCAGTTCCGGGATCGCGTACTTCACGAAATCCTCGAACGTGCCCGGCGTGTGCGTGCCGCCGACGACATAGCCGTCGCAGGCCCGCTCGACGAACCACTTCTCCAGATGATCCGCGACATCCTTGCCGCTGCCGACGATCGCTTCCCGAGGGCGCCCGCGCCGGGTCACTTCCAGGAAGTCGCGCGGCGTCGGGTTGCGCCCGATCACCTGCATCACCCGGTTCCGCATCGCCTGCATCCCGGACATGCCGTCGAGTTCGTCACTGCTGAATGGCTCATCCAGCGCCTTGCGCTTGAAGTCGTAGTTCAACGCCTCGGACAGCAGGGACAGGCCGTCGACCTCCTTGTACAGGGTGTCGATCAGCGCCATCTTGTCCTCCGCCTCCATCCGGGTTTCCGCCACGACCGGATAGGCGATCGTATTGACGGTGCACAGATCGGGATCACGGCCGTGGGAGGCAACGGCGGCCTTGAACTCGGCGTATTGCTTCTTGCCATCCTCCAGGTCCGGATAGGCAACGAACACGGTTTCCGCCCAGCGCGCCGAGAAGATCTTTCCGCGCGGGCTGGACCCCGCCTGGATCACCACCGGATGGCCCTGCGGCGAACGCGGCACCGTGAAGGTGCCCGAGGAATTCAAATACTTCCCCTTGTATTCCAGCCGATGCACCTTCTCCGGATGCGCGAACAGGCCCGAGCTCTTGTCGACCACCAGCGCATCGTCGTCCCACGCATCCCAGCAGCGCAGCACGATCTCCATGAACTCATCCGCCCGGTCATACCGCGCGTCATGTTCCATATGCACCGCTCGGCCCATATTATGCGCCTCACCATCGTTCACCGAGGTGACGACGTTCCACGCCGCGCGCCCGCCGATCATGTGATCGACGGTCTGGAAGCGGCGGGCCACGTCGAAGGGCTCGTAATAGGTGGTCGAAGCGGTGGAGCCGACGCCGAGATACTTCGTGCCGAAGCCCATCGCCATCATCGCCGCGACCGGGTCCAGCTTGACCACGCGCACGCCGTTCGCCACGACCTCCGCCGGGTTGCCGCCATAGATGTCGGGCATCGCGAGGCGATCGTCGAAGAAGGCAAGCTGGAACTTCCCTTCCTCCAGCACCTGGCCGATCTTCTGGTAATAGGCGGCGGTGGTGAAGTCGGTCCGCGCCTCCGGATGGCGCCAGGCGCTCGCCAAGGTCGTGCAGTTCTGAGCCTGCAGGAATCCCACCATCACCATCTGACGCATTTCTTGGCTCCGCTATGTCGGTTTCGCGCACGCTAACACGCGCTCGGGCGGGCACCAAACCGGCGGTGGAGCGGCTATTGGCCCAGAAGGTCGTTTCTGATCCGGGCGATCACGCCGTCCCACGCGCCCCGCTCCTGCTGTCGATACAGGCGCATGGACGGATACCAGGGGCTGTCGGCGCGGGCCAGCATCCAGCGGTGATCGGGGGCGTGCGGCAGCAGCAGCCAGGTTGGCACGCCGACCGATCCAGCCAGATGGGCGGCGGCGGTGTCGACGCTGATCACCAGGTCGAGATGCGACATCAATGCCGCCGTATCGGCGAAGTCGGTCAGTGCCGCGCCCGGCCAGCGCAATCCTTCCAGGCTGTCGCGCGTGTCCCGATCCGTGTCACGTAGTTCCGTCTGCAACAGGATGAACCGGTGCGGCAGGTCCAGCACCGGACGCAGAAGGTCCAGTGGGATCGAGCGCATCGCGTCATTCGGATGCCGAGATTCCCCCGAGACGACGAGCCCGATGCGCTTGGTGCCATCCGGTTCACCGATCCAGGCACCCCATTGGGCGCGCAGGTCCTCGCGCTGCATCAGCAGTGGCGGAGGGATCGTATCCAGCGTCAGCCCCAGGACGCGCGGCAGGCTGAGCAGTGGGCAGGCAATGTCGCAATCCGTGGCGGGCGCGTCGCGGTCGATCAGGTGGGCGACGCCTGGCATGCCCTCGAACAGGCGATGCAGGGGCCGCGGCAGTTCCAGCACGATGTGGGCGGCCGTTTCCGCCAGCAGGGGCACCAGGCGGGCGAACTGGATCATGTCCCCGCGCCCCTGTTCGGCCATCACCAGCACGCGCCTCCCGGTCAGGTCCATGCCGTCGCGCCATTGCGGCAGGCCCGGGTGGCGATCGTAGTTCCAGCGCAGGCCGATGGTGCGCCGTCGGCATTCGTGCCAGCGCCAGCCCTCCGCGAAGTCCCCGCCCAGCAGCAGCGCGAGGCTGAAGGCGAACCCGATCTCCGCGTTGTCCGGGTCGAGGTCGAGCGCGGTGCGATACAGGTCCAATGCCTCCGTCAGTTCCCCCCGCGCCGTCAGTACGTTCCCGAGGTTCCCGAGCGCCGGGGGGAAGTCCGGGGTTTCAATCAGCGCCTGCCGATAGGCGAGGGCGGCATCGTCCAGCCGACCGGCCAGCAGATGGGTGTTGCCGGCCAGCAGATGGGTCTCGGCCGCGGCGGAGGTCCGCGGTTCGGCCAATCCGGACACCAGCGCGGTCTTGCCCTGCGCCAGCCTGGCTCGGGCCAGGACGGGTTCGGCGGCAGGATGCGCGTCCATGGCGGCGCGGGCGTGGATTTCCGCCTCGGCCGGCAGACCCACCGCCAGCAGGGTCTCGGCCAGGATCACGCGCGCGGGGGCGTCGGGCGCGTCGATGGCGGCCAGCATCGCGATCCCCTCGACCCGCCTTCCCTGGGCGATCAGGCTGCGGCCGAGCAGACCCAGCGCCGCCGCGTCGTCGACTGTCCGCGCCAGAACGTCCCGGCAGGCCGCAGCCGCGTCGGCGGCCCGCCCTGCCAGCAACAGCGCTTCGGCGGCTTCAATCTCGGAAAAGGACACGGTTCAGCCTGGTCGGTAACGGGCGCGCAGGGTCGCCGAGGCAGCCGCCCGCGTCCAGTCAATCCCGAGGTCTGAAAACCTACCGATCAGTTGACTTTTTTGCCCATGTGTTTATCGACCGCCCAATAGCAAGAATACCGAAGGAGCCCCCATGGCTGACGCATCGCCGAAGAACGCCGCCTATGATGTCGTGATTGTCGGGGCCGGTTTCGCCGGCATGTATTTGCTGCACAAATTGCGCGGCATGGGGCTGACGGCGCGGGTCTATGACTCGGCGTCCGGCGTCGGCGGCACATGGTACTGGAACCGCTATCCCGGCGCGCGCTGCGACGTGGAAAGCATGCAGTATTCCTACTCGTTCTCGAAGGAACTGGAGCAGGAATGGAAATGGAGCGAGCTCTTCGCCTCCCAGCCCGAAATCCTGCGCTACGCGAACCATGTCGCCGACCGCTTCGACCTGCGCCGCGACATGCAGTTCAACACCAAGGTGACCGACGCCAGCTTCGATGCCGGATCGGACCGGTGGACGGTGCGGACCAGCGCGGGCGATGTCGTCTCGGCGCAGTATTTCGTGATGGCGTCGGGCTGCCTGTCGGCGGCGCGCAAGCCGAACTTCAAGGGCGGCGACAGCTTCAAGGGCGACGTCTACCACACCGGCCACTGGCCGCATGACCCGGTGGACTTCACCGGCAAGACCGTGGGCGTGATCGGCACCGGGTCTTCCGCCATCCAGGCGATCCCGGTCATCGCCAAGCAGGCGAAGGATGTCTGGGTGTTTCAGCGGACGCCCAATTTCTCGATCCCGTCGCGCAACGGTCCGATGTCGGATGCCTATGCCCAGTCCTGGAAGGACGTCTACCCGACCCGCCGCGATGAGGCTCGGCAGACCCGCAACGGCGTGCTGGCGAATCCGAACGACATCGGCGCGATGGAAGTCGATGACGCCACCCGCCAGAAGATGTTCGAGGAACGCTGGCAGAGCGGCGGCACCACCTTCATGGCGGTGTTCAACGACCTGGTGCTGAATCAGGCGTCCAACGACCAGGCGGCGGAGTTCGTGCGCGGGCAGATCCGATCGATCGTCAAGGACCCGAAGACGGCCGAACTTCTGGCGCCGAAGAACCATCCGATCGGCACGAAGCGGATCTGCGTCGATACGGAATACTACCAGACCTACAACCAGCCGCATGTGCACCTGGTCGATATCCGTAACGCCCCGATTGACGAAATCACCCCCGACGGGCTGATCACCGGCGGACAGGAATACAAGTTCGACGTCATGGTCTATGCCACCGGCTTCGATGCCATGACCGGCGCGCTGACCGCGGTCGATATCACCGGACGCGATGGCCTGAAGCTGGCGGCGGAATGGGAAGCGGGCCCGCGGACCTATCTGGGGCTCATGAGCGCGGGGTTCCCCAACCTGTTCATGATCACCGGCCCGGGCAGCCCGTCCGTGCTGTCCAACATGATGGTTTCGATCGAGCAGCATGTCGACTGGATCACCGACTGCATGGCACACATGAAGTCGCGCCAGCTCGCGACGATCGAGGCGACGCGCGAAGCCCAGGACGCCTGGGTCGAGCACGTCAACAAGACCGCCTACAAGACACTGTACCCGAACGCGGCGTCCTGGTACATGGGGGCCAACATCGAGGGCAAACCGCGCGTGTTCATGCCCTATATCGGCGGCGTAGGACGCTATCGGGAAGAATGCGCAACGATCGCGGCCAATGGGTATGAGGGCTTCTCGTTGGGTGCTCAGGCGTCTCGCGCGGCGGCGGCGGAGTAAGGGCGGGGCTTTGCCCCGGACCCCATCAGGGGGCTTTGCCCCCTGAACCCCCACCAAGGGCAGCGCCCTTGGAACCACTCCGCTGGGGGGAATACGGGAGGGGCTGAGGTGCTGCTGCGCACAGCACCTCAGCCCCTCCCGTATTCCCCCCAACCAATGGGTTCTAAGGGCTCCGCCCTTAGCGGGGTGCAGGGGCAGCGCCCCTGCCGGGGTCTGGGGCGGAACCCCGGCGCCTGTTGCGCCCGCTGGCCAAGTGCCTACACTCCGGTCCGAACAGAACGGAGGACGTCATGAGCCAAATGCTCACTGTTTCGGGCGTCAGGCTCGAGATCGAGGAACACGGGCAGGGGCGTCCGTTGCTGTTCCTGCATCCGGGCGAGGGCTTGCAGCCCTCCCGCGGCTGGATCGAGCGTCTGGCGCGATCGTTTCGCGTGATCGCACCGCATCATCCCGGCTTCGGCGGCTCGGAGCTGCCCGACTGGATCGGCACGGTTGATGATCTGGCCTATCTTTATCTCGATCTCGCCAATGATCTGAATTTGCGGGGCGCCATCCTGGCGGGCAACTGCTTCGGTGGTTGGATCGCGACCGAAATGGCCGTCCGTAACACGGCGCGCTTTGCTGGTTTGGTGCTGGCCGATCCTCTGGGGATCAAGGTCGGCGGCGTGCTGGATCGTGACATTGTCGATATGCACGGCATCACGCGGGCGGAGTTCATGAGCCTCGCCTGGGCCGATCCCGCCAAGGGCGGCATCGATTATGCCAGCCTGCCGGACACCGACCTCGCGGCGATTGCCCGCGGGCGGGAGGCCTTGGCCCTGTTCGGCTGGAAACCCTACATGCACAATCCGCGTCTGCACCGCTGGCTGCACCGGATCGACCTTCCGACGCGGCTGCTGTGGGGGGAACAGGACGGCATCGTTTCGCTGTCCTATGCCAAGGGGTGGAAGGACGGCATTGTCGGTTCCACCCTGGAAACGATCCCCCGCGCCGGCCACTACCCGCATTGGGAACAGCCCGACGCCTTCGCCGAACACGTCGAAGCCTTCGCCGCCACACTCTGATCGACAGGAGCCTTGCGATGCGCACCTGGTATTTCTCCGAGATGGCCTATCACCCGGCCTGGAAAAAGGGCCTCGATCGGGGCTCGTTGCGGGTGAATTTTCCGAATGAGAACCTCGATCCGGTTGAGGCCGGCAAGCTGCTGAACCGTTACCTTGATGAGTTCATGGCCTGCGACGAAGCCGGCATCGACATCATGGTGAACGAGCATCACAGCACGGCCACCTGCATGACCGTCTCGGTGCCGATGGCTTTGGCCGTGATCGCGCGCCAGACCACCCGGTCCCGCCTGCTGACATTGGGCAATCCGATCGCCAACCGCCCCGATCCGGTCCGCGTGGCCGAGGAGATGGCCTGGCTCGACTGCCTGTCCGACGGGCGGCTGGAGATGGGCCTGGTCAAGGGCGCGCCGTATGAGATCGCGCCCGCCAACTCCAACCCCGCGCGCCTGATGCGGCGGTACTGGGAAGCGCATGACCTGATCCTGAAGGCGATGTCGACGACCTCCGGCCCGTTCAGTTGGGAGGGCGAGTATTTCCATTACCGCAACGTCAACATCTGGCCGCGCCCGATCCAGCAGCCGACTCCGCCGGTGTGGATGACGGGCATGAGCGTGGAAACCGGCACCATGGCCGCCGAACGCGGGCATGTGGTGGGGACGCTACTGTCGGGCGGCCTCGCCAAGCCGATGTACGACGCCTATCGCAAGCGCGCCCGGGAACTGGGATGGGAGGCCGGGCCGGACCGGTTCGCCTATGCCGCCATCATCGGCGTGGGCAACACGCGGGAGGAAGGGCTGCGGCGCGCCGACCAGATCGCCGACTACGTGCGGACGGCACCGGTGGTGCATGAACCGTTCACGAATCCGCCTGGCTATAACTCGATCGGCGCGAACGTGGCGATCCTGAAGGCGGGCCAGCGGGCGAACCGCATCGTGACCGACCGGAACGGGGAACAGATCAACCACCGCACCGCGACCGTGCAGCAGTTCATGGACACGGAGACGGTGTTCGCCGGGACGCCGGATGACGTGTTCAACCAGTTGAAGGCGTTCAATGCGCGGATGGGCGGGGTGGGGCACCTGCTGTTCTTCGGGCAGGGCGGGGATTTGTCGCATCGGGACTCGATGGACAACATCCGGCTGTTCGGGCGGGAGGTTGCGCCGCGGCTAATGGAGCTTGGGGTGCCAGAAGCTGCTGCGGCGGAATAACGACGTGGCGGCGGCGCAGTCAGAAACCGGCTGTGCCGCCGACCCGGGTCGTAACCACCACGTCATCCCGGGCGAAGGCCCGGGACCTACGACTTTTCCTTGTTGCCGACAGCCAAGTCGTGGATGGCAGGCCGGAGCCTGTCCTCGGGCCGGCTCTTCGCCGGACCCGAGGGGCCGCCACGACGGGATGGCGGAAGGGGCCGTTTTGACTCAGGCGTTGCCGGCCAGGTAATCCATCGCCGCCTGCACGCCGCCCGACTTGTGCGGAATGCCGGCGATCCGCATGCCCATCTCGACCCCCGTCAGAGTGCCGGTCAGTTGCAGCGGGCTCAGGTCGCCCATGTGGCCGATGCGGAAGACGATGTCGTTCACACGACCCAGGCCGTTGCCCAGGCTCATGTTGAACTTCGTCAGGATCACGTCGCGCAGCTTGTCCGCGCTGTGGCCTTCCGGCACACGGATCGCGGTCACGCCCGGGGCATAGGCCTTTGGGTCGGCGCATTGCAGCTCCAGCCCCCAGGCCCGGACGGCACGCCTGGTTGCCTCGGCATAGCGTTCGTGGCGGGCGCAGACATTCGCCATCCCTTCCTCGATCAGCATGTCCAGCGCCGCATCCAGCGCGAACAGCAGGTTGATCGCCGGGGTATAGGGGAAGAACCCGGTCTGGTTCGCGGCGACCAGAGGCTCCCAGTCCCAATAGCTGCGGTGGGTGGTCGTGTTGACGCGCGCGACGGCCAGCGCCTTGTCGCTGATCGCGGTGAACGACAGGCCCGGCGGCACCATCAGGCCCTTTTGCGAGCCGGCAATGGTCACGTCCACGCCCCATTCGTCATGCCGGAAGTCGGCGCAGGCGAGCGAGGAGATCGCGTCGACCATCAGCATCGCCGGGTGGCCCACGCGGTTCATCGCGGCGCGGACGGCGGCGACGTCGGACAGGCAGCTTGTCGACGTCTCACTGTGCACGACGCAGACGGCCTTGATCCGGCGGTCACGGTCGGCGCCCAGCGCGTCCCCGATCGCGGCGGCGTCCACGCCGTGGCGCCAGTCGGTGTCGATCGCGATGACTTCCAGGCCCATCTTCGCGGCCATCTGTTCCCACAGATGGGCGAACTGGCCGGTGCGGCAGGTCAGGATGGTGTCGCCGGGCTTCAGCGTGTTGACGAACGCCGCTTCCCAGGCACCGGTGCCGGACGACGGGAAGATCCCGATCAGCGCCGACGAGGTCTGGAAGATCTGCCGCAGCTTGCAGATGACGCTCTTGCCAAGGGCAGCGAACTCGGGACCTCGGTGGTTGATGGCATTCCGATCCATGGCGCGCAGAACCCGTTCGGGCACATTCGTGGGCCCGGGGGTTTGCAGAAAGTGGCGGCCGGAAACGTAATCACTCATCGGGTGGCATCCTCCAATCGGCGGGAAGAAGCATGAGCCGGCCTGGATGGCAATGGTTGAGGCCGTGGGTCGGGTTCACCCCCACCCCATGCCAGCCGTCATGCTGTGTTCTGACCCGGGTTGGCCATGGTATGCGGCCTCCCGGGTTCGTGAGATGTTTCAGTATCTTGCCGCGTGGACCAAACGCAGCGGAGGCCACCTGACGGCGCCCCCGGCCCCTTGCCACGCGGATAGGTGGAATGCGTGGGACGCGTTCTACTTCCGCACGCCCAGGCCGCGCATGAACTGGTCCTTCAGCTTCGGCGGGTCGCGCTCGGTCGTATCCGCCGGCTTGGCGTTGTCGATCCGGCAGCCGATCAGCCAGGGGCCGTCTTCCTTCAGCGACAGGCTGATCAGCTCCTCGAACGCGCTTTCATCCGCGGCCCAGGCCGATTGCGCCAGGCCCGAGGCCTTGGCGACCGCCACGAGGTCCACGCACTGGTCGGTGACCGTCTTCTGCCCGCCGGTGATCTGATAGGCGCCGTTGTCCATGATGACGATCGCCAGGTTCTTCTGCGCTCGCGCGGCCACGGTGCCGAGGCAGCCCAACTGCATCAGGAGCGAGCCATCGCCTTCCAGCGCGATCACCTTGCGTTGCGGCTGCGCCAGCGCGACGCCGAGCGCGATGGGAACGGCGAGGCCCATGCTGCCGAGCATGTAGAAGTTCTGCGGCCGGCGTTCGGCGGCCCAGAGGTCGAAATTGGTGTAGCCGATGCCGCCAATGACGGCTTCTTCCTGCCGCAGCAGGGCAACCATCCGCTTGGTGATGTCGAAGCGGTTCATCACCTTGGCCTGGTCGCGGGTGACAGGCTGATTGGGGGAAAATGCCATGGCCTGTCCTCCTATTTCTCGAACTTCTTGCCGCCGGTCAGCAGCGGCGAAAGGATGAAGCAGACCGGGGACTGGGTGGCCATCGCCTGCACGATGGAGCGGTCGAGGATGAACTCGGCCTCATCGAGGCGGGTCATCGTGTAGTGCTCCACCGCCAGCGAATCGAGCACGGGGCGCATCGTGCGGCCCACCAGGGTCTGGCCGATGTTGAACTCGCCCAGGGTGCCGCGTTCGCTGACCATCATCAGGGTCGGGATGTGGAAGGCCATTGGGAGCGAGGCCAGCACGTTCGGCAGGGTGGCGAAGCCCGAGGTCTGCATCAGCAGGATGCCCCTTCGGCCGGCCATCCAGGCCCCGGACAGGATGCCCATACCCTCTTCTTCCCGCGTCACGGCGAAGGCGGTGAAGAACGGATCGGCGTGGATGCCCTCGATCAGGGGGCGAAGGACGTTGTCGGGGACATAGGTCACCAGGTCGACCTTGTGGCGCTTGAGCACGCGGCGGGTGATCTCGTCCCAGGTCTCGGTGTCCCCGGGTGTTTCGGTAACCATGATGCTGCCTCCCTCGGTCCCGCGCGGGTGGGTGGTTCCCGTCCCGTGAGGCGGGCGTTTCCCACGATTGGCTTGGGTGGGCAACGGGGAATGCGTTTGCCGGGGGTCGCGGGAACTCGTTGACAGGGCGGGGGCGGGTGGGGAGGTTACCGGCTCGTCGAACCATCCAGGGTGGACCATGGACGCATACGGTCTGCTGCGCCTCCAGATGGAATGGGGCGCCGATGAGGCGCTGGATGAGGCGCCGGTCGATCGCCTGCGCGCGCCCCGCCCCGCCGCGGCGCCGATGGTCCGTGCTCCGGCCTCGGCCCAGGCCGCGCCGGCGGTTGTGGTGCCCGCGTCGGAACGGGCCCGGATCGCGGCTGAAGCGGCGGACTCGCTGGAGGCGCTGCGGACCGCGATCGCTGCGTTTGATGGCTGCCCGCTGCGCGATACCGCGACGAACCTGGTCTTCGCGACGGGGGAGGCCTCGGCGCCGATCCTGGTGATCGGGGACCCGCCCAATGCCGATGAGGACCGCTCCGGCATGCCCTTCGCCGGGAAGGACGGGCAGTTCCTGGACATGCTGCTGGGCAGCGCGGGGCTGGATCGGGGGTTGCTGCTGCTGACCCCTCTGCTGCCCTGGCGGCCGCCGGGCGGACGGCCCGCGACGACGGCCGAGGTCACGGCCTGCCTGCCGTTCCTGCACCGGCTGATCAGCCTGGTCCAGCCGGCCTGCCTGGTGCTGACCGGGCCGCAGGCGGTCCGGGCGGTGATCGGCACGCGGCCGCGCGCCAGTGGCGCCCAGGGCGGTGCCCGCAAGGTCGCCTGTCCGATCCCCGGGCTGGCAGATCCGATCGAGGCCCTGCTCCTCCCGTTCCCCGCCACCGCTCTGCGCCAGCCTGTCGCTCGGCGGGAGGCCTGGGCGGCGCTGCGGCGGATGCGTCGTGTGATGGACACGTGGGGGTGATTGGTCATGGACGCGCGGGGGTGCCGCCACGGCCCCGGGCGCATCACTGATACGGCTTGCGGTCGGGCCGGGGCGCTGGCACGAACCGGGGCGATGATCGTTTCCACCCTCCGATCCCCGGAAAGCCTGCAACGGCTGGACCGGGTCATGCTGGTCAGCCTGCTGCTGACTCCGGTTTTGCTGATGCACACCCGTGCCCTGGCCGAGGTCTCGATCGCGCTGATCGGACTCGGGTTTTTGGGCCGATCCGCCGTGACGCGGGACTGGTCCTGGCTGCGGACCGGCTGGCTGCCCTTCGCGCTGGCCTGGTGGGTCTGGCAGGTCGTCTGCTCCACCCCCATCCCCGCGCTGCATCTGGGGGAGGGGGGCGTGAAGTCCCTGACCCAGGCGCTGCTGACCATCCGCTTCATCATCCTGATCGCGGCCATGGAGCACTGCGTCCTGCGCGCCGATTCCGCCCGCCGCTGGCTGTACGGGGTGATGGCAGCCTCGGCCGCCTATATCGCGTTCCAGTGCCTGTTCCAGTTCACCTTCGGGCGGAACACCTATGGCTGGCCGCGCTATCCAGATGGGGAGCTGACCGGTCCGTTTGGCCGGCCTCGCGCTGGTCCGCCGCTGGCCCGCCTGCTGATGCCCACGCTGCTGCCGGCGGTTGCCGCCTTGATGGCGAGGCCGGGGGTGAAGGGGACGCTGGCGGGTGGCGGGCTGCTGATCGGCGGGATGGTGGTCATCGTGCTGATCGGGCAGAGGATGCCCCTGCTGGTCGCCTTCGGCAGCCTGCTGGTGGCGGGTGTGCTGATGCGGCGGTTGCGGGTGCCGGTCCTGGTGGCCGCGGTGATGACGGGGCTGATGCTGGCGGCGTCACCGGTCGTGGCGCCGGACGCCTATCAGCGGCTGGTGGTCAAGTTCGGCAATCAGATGGCCAATTTCGCCTCGGCCCATTACGGGCAGCTTTATACGCGGGCCTGGTCGGTGGGGGTGAACAACCCGGTCACCGGCATGGGGCATGACGGGTTTGGCACCGGCTGCCCGATGCCCGAGAACTTCCGCCCCAGCGTCGACGGCAAGCAGCCGGATGGCGGGGGGGCCATCATCTGCTGGGTGCATCCGCACAATATCTACCTCCAGGCGCTGGATGATGGCGGGTTCATTGGCCTGGGGCTGTTCAGCCTGATGATGGGGGCCTGGCTGATGCCCCTGTGGCGCGGAGTCTGGTCCCGGCCCGCCCCGCTGCGGGTGGGGCTGTTCGCGTCCCTGGCCGTGCAGATGTGGCCGGTGCAGGCGGCGAACGGGTTCACCTCGATCCCGATGGGAGGGTGGTTCTTCCTGATCCTGGGCTGGGGGCTGGCGGAGGCGCGGGCGGCTTCCCGGGTGGCGTGATCCGGGTCGACCGCTACAGTTGCAGGACCGCGCGCACCCCATCCTCGACCGCGCGCAGGTCTTCCGAGGACAGGTTCCCCAGCGCCCCGGTCAGCCGCGTCCGATCCACGGCGCGAAGCTGATCGCAGACCGCGACCGACCGGCTCCCGGCCGAGGGCACCGGGACCGTCAACGGGGGCCTGGGCGTAGGGCCGGTCGACAATGGCACGATGACGATCGTGCGGCGGACCCGGTTCAGGGCGTCGGCTCCGATCACGACCGCCGGGCGGGTCTTCTGGATTTCCCCTCCGACGGTGGGATCAAGGTTGACCCACCAGATCGACCCGCGGGTAATCGCGGGGGCCACCTATGGAAGCCGGGGCGGTGTATCTAGCCCGTCCGCGCGCGTCGCATCCTCCCATTCCGCCATCTCGGCGTTCAGGGCTTCATCGGCCTCCACCAGCAGAGCCGCGCGATACAGGGGATCGTCATCGGCGTTGTCCGGCGGCAGGGCCTCGATCAGCAGGCGGCCGACGAAGGCGCTGCGTTCCCGCACCGGGACCGCGCGCTTGAAGCGCCGCACGAGGTGGTCGGGAAGACGGAGGAGGATTTGCTCGGTGGCCATGCGGCTGGGTTTTCCTGGCTATCAACATAGATAGCCAGGGGGCGTGCTAGGATCAAGCGCGCCCTAAACCCCGATCCGGTCCATCCCACCCATGTACGGCCACAGCACCTCGGGCAGCAGGATCGAGCCGTCGGCCTGCTGGTGGTTTTCCATCACCGCGATCATCGCCCGCCCGACCGCGACGCCCGAGCCGTTCAGCGTATGCACATGCGCCACGGTCTTGCCGTCCACGCCGCCGCGGAACCGAGCGTTCATACGCCGAGCCTGGAAGTCGCGGCAGTTGGAGCAGGAGGAGATTTCCCGCCAGGCCTGCTGGCCGGGCAGCCAGACCTCCAGGTCATGCGTCCGCACGGCGCCGAAGCCGGTATCGCCCGAAGACAACAGCATGCGGCGATAGGGAAGGCCGAGCATTTCCAGGATGGTCTCGGCGGAGCGGGTCATGCGTTCGAGTTCGGCGGCCGACTCGTCGGGATGGACGATGGAGACAAGCTCGACCTTACGGAACTGGTGCTGGCGCAGCATGCCGCGGGTGTCGCGGCCGGCCGACCCTGCCTCGGACCGGTAGCAGTCGGTCAGGGCGGTCATCCGCAGCGGCAGTTGCTTTTCGGCCAGGATTTCGCCGGCGACGGTGTTGGTCAGGGGCACCTCGGCGGTGGGGATCAGCCAGCGGCCGTCGGTGGTGCGGAACAGATCTTCCGCGAACTTGGGCAACTGGCCGGTGCCGTAGACGGTGGCGTCGTTGACCAGGGATGGGACCACCAGCTCGGTATAGCCGTGGTGCTGGCTATGGATGTCCAGCATGAACTGGCCCAGGGCGCGTTCCAGCCGGGCGAGGGGGCCGCGCAGGACGGTGAAGCGCGCGCCGGCCAGCTTGGCGGCGGTGGCGAAGTCCATCATGCCGAGCGCCTCACCGAGTTCGAAGTGCTGGCGGGGCATGAAGTTCAGGTCGCGCGGCTTGCTGAACTGGGACAGGACCTTGTTGGCGGTTTCGTCCGGGCCGTCCGGGACCTCCGGGTCCAGGATGTTGGGCAGGGATTCGAGCACGCCCTTGATCGCGGCGTCGAGGTCGGCGGCGCGCTTTTCCAGCCCCTCCATCTCACCCCGCAGGCTGGTGGCTTCGGCTTCCAGGGCAGCAGTGTCGGCGCCGGTGCGCTTGCCTTGGCCGATTTCGCGGGCCAGTGCGTTCCGGCGGGCCTGCTTTTCCTGCAGCGCGGTCTGCGCGGTTCGGCGTTCGGCGTCACGGGTCAGGATATCCGACGACACCGGCTGCATTCCGCGACGGATTAGGGCCGCGTCGAAGGCGGCGGCATCTGTGCGGATGGCGCGGATGTCATGCATCGGATTTCTTCTCCTCCTCGGGTTCGTCATCTTCCTCGACCACGGGCTTCGGTTCCACGAAGCCCGCGGCGACGATCGAGATTTCGTACAGTGCGATCAGCGGCACCGCGAGGGCGACCTGGCTGATCACGTCGGGCGGGGCCATGATGGCCGCCACGACGAACATGCCGACATAGGCATAGCGGCGGACGCGCTTCAGCGCGGCGGAGCTGACGATGCCGACCTTGGCCATCAGGGTCAGGGCGACCGGAAGCTCGAACGTCAGGCCGAAGGCGAAGATCATCTTCATCACAAGGTCGAGATATTCGCTGACCTTGGGCAGCAGGGCGATCGGCACGCCGCCGCCGCCGGTGGATGACTGGAAGCTCGCGAAGAATTCCCAGGCCAGGGGGAACACGAAGTAATACGCGAGCGCGGCGCCGGTGAAGAACAGCACGGGCGTGGCCAGCAGGAATGGCAGGAAGGCGTTCTTCTCGCTGCGGTACAGCCCTGGCGCGATGAACAGCCAGAGCTGCGTCGCGATCACCGGGAAACCCAGGAACATGCCGCCGAAGAAGGCGACCTTGATGCGGGTGAAGAAGGCTTCGTAGAGCTGGGTGTAGATGAGCTGCGGCTCGCCATGACCCTGGTTGCGAAGGATCTCGGCCAGCGGGCGGGCGAGGAAGTAATAGATGTCGTCGGCGAAATAGTACGAGATGCCGAAGCAGAGGGCGAACGCGACGGACGACCAGATCAGCCGCGTCCGCAGCTCGACCAGATGGTCCATGAGCGGCATGGGCTTGTCGTCGATTTGGTCTTCTTCGGCGGGTTTTGCCACGGGCGGCCTTCTGCTTTCAGGTGGGATTGGCGGCGGCGCGTTCGGCGGCCTGCCGGACCAGCGCGGGCGGGATGAAGGCCGGTGGTTCGGCGGGTTCGGCTGGTGGCTCGATCGGGGTGACCAGGCCGGGCGGGATGAAGGGGGGCGCGTGTGCGCGGGTCGGGTCGGGCGGCGGGACGACGGGGCCGGCGGGCGCTTCGTTCAGCACCGATTCCAGCGTCGTGTCGGCGGCCGAGGTCGTGCTGGTCCCGCTGGCCGTGTCGAGCGGGTTGGAATTGAAGGTATCCCGGATCGAGCGATCGGGGTCGACGGCCTTCTCGATCTCGGAGCGGAGGTCGAAGTTGCGGATGTCCTTGAACTGGTCCCGCACGCCCTTGAGGTCGGCGTCCTTCATCAGGTCGTCGACATGGGTATGGAACTCGGCCGCCATGGAGCGGGCCTTCTTGACCAGGTTGCTGATGGCGCGCAGCGCGATCGGCAGGTCCTTGGGACCGATCAGCACCAGGGCGACCACACCGATCAGCATGATCTGGGACCAGGAAAAATCGAACATGGGTTGGATTGGGCCTCCGGCGGGCTTGCTAGCAGGAAGCCGGCCCAGGGGGAACAGGGGCTTTGGGAACAGGGGCTTTGGGGGCCATGGGGTCCGGGTCGTTTCCGGTTCGCCCCCCCTCCCCTTGAGGGAGGGGGTTGGGGGGAGGGGTCGGTGCCCCCCGGGCCGTGCCGCTGTCCCCCCGCCCCCCGGCCCCCTCCCTCCAGGGGAGGGGGGGCGTGGGGGAACCGCCGGTGGGTCCATCCCCAGCCGGGGTTGGCGTGGCGAGACCCCCATCGGGTCCGTCCCCCACGGGCCGAACATCATTCGCGGCGGCGGCGCCCATGGGGCGGGGTGGTTCAACGAACAGGTCCTCCCGCCGCGGCAAGGCGCGGATGTCGGGCAGGCCGAAGGCGGTCAGGAACTCGGGCGTCGTGACCCACAGCGTCGGGCGGCCCGGTGCGTCCTTGCGGCCCGCCGGGGAGATCAGCTTGTTCTCCAGTAAGGCTTCGAGGGTCTGCTGCGACAGGCTGGTGCCGCGCATGTGCTCGATCTCGGGGCGGGTGACGGGCTGGTGGTAGGCGACGATGGCCAGGGTCTCCATCGCCACGCGGGTCAGGCGGCGCGGCACGTCGATCACCTTCCGCAGCGCCGGGGCCAGGTCGAGCGCGGTGCGGAACTGCACCCCGCCCGCGACCTCGGCCAGTTCGACACCCCGGCCGGCATAGCGGGCGCGGAGGGCGTCGATGACCGCGTCGGAGTCGACGCCCTCGGGCAGGATGCGGGACAGGGCGCGCGGGGTGACCGGGTTGGCGCTGGAGAAGACCATGGCCTCGGCCAGCCGCAGGATGGCTTCGTCGTCCGGAGCGGGGGGCGGGTCGGGAGTGTCGGTCATCCGGGGTGGCGGCGCCGACCGGGAGCGGGTGGCCGGGTCAAGCCCGGCCATGACGTATAGAGGCGGGGTAAGCTCGGCCGGGACGGGCAACGGGAGGCCAAGTCGATCATGCCGGTTCCCCGGCGGAACCCTCGGTCGGGGGCGCGTCACCCGCGCTGAACAGGTCCCCGCCGCGCCGGACCAGGATCGGGCCGAAATCGCGGTCCTGGTGCAGGCGCACATGGCCGTCCCGTGCCATCTCCAGACTCGCCAGCAGGGTGCTGGTCAGGGCGGCGCGTCGCTCCGTCGGGTTGGCCAGGTGGGCGGGCAGGAACCGTTCCAGCTCCGCCCAGTCCGGAATGCCCTTGATCATGGAGGACAGCCGTTGCAACGCATCCTGCACCGTCCACAGCGTCAGCGCCCGAGGCCGATACGGGATCGTCTTCGTGCCGCGCCGAATCGCCGTCAGATAGGCCCGCATCAGCGCGTTGATGTCGACCACCAGGCGGGAGCGGTCGATTTCCGTGTGATCCTCGGGCGCCCCGCGGGCGAAGATGTCCTGCCCCAGCACCGGCCGCTTTCCCAGCCAGGCCGCCGCCGTACGGATCGCCTGCAGGGCACGCAGCCGTTCGGCGAGGTCCTCGGCCGCTTCTTCGCCGGCCTCCAGTTCCTCGGGGTCGGAGGGGACCAGCAGCCGGGACTTCAGCCAGGCCAGCCAGGCCGCCATCACCAGCCAGTCGGCGGCCAGTTCGAGCCGGACACGGCGCGCGCCCTCGATCACCGCCAGGAACTGCTCCACCAGGGCCAGGATCGAAATCTTCGCCAGATCGACCTTCTGCGCGCGGGCGAGTTCCAGCAGCAGGTCGAGCGGCCCCTCGAACCCGTCCAGCCGCAGCAGGAGGGTTTCGGGCGGTGGAAGGGCTACGACCTCATTCGGCAAAGGCTACAATCCCCTGGCGGCTCCTCCGCCCAGGTCGTGACCCGACAGCCAGAAGACGGTGCGGAACGCCCAGGGCAGAACGTCATCCAGCGCCGCGCCGACCGGGTCGATGCCGGTCGCGTAGGGCAGCACGAAGACCATGAACAGGACGATGAAGATCCCCGCGCGCTCCAGCTTCGCCCAGGCGATGGCGAGGTTGAGGGGGAGGATGCCGACCGCGATGCGGCCGCCATCCAAGGGCGGGATCGGCAGCAGGTTGAACAGGCCGAGCACCAGGTTCGAGAGGATGAAGTAGAACAGGCCCTGGACGGCGTAGTGGTTGAAGGATCCCGGTCCCTGGAACGCGAGGATCGCCAGCGCGCCAAGCCAGGCCAGCACGAAGTTCATCGCCGGGCCGGCGGCGGCGACCAGGGCCATGCCGCGGCGAGGGTCTCGGAACACCCAGGGCGCGACCGGCACCGGCTTGGCCCAGCCGAACATGAACTGCACCTTGCCTACCAGGATCAACTGAGAGATCAGCAGGATGCCCGGCAGGATGATCGTCCCCACCCGGTCCACGTGCCGCAGCGGGTTCAGCGACAGCCGTCCCGCGTCCCGCGCCGTGTTGTCGCCGAGGGCCATGGCGGCGTAGCCGTGCGCGGCCTCATGCAACGTGATGGCGAAGATGGTCGGGATGACCGCCAGCGCCAGTTGGATCGCGAATTCCATCATGCGAGGAGGCGATCCCGTTCGGCGGACAGAGCCGCCCCGTCCAGCGCCACGATCCGGTGGCGGACCATCGCGCGTGCGGTCGCCATGCGTGCCTGGGTGGACGGCGTGATTGCGGGGCAGGCGGCCAGGACGTCGCGCGTGCCCTCGAAATCGCCCGGGCAATACAGTGCCACGTCGCAGCCGGCGGCCAGCGCCCGGGCCGCGAGGTCGGCCGGCGTGCCGCTGAGGGCCTTCATCGCCAGATCGTCTGTCACCAGCACTCCCCTGAATCCCATGCGTCCGCGAATGACCCGTTCGATCACCGGCCCGGACAGCGTGGCGGGGGATATGGGATCAAGAGCGGCATAAACGATATGGGCCGTCATGAACCAGGGGAGATTGGCGTTGGCGGCAAAGGGCAGCAGGTCGGCGTCCAGATCATTCGCATCGACCCTTGGCAGGCTGAGGTGGCTGTCCACCCGCGCTCGCCCGTGCCCGGGGGCGTGCTTGCCGATCGGGATGACGCCGCCGGCCATCAGCCCCTCGGCCACCGCGCGGGCCAGGCGGGCGACAATCGCGGGGTCGGTGGCATAGGCGCGATCGCCGATCACGTCATGCGCGCCGGGGACGGACAGGTCGAGCACCGGGGCGGCCACGAGGTCGAAGCCCGCGGCCGAACAATCCAGCCCGATCAGGGCGCCGGTCAGCCAAGCGGCGCGCAGGCCGGCGCGCGGGTCTCGGGCGAACAGGTCGCCAATCGCGCCGGCCGGCGGATGGGCACGCCAGTGCGGCGGGCGGAGGCGCGCGACTCGGCCGCCTTCCTGGTCCACCATGATCGCCGCGCCCGCCGGCAGGACGTGGCGGAGGTCGCGCGTCAGGGCGGCGAGTCCCGCCGGGTCCTGGATGTTGCGGGCGAACAGGATCACGCCGGCGGGGGGATGGGCGCGGAACAAGGCCGCTTCCTCGGGTCCGACGGCGGGCCCCGCGATGCCGACGATCGCGGCCTTCATGGGTGGTTCAACGGGCATCCGGCCATCATGGCGATGATGGCGGGGCGGCGGAAGAGTAGGTGGGGTCAGGCGCTGGTTCGGCTCCGGCGGCGCAGGCCGAGGGCGGCGAGGCCGGTCAGCAGCAGGGCGAGGGTGCCAGGCTCGGGCACATCGATCACGGCGACGGGGACGCTAGCCTCCCGCACGAAGACGTTGATGCCGCCGTGGGCGTTCTTGAAGTCGTTATGGGGCGAGGTCGAATAGGAGCCCTCTCCGTACATCATGCGGTTCACGTTGGCGAAATGATTGCCCTCAAATCCGATCCAGGGGTCCTCGGGGTTGCCGGGGCCGCGGTTCAGGACGTTGGTGGATCCGCTCGCGGCCACGCCCAGGCCCTGTGACGCGATGACCGTCGCATTGAGGTCCGTCAGGGACATGTTCATCGCGTAGACCGAAGCCGTGGTGAGCACCCCCCAGGCCGTGGCGTCCCCGGTCTGGAACATCAGGTAGTCGAATGGCACGCCCAGGGTGGCGAGCGGCATCGACCAGTTCTGCGTGTCGTTGGGGTTGAGCGAGGTCGGGTTGAGCGAAAAGGTGCCGGCGAGGCTGTCGGTCGCCGGGGACCAGCCGCCGGTACCCGGGACGTGGCGCATCAGCATCCAGCCGCCGCCGGACGTGCTCATGTCCGCGTAGATCTGGAACGCGGCGTTGCCACCGGCGCCGTCGGGGTCGATCCAGTAAACGCCCGAGGCCGAGCCTGCGTAGTTCGTCAGGATTTGCGCAGCGGACAGGCCGGCACTGCCGGCGGACGTCCCGTCAAACGGCGCGGCGTGGGCGGGCGTGGCCAGCACGCCCAGGACGATCGCCGCCGCGATCAATACATGCGTTCTGGTCTGTCGCATCCTGGTGGTGTCCCGGCCACATTCGGAACCAAAATACCGGCGATCGTCGCTTTCCGCAACATTAATCCATGAATTGATGCACGCTGAATCGCTCCGATGGACAACGATCCCGTCCGGCGATAGGACCGAAAGGCAGGAAAAAAGGAACGTCCCATGCCCACAACGGTGCTCTACACGGAAAAGTCCTACCCGGATGACAGCGTCGAGCGCCGGATCTACGGCCCGGACGTCCGTGTCATCTTCCCCAAGGAACCGACCACGGGCCTGGCCGATCTGTCCGATGAGGATTGCGCCGCGGCCGAGGGGCTGATGATCCTGCGCTACAAGGTCACCGAGGCGGACTTGGCGCGCTTCCCGAAGCTGCGCGCGATCTGCCGGATGGGCGTGGGCTACGATAACCTCGACCGCGTCGCCGCGGCCAAGCGGCAGATCATGATCCTCAACGTCCCCGACTATGGCACGACCGAGGTCGCGGATCACGCGATGTCGCTGGCGCTCGCGCTGCGGCGGGGGCTGTTCATCCATCTGGAGGCCCAGCGGGCCGATCCGCCGGCGCCGTGGAAGTATATCGACGATCCGCTGCTCAAGCGCTCGGGCGTGCAGACGTTTGGTATTGTCGGCATGGGGCGGATCGCGACGGCGGTTGCGCTGCGGGCCAAGGCGTTCGGGTTCCAGGTGGTGTTCTTTGATCCGTATCTGCCGAACGGGGTGGAACTCGGCCTGGGCGTGCAGCGGGCGCCGACGCTGGAGGCTTTGCTGGAGCAGACCGATACGCTGTCGGTGCATGTGCCCCTGACGCCGGAAACCCGGGGGCTGATCAATGCCGCGGCCCTCGCGCGGTTGCCCAAGGGGGCGGTGGTGGTGAACACCGCGCGCGGGCCGATCGTCGATATCGATGCGCTGGGGGAGGCCCTGAAGTCCGGGCATCTGTCGGGCGTGGGGATCGACGTGGTGCCGGTGGAGCCTCCGGTCGATCCGGTGCCGGAACTGATGCGCGCGTTCCGGGCGCGGGAGCCTTGGACGATCGGGCGGCTGATCATCACGCCGCACTCGGCGTTCTATACGCCGCAGGCATGGGACGACATCCGGTCGAAGTCGGCTGAGACGATGCGGGCGGCGCTGCTCGGGCCGAAGGCGCAGAATATGATTGCGCCGGATAGTTATTGAGGGGGGCTATCGGACTGGTTTCGGGTTGGCTGGTCCAGTGCGTCGATCCCGCCACCGGCGAGGATGGCGCACTGGTATTCCCCCCAGCCTACTCCCCGCCCAGCGGCTTCATGTTGCGTTCCGCCGCCCGCCGCAGCAGTGCGGCCGAGCGGTAAACGCCGTGCACCATCTTGGAGTAAGGCAGCACCAGGAACAGCGCCAGGATGAAGCCCAGATGGATCGCCAGCGCCAAGCCCATCGCGCCGGTGGAACGAACCGCGAGCAGCACCAGACCGGTCAGCGATGACAGGGCCAGCAGCAACAGCATCGCCACGTCCCCGCCCAGCAGCTTGCGGGAGACAGGGCCGGGGTCTTCCATCAACTTCATCGCGAACAGGCCGAGCGTCCCGATCATCAGCATCACGCCGCCGACGGTGCCGAGCACCACGGGGACGCTCAGGTAGTCGTAGGGCGCGTGCCAGCCGAAGAGCGTGTGGTAGAAGAACCCCACGGTCGTCGCCGCGAAGCACAGCATGAAGCCGTAGAACATCGCGTGATGCAGCATGCGCCGCCGCATCGAGAAGGCCTCGGAATTATCGTTGCAGCCGTTCCCATTGCCGCCGAGGTTCTTCAGCGTCAGCACGTCCCACAGCGCGATGCCCAGGGCGACGGGGCCAACGCCGCCCTCGGGGCCGGCGTCCTTCCAGAAGTTCCGGGCCCCCATCCACATGGCCACCAGCGCGAAGCCGAAGCTCGCGACGCCGACGACCTGCATGACGATCAGCGGGATCACGGCATAGAATGATCCGGCCTCGGCCGGGCGCGCCTTCCAGAAATTCTCGGGCGAGACCAGCAGCATGGACAGGATCAGCACGATCGAGATCGAGGCGACGATGACGCCCGAAACGATGGTCCCGTTCCGTTCAAACAGCGACCCCATGCCCTTGGGCCACGCGTATTCCGTGTAGCTCTGCTGGCGGACCTCGGCCATGACCTTGGGGATGTTGATCCCCCATTCATGCGGCGGCGCGTATTGGCAGGCGTAGTAGCAGCCGCGGCAGCCGTGGCACAGGTTGGCCAGGTAGCTCAGGTCGCCGGCCGTGTATTCCCGCCGCAGTTCCAGCGCGGGGAAGACGGCGCAGAAGCCCTCGCAATAGCGGCAGGCGTTGCAGACCTCGACTTCATGCCGAGCGCGTTCGATGAGTTCAGTTTCTTGCACGGTTTGCGGCCTCCTGCCCCGCGATGCGGCCGAACACCGTGCCGATCGTCATTCCGAACCCCGCAAGATAACCCTTGCCGAGGATGTTGCCAGCCATGATTTCCCCCGAGGCGAACAGGTTCCCGGCGGGTTGGCCGTTGTCCATGATCACCTGGGCCTTTTCGTTCACCCGGACGCCCAGATAGGTGAAGGTGATGCCGGGGCGCAGCGGGTAGCCATAGAACGGCCCCTTGTCGACGCTGCGGGCCCAGTTGGTCTTGTTGGGCGTCAGTCCGACGGTGTGGTTGCCGTCCAGCTTGAGGTTGTCGAACGACTGCCCGGGCGGGATGGCGGCGTTGTATTCCTCCACCGTCTGGCGGACCTTCATCGGGTCCAGCTTCATGCGGATGGCCAGTTCCTCGATCGTGTCGGCCTTGTAGGCCGGGTAGACCGACGGCATGAACAGCCGGAACGCCTTGGAGTCACAGATCGAGTAGGCGATCTGGCCGGGCTGCTGAGCGATCAGACGGCCCCAGATGGCATAGCGCTTGGGCCAGACGTCCTCGCCCTCATCATAGAAGCGGTCGCCGTTCTGGTTGACCACGACGCTGTAGGGCACGCTGTCCAGACGGGTCGTGATCCCGCCGTCGAACTTGGGCGCGCGGGCATCGAGGGCCACGGCATGGCACTGGGTCGGATCGCCGATCGCGCCGACGCCCTGATCCAGCAGGTTCTTTAGCACCCGGCCGCGGTTGAACGGCGTGCCACGGATCACGAAGTTGTCGACCGCGTCGCCCCAGTATTGCCGCATCCAGTCCAGGTTGGCCTGGAACCCGCCGGCCGAGGCCACCACGCAGCGGGCCTGCACCGTCTCGGGGAAGCCGCGCAGGGTGATGTCGACCGTCCGGACGAACCCGTCATCCATGTTCAGAGACAGGACCTCGGTATCATAGATGATATCGACCCCGAGCCGTTCGGCCGTCAGGTAATAGGCGTTCACAAGGGCCTTGCCGCCGCCCAGGAAGAACGCATTGGTCCGCCCCAGGTTCAGCGTGCCCGTCAAGGACGGCTGGAACCGGACGCCACAGGCCTGCATCCAGCCGAACACGCCGGACGACGCCCGGATGGTCATCCGGGCAAGAGCCTCATCCGTGTTGCCGCCGGTGACCCGCAGCAGGTCGTCCCAGTACTCGTCCTCGTGATAGGCCTCGATCAGCACGTCGTTCGGCTTGTCGTGCATGGCCCGAAGGTTGCGCGTGTGCCGGCTGTTGCCGCCCCGGAACGCCTTGGGGGCGCTTTCCAGCAGCAGCACGCTGGCGCCGGCCTGGCGCGCGGTGATGGCGGCACAGAGCGCGGCATTGCCGCCGCCCGCCACCAACACGTCATAGGTCTGTCTTAGGTCCGGCATACTCCGCTTCCCCTTGGCCTCCGCCCGCAGGGAGTATGTCTAACCCATTACCGTTTGGGTGTCAGGGGGGCGCGGGCGCTACCGGCGAAAGCGCAGGTCCACCCCCCGGGCCCGCCACCCGGCCTCGATCGCGTCCAGGTCGGTGAAACCGGACGGGTTGGATTTGGACGGCGCGATCCCAATGCGCGGCAGCCCCTCCTGCTTCCAGATGCCCAGCAGGCGGCGCAGTTCGACCAGGGGTTCGGCGTGGTCGTCGACGCGGAGGTTCAGGTCGGGGAAGTCCTCGGTCGAGACCATGACCATCGCCGCCGACTGCCGCCCGCGCCGGTCGCCGCCCGCGGCCTCTCCGGAGTCCATCGCCAGCATCAGGCGGTCGACCATCAGCAGGGAGGCATTGGCCTGCCAGCTTGCCAGCGTGTCGGCGATCGTTGCCTCCCCGGCCAGCATGTTGCCGGCGACGCTGATGCCGCCGGCCGAGACGCTGCCGCACCACATCACGCAGTTGTCCCCGGTCCAGGCGGCGGTACGGCCGTGGCGGTCGACGGCATGGATCTGGCGGATGCCGCGGCCCTCGTCCCCGGCCAGGGCGCTTTCGATCGCCGCGGCAGGCGGCAGGCCGCGGGCCATGGCGTCGAGCACCGCGGGGCCGAGATAGCGGTTGGTCATGGACTGGGTGGAGACCGCGCCGACGCCCGACCGGACGAAGGGGCAGGAGGCACCGACCGCGAAGGCGCAGGTGGTGACGGCGACCGCGAAGGCCCCCGTTTCGGGATCATGGGCGACGATCGACCACGTCATCAGCGACTTCCGATTCAGGCGAGGGCGCACACTACAGGTCCAAGTCACGTTGCGCGCCAGGGGGGATGCGGTCATTTTGCGGCCAACCATCACAGGGAGTGGACGACGTCATGAACCGATCCGTATCGAGGCGAGTGCTGCTGGCCGGCCTTCCGGCCCTCGCGGCGCCCGCGCTGCTGCCCGCCGGCGCGATCGCCCAGGGCACCTGGCCCGACCGCCCCATTCGCCTGATCGTCCCCTTCGGCGCCGGCGGCGCGATCGACACGCTCTCCCGCACCGTCGCGGCCAAGTTCGCCGAGGTGACGGGCGGACAGACCCTCGTGGTGGAGAACCGCGCGGGGGCCGGCGGCACCATTGCGGGGCTCACCGTATCGCGCGAAAGGCCGGATGGGCTGACGCTGATGATGGCCGATGTCGGCGCCAACGCCATCGGCAAGGAACTGAACCCGAGCCTTGCCTACGACCCGGCGACGGCCTTCACGCCGATCATCCACCTGGTGAACCTGCCGGCAGTGCTGATGGCGCATCCCTCCGTGACCGCAACCACGGTGCAGCAGGTGATCGAGCAGGCGAAGGCCCGGCCGGATGGCTTCACCTATTCCTCGGCCGGCAACGGCAATGGCAGCCACCTCTTCATGGCGCTGTTCCTGAAGGAGGCCGGCATCCGCATGGTGCATGTCCCCTACCGCTCGGGCGCGGAGATGGTGACGGCGCTGATCCGCGGCGACGCGCAGTTCGGCTTCCCCACCGTCTCCTCCGGCATCGGGCAGATCCGCCAGGGCAATGCGAAGGCGATCGCCGTCGGCAATGCCGCGGGCACGCCGCTGCTGCCGAACGCGCCGGCCGTCTCCACCGTGCTGCCGGGCTTCGAGGTCGCGGTCTGGCACGGCATCGTCGGCCCTGCCGGCATGGATCCGGCGCTGGTGCGGCGGATCAACGAGGTGTTCGGCCGCATCGCCGCCATGCCCGACGTGAAGCAGCGCATCTTCGATACCCAGGCGGGCACTGTCGTAGGCGGCCCGCCGGAGGCCTTCGGCGCCCATATCGCGCGGGAGATCGCGCGCTGGACGCCGATCATCCGCGAGGGCGGGATCCGCACGGAATGACCGCCCCGGTGCTGCGCGCGCTGGCCGCCGTGCTGACGGTGGCCGATGTCGCGCGCAGCATCGACTTCTACGTGCGGGACCTCGGCTGCATCGAATGCTTCCGCGTCGGCGATCCGCCGGACTATGCGGCGGTGGAGCGCGGCGCGCTGGTGGTGAACCTGATGCCGGCAAGCCGCGCGCCGGCGAGCCTCGGGCAGGGCCGCCTGCACGTGGTGGTGACGGCGCTGGATGCGCTGCATGCCGAGATCGCGGCGCGCGGCGTCGCGATTGAGGTGCCACCGACGGATTTCTGGTACGGCCTGCGCGAATTCTCGCTGCGGGACCCCGATGGCAACCGGCTCACCTTCGCCGAGGCGGTGACGCAGGGGTGAGCCGCGTGCGCCCCCCCGCATGGCGTCGGGTGCTGGTCCTGCTGGCTGCGGGGTTCCTGCTCGGCATCGCGGTCGCCGCCGCGGACCAGGAGATGGCGCGCTTTCCGACGGAGGATCTCGGCTTCGCGCTGATGGCGGGCTTCTGGGCATCGGCGTGCCTCGCAGGCCACCGGGCCGCGTGGGAGGCGCTGCCAGCGCGGGGTGAGGCACCGGCCAGCGACTGGGCGGACGTTCGCCTGCCCTGGCTGGTGACCTGGGTGGGCCTTGGCGGGCGAGTCAGGTTCAGCGTGCCGCCATTGACCGCTGCATCTACCGTGCTGTAGGCACCCGCGTTGGCAATGGTCGCGTCCAGCGTACCATCCCGATAGACCACGCCATTGACGGTTGACGATCCACCAGTACCGCCCGTAATGCCGCCAGCAGCCGCACCAC
>DIUL01000105.1 GCA_002422345.1 Acetobacteraceae bacterium UBA6159
CAAGCCGGGCGCGACCCCGGGTGCCAACAACAACAACAACTCGTTCGGCACCGCCCGCACGGGTGCCAGCGCTGTCCCGACCCCGGGCACCCTGGTCATCCATTTCAACACTCGTATCACCGCCCAGTGGTACCAGGGTTGGAACTCGTTCATGAACCAGCCGGCCGGCACCTCGCGCACATCCAACCAGATGAGCACCTGGATGCGTCTGTATGGTGGCGCTGACGGCATGGCCGCCAACGGCCTCCGCTACGGTGGTGCGTTCGAAGTTCGTCAGAACTTCTCTGGCGCGTCCCTGACGCCGCCGATCAATGCCCCGACCAGCCAGGCGGGCGCCACGACGAACCTGCAAACGCTGTATGTGCGTCGCGCGTTCGTCTACGCCGGCACCGACCAGCTCGGTATCGTGCGCTTCGGCATGGGCGACGGCCTGATCACCCTGTTCGACCAGGGCCGTACGACGATGCAGACGTACTCCCCGACCTCTCACTTCAACGGGTCGGACCTGGGTGCGGCGATCGGTGGCGGTTCCGCTCCTCCGTTCGCGTTCCTGTCGGGTTCGGGTGACGAGTACGACACCCAGAAGATCGTCTACCTGTCGCCGAACTTCTCGGGCTTCGACTTCGGCCTGATGTACTCCCCGTCGGCCGGCAACGCGCTGGGCGGCTGCGGTCTGACCGCCGCGACGGCTTCCACCTGCTCCAATCTGAGCAGCTCCACGATCCCCGCCGAAGGCGCGCGCTTCCAGAACATGGTCGCCGCCGGTGTTCGCTACTCCGCGCCGGTTGGCCCGGTTGGCGTTCACGCCTACGGTGTCTACAGCTACGCCGGCCACGTGAACTACAACGGCACGGCCGCCGCCGCCGCGATCGCGGCTGGCAATGCCGCGGGCAGCACGTTCAACGGCCAGTTCGACAACCTGAACTTCGGTTCGGCCGGTGTCGCGCTGACCTATCAGGGCTTCACCCTGGGTGCGAACTTCATCGGTGGTGCGATCAACGGCCGTATGGCCGCCCGCCCGAGCGGTGGTGCCGGCACGATGGCATGGCTGGTTGGCGCGCAGTACCAGGTTCCTGGTGTGCCTCTGATCATCGGCACGGCCTTCGCGTCGATCGACTCGCAGGGCGCGGTTGCCACGACCGGTCTGACGCAGCGTCACGAATATGAATACAACGTCGGTGGCAGCTACACGCTGGCGCCGGGCATGGTTCTGTTCGCTGACTACATCTACCAGAACCGGAAGCAGAGCGGCTGGAACTTCCAGACGGGCGCCGTTGGTGCGGCGAACAACACCGTCCAGGGCCAGGGCTTCGTGTTCGGCACGCAGATGACCTGGTAATCCAGGCCTCTACGACGACAGGAAAGGGCGACGGGAGAAATCCCGCCGCCCTTTTCTTTGCTCTGATCACGGCATCCGGTCGGCTGGACGAAGCGGGGCGGACGTCGCAAACTGCCATCGTCACCTGATGCGGGAGGAACCACCATGATCCATGAACTGCGAATCTATGAATGCGTCCCAGGCCGGCTGCCCGACCTGAACAAGCGTTTCGACACCATCACGCTGAAGCTGTGGGAAAAGCACGGCATCAAGCAGGCCGGCTTCTGGACCACGGTGATCGGTGAGTCCAACCAGACCCTGTACTACATGCTGGAATGGGAATCCCTGGCCGAGCGGGAGCGGAAGTGGAACGCGTTCGGGGCCGACCCGGAATGGCTGGCCGCCCGCGCGCAGACCGAGGCGAATGGCGCGATCGTCGCCAACGTCAAGAACTTCATCCTGGCGCCGACCAGCTACTCGTCGGTGAAGTAAGACCGACCGACCTGGATTGTGCCCTTGGCAGGCGCCACCACGTCGTGGCGGCCGGAGGGCCGCCATCCACGACTTCGTTGATTTGGACAGTGAAAATCGTGGGTGGTGGCCCTTCGGCCACCATGACGGGGTGGCGCGGTCCAGAGGCTCGACGCTTACACCGGCTGCTTTATCCAGCCGGCTTCGGCCGGCATGGCCGGTGCTACCCCGGCCTTCTATCCCAGCAGGGACCGGTTGCGCGCGACCGACTTGGTGGTCGGATGCTCCGACCCATAGGCGTTCATGTAGATCGACAACGCCCAGTCCAGCGCTTCCCGCGCCGAGAACCCGTCCCCCATGTCCCGCAGCACGCCGGCCAGGTTGTTGGCGTCGCGCCCCACGCTGGGGTGTTCGCTGCCCTGAGTCGCCTCATCGATCGCCAGCGCGCGTTCGAACATGTTGTGCGCCGCGTCCAGGTCGCCCAGATCGTGCAGGATCAGCCCGATATGGTTCAGGTCGGTCGCCGTCTCCGGATGTTGTTCCCCGAAAGCCATCGCATGCAGCGCAAACGCTCGGCGGAGCAGCGCTTCCGCGTCCGTGAAGTCGCCAAGCTCATGGGCGAGGCGGCCGAGGTCGCGCAGGTCGTCGGCCAGGGCCGGGTGGTCGGGGCCGAGTTCGCGTTGGCGGGCCTCCACGATCTGCTCCATCTCCTGTCGACGGGTGCGGAGGTCGTTCATGCCGGACATGCGTGGGTTCCTGCGAGAAGGGTGATGCGTCCCAGATAGGTAGCCGTTGCGGGCGCGCGAGTCACATTGGTTGTCATCGGTGGCGCATGCGCTACGATCCGGGCAACCCATTTGCCCGGATTTGCCGACATGAACGTTGTCGTCCAGGACCGCACCCTGATTACGCCTGCCGGCCAGACCAAGCTGGCGATCGCCGACTGCGACATCCATCACAGCCCCGCCGCCGGGATGAAGGGGCTTTTCCCCTATATGGAGAAGCGCTGGCAGGACCATCTGGCCGCCTATGGCGCCCTGCCGCGCCAGGCGTTCCAGAACGGGCCAGCCTATCCGAAAAGCCAGCCCGATGCGTCGCGCCGCGACTCCTGGCCGCCTGACGGAGGCCGTCCCGGCAGTTCCCTGGCGTTCATGCAGAAGCAGCATCTGGCCGCGCACAACATCACCCTGGGCGTGCTGGCGATGATCCGCCCGCATCCCGGCAGCTTCCAGAACGGGCATCTGTCCGACGCGGTCTGCCAGGCGATGAACCGCTGGCAGGTGGCGGAATGGACTCAGCCGGAGCCGCGGCTGAAGGCCTCGATCCTGATCCCGTATGAGGATGGCGACGCATCGGCGGCCGAGATCGAGCGCTGGGCCGACCATTCGGACTACGTGCAGATCCTGATGCTGTCCCGTACGGCGGAGCCCGCGGGGCAGAAGCGGTATTGGCCGATCTATCGGGCGGCGGCGGAAACCGGGCTGCCGGTGGGAATCCATGCGTTCGGCTTCGGCGGCTATCCGGTGTCGGGCAGCGGCTGGCCGTCCTTCTATATGGAGGACATGGTCGGCCACGCGCAGTCGTCTCAGACCATGCTGACCAGCATGGTGTTCGAGGGGATTTTCGAACGTTTCCCCGGCCTGAAGATCGTGCTGATCGAGTCCGGCTTCGCCTGGCTGCCGCCCTTGTGCTGGCGGCTGGACAAGATCTGGGAACGGATGCGGTCGGAGGTGCCTCATTTGAAGCGCCCGCCATCGGAATACATCCGGGAGCATGTCTGGGTGACGACTCAGCCGATGGAGGAGCCGGAGAAGAAAGCTCGTGTCCTGGAGACGATGGACTGGATCGGCTGGGACCGGCTGCTGTTCGCGACCGACTATCCGCATTGGGACTATGACGATCCGTCCCAGGTGCTGCCGCCGGGCGTGGGGGAACAGCGGCGGCGGGATTTCTTCCTGAACAACGCGTGGTCGGTCTATTCGTGCGGGGGTAAGAAGCTGGGGGGATAGGCGCGCGCCCCCCTTTCGTCATGGGCGGGCCTGACCCGGCCATCGCCCAGCACGCAGGTAGTTGAAATTATTTAGAAAACCCATCGACGATGGCCGGGTCAGCCCGGGCGCCATCGCCGGATCAAGTGCGATTGTCCTGATACCCCGTGTTACTGATTTTCAGATGAAGGGCCGTGTGGTACCTGTTTTTCAGTAGCCGATAGCGGTTTTCAGATGCTCCAGCCCATGCCACGCAGCGACGGGGTCTCCACGATCGCCGATATCGAGGTGCCCCCGAGGGCTGTCCCGGCCGGGTATGGAGCGCTGATCGCCGGCTTCGATCTGCGCGTTCCATTGCCTGATGAGATGGTCGCCATCGGGGAACGCCACACCTATCGCCAGGAGGGTCGCTGGCGAGTCCTGACCCCACGGTATCGACCGGACGACACGGTGGCTGGTCACCTGGGCTTTGCCCTGCGTCACGAGGGCGTGGACCTCGCGGTGCTGAATGCCTTGTTCGCGACCATCCTCCCCGAGGTCATCGAACAATGGATAAGGGCTGAACCGACCGGTCAACATGCGCGCCGGATCTGGTTTCTATGGGAGTGGCTGACCGGCCGGAGGCTCGATCTGCCCGACGCCGCCCGAGGTGCCTATGTCGGCGTTCTGGATGCCGCGCGCCAATATGCGACCGCTGGGGCAACGGTGTCCCGTCAACGCGTGCGGAACAACCTGCCGGGCACGCCGGATTTCTGTCCGCTCGTGCGCCGGACGGAACGGCTCGCGGCCCTGCTCGGACCGGATCTTGCGGAGGAAGCGCGTGCGGTCGTGGGGCGCACCGCGCCAGATCTGGTCGCGCGGGCGGCGGCCTTCCTTTTGCTGGCGGATTCACGGGCATCCTACGTCATCGAGGGTGAGCGCCCGCCACAAGACCGCATCCAGCGATGGGGCCGAGCGATTGGGGAGGCGGGGAGGGAGGGACTGACGGAGGAGGCGCTGTTGCGGTTGCAGCGTCTGGTGATCGGCGATGCGCGCTTCACGCGGTTGGGATGGCGGAGCGAAGGCGGCTTCGTGGGGGGGCGTGACCGTGAGACGAACACGCCCCTGCCTCACCACATCAGTGCTCGGCCTGGCGACATCGCACCGCTGATGCGGGGCTTGATCGCTTATGCAACCCGCAATGAGACGGGGACGGGAGGAATGGATGCGGTGGCCGCCGCCGCGGCGGTTGCCTTCGGTTTTGTGTTCATTCACCCGTTCGAGGATGGCAATGGCCGGCTCCATCGTTGGTTGATGCACCACGTACTGGGGCGCCGGGGCTTTAATCCGCCGGGCATGATCTTCCCTGTCTCGGCCGTGTTTTTGGAGCGGATCGAAGAGTACCGCGCTGTGCTGGAACATTATTCCAGGCCGCGTCTTGATCTGACCCAATGGGAGGTCACCCCGACGCTGAATGTCCGTGTCCTGAACGAGACCCGCGATCTGTTTCGGTTCTTCGACGCGACCAGGCAGGTCGAGTTTCTGGCAGCTTGTGTGCGGGAGACGGTCAGGACCACCCTGCCGAATGAGATCGACTATCTGCGTCGCTACGATCAGGCCAGACGGCGGGTCGAGGCCTTTGTCGAGATGCCAGATACTACCTTCGATCTGATGATGGGCTTCCTGCGCCAGAACGGTGGGCAATTCTCCCAACGGGCGCGGTCACGCGAATTCAGCGCGCTGACCGATGAGGAAGTGATCGAGATCGAGAGCATCCACGCGGAATTGCTGGCGGCGGATGTCGACAAGGCGGGAGATTGAGCTCCTACCGCCCCTGCCACGCCTCGAACCGCTGCCGCAGCTTGGCCAGGTTGTCGTTCCAGAACCCCGTATCCACCCGCATCCCGGCGTTGATGTTCGCCGGCACGGTGGGAGAGATCGCGGCGATGTCGGCCGGCAGCCCCTCATTGATCCCGCGCGCCAGGCCGGACTCGCCGGTCAGCCGCAGGAACCGGGCCTGGATCGCGGTCGTGCCCATGAACCACAGCACCTGCTGGACCTGCCGCACCTCGGGGCTGCCCTTCAGGATCGCCCAGCTTTGCACCTCATACAGGCTGGCCGTCCATTGGAGCCCGAAATTCCGCTTTTCCCCCCGGTTCGCCGTCACCACCCGGCCGCTCGGCGCACTGGTCATCAGCACGTCGCCCGAGCCGAGGATACGGACGGCATCCGCCTCGGTCTGCCACCACACCAAGTAGGGCTTGAGCTGGTCCAGCTTGCGGAAGGCGCGGTCCACGCCCTCGTTCGTCGCCAGGGTCTTGTAGATGTCGGCCGGGGCCACCCCATCGGCGAGCAGCGCGATCTCCAGCGTGCCGCGCACGCCCTGCCGCAGCCCGCGCTTGCCGGGGTATTTCGCCACGTCCCAGAAATCGGCCCAGGTCGGGGTGGCGGGGAATTTGTCGCGGTCCCACGCCAGGACCATGTTCGACAGCAGGGCGCCCACGCCGCAATCGCTGACGCCGGCGGTCATCGTGTGGTCCTTGCCGCCGATCGCCGCCCAGTCGAGCTTTTCGAACAGCCCCTCGGCGCAGCCGATGGCGAGTTCGCTGGCATCGACCTGCACCAGGTCCCAGGTATTGTCCGCGGCCTTCACCTGGGCGCGGAGCGCGTCGATCCCGCCCTCCCACATCTCATGCCGGATGGGGATGTCGGTCGACAGGGTGAAGGGGTGGAGGAAGACCTCCCGCATCGGCACGCGCAAGGTTTCCCCGCGTGTCACGACCGTGAGGTCCTGAGCGGCGGCGGACCCGGCGATCAGGATCGCCGCGGCGGCCAAAAGCGTGCGGGGATGCGGCAACGACGTGACCCGGCAATTTTGCATTCGCGGCAGACGCTACAGCCGGCGGCGACAATCGGCAACGACCCGAACGCAAAATTACCGGTATGATTACGACCCCAGGATCGTGCCGACCGGGATGCCGGCTTCGGCCGCGGCGACCTTTTTGCCGCCGTCAAGCCGAGCGCGGTGGACCTCGATGAAACCGCCCTGGCCGTGGATGACCAGGCTGGAGCCGTTCTGTGCCACGACCTGCCCGATCTTCTTGCCCTTCACCTCACTGAAGGTGCGGGCGATGCGCTTGGTCGACTCGAACAGGAACAGCTTCTTGCCTTCGTGCGTGGTCCAGGCGCCCGGGGCCGGGTTGCAGCCGCGGATCAGGTTGTAGGTGATGTCGACGTGGTTGGCCCAGTTGATGCGGGACTCGGCGTCGCGGATGATCCCTTCGTAGCCGGCGTTCGGCTCGTACTGCGCCAGCGCCGGGGCCTTGCCGGCGATGACCATGTCCGCGACCTCGACGAGGGCCGCGACGCCCATCGGGAAGATTTTCCCGAAATAGAGGGTGCCTAGGGTGTCCTCCGGCTCGATGGGAACCGAGCGCATGAGGATGACGGGGCCTTCGTCCAGCCCGTCGGTCGGGCGGAAGATCGAGAAGCCGGTTTCCGTACGGCCCAGGATGATCGACCAGCTCATGGAGGAGGCGCCGCGGTGCAGCGGCAGCAGGCTGGGGTGGAACTGGATCATGCCGAACTTGGGGATGTTGCAGAAATCCTGCGGCACGAACTGGGTGACATAGGCCATGACGCCGATCTGCACGTTGGCGGCGCGCAGGGCGTCCTGGGCTTCCGGGTCGGTCAGCTTGGGGAACTGGTGGACCGTGATGCCGGCGGCCTCGGCCGCGAGTCGCAGGGGATCGGGCCGGCCCTTTTCAGGCGCGCAGAACACGGCGGCGACATCGTCTCCGCGCGCGAGAAATGCTTCCAGCGCGGCCTTGCCGAAATCCTGCTGGCCGATGATGGCGATCCGCATCTGATCCCTCCCGTTTTTCGTTTCCCGATCATCGACGGTTCGGGTCTGGCTGTCGAGGGTGGGGGATCAGGGTAATCGCATCTGGCCGCCTTCCGTCATGGCCGGGTCGAGCCCGGCCAGGACGGGAGGGGCCGTTTCGGAGTCAAGCGCGATTGCCCTGGGTGGGGGAGATTTCGGACTCGACTCCCGGGTTGGGGGGAGGTTAATGTTCCTATTATGTTCTCTACCCAGCATCCCCCCACGCGCACCGGCCTGATCCGCGACCTGCGGGAAAAGATCGCGCGGATCGAGCGTGGAGGCGCGGGCGCGGAGGCCGGACTGGTGGCATGCACCGGTGTTCCGGCGATCGACCATGCCTTGCCGGCGGGCGGGCTGGCGCGCGGGGCACTGCACGAAGCGATGGGCGCCGGCCCGGATACCGAGCACGCGGCGGCCGCCACCTTGTTCATGGCCGGGCTGCTGGCCCGGCTGGACGGGCCTGTCCTGTGGGTGCTGCGGCAGGCGGATCTGTTTGCCCCGGGCCTCGCCGCCGCCGGCCTGTCCCCCGATCGGATCATCTTCGCCGAGGCCGGGCGCGACGTGCTGGCCGCGATGGAGGAGGGGCTGCGCCATCGCGGCCTGGTCTCGGTGGTCGGAGAGGTGGTGGGGCGGCTGACCCTGGTCGCGTCCCGCCGGCTGCAACTCGCGGCGGAGCAGGCGGGCATCCTAGCCGTCGTCCTGCGCCGCAGCCAGGGCTTCGACGACCCGGTGCTGAGCGAACCGACCGCCGCCGTCACGCGGTGGCGGGTCACGGCCTTGCCCTCTCCGCCGGCGTTGCCGCACGCGCCGGCGACTCCGGGGCTGGGGCGGGCACGGTGGCGGCTGGACCTGCTGCGCTGCCGGGGCGGGGAACCTGGTTCCTGGATCGTGGAGGGGGCGGATGCGACGGGTGGTCTCGCTTTGGTTGCCGAGATTCGCGACCGACCGGCTGCGGAAGCACAGCGCCTGCTCGCCTGACGGGCCGCTGGTGACCTCGATCCAGGAGGGCAACCGGCTGGTGCTGGCCGCGGTCGACAGGGTGGCGGCGGAGGGCGGACTGTCCCCCGGCATGACCCTGGCGCAGGCGCGGGCGATGGTGCCGGGGTTGGTTGTGTGCCCCGCCGATCCGACTGGTGACGCGGCGGCCCTGCGCCGCTTGGCGGGGTGGTGCCTGCGTTATGCGCCCCTGACCGCCCCGGATGTGGTGGAGGGGGGGCGGTCTGGTGGGGGGGTGCCCGATGGGATCTGGCCGAGTGGGGTGTGGATCGATGTGACCGGGACCGCGCATCTGTTCGGAGGGGAGGTCCGCTTGCTGGGTGACCTGCTGGGTCGCCTGGCCGAGCAGGGCCTGACCGCCCGCGCGGCGATCGCCGACACCCCCGGCGCCGCCTGGGCCATGGCCCGCTGGGGCACGCCAGCGGCCTCTACGGAAGTTACCCCAACACCCCCTCCCCCCTCGAGGGGGCGTATTGTCATCACCCCGCCCTCCAGGCAGCCCGTCCCCTCTCGTCACCCCATCCCCCCCCGTCCCTTCCCCATTCCCCCGCTGGACGCCATGATCATCCCCCCCGGCGCCCAGGCCACCGCGCTGGCACCCCTCCCGATCGACGCCCTCCGTCTCCCCCGCGCCCTCATCGACAGTCTCCGCGTCCTGGGGTTCGAGCAGATCCGCGACCTCACCGCCGCCCCGCGCGCGCCGCTGGTCCGGCGCTTCGGTCCGCTGCTCGCCACCCGGCTCGACCAGGCCCATGGCGCGGTGTTCGAGCCGATCATCCCCCTCGTGCCGTCCGACCTCATCCAGGCCCGCCTCGCCTTCCCCGAGCCGTTGCTGACTGCCGAAGCCTTCTCGGCCGTGATCGCCCGCCTGGCGCGGGAGGTCTGCGGGGCGCTGGAACAAGCAGGGCAGGGCGCGCGCCGGCTCGACCTGCTGTTCGAGCGTGTCGACGGCGCCATCCCCGTCCTGCGCGTCGGCACCGCCCGCGCCAGCCGCGACCCCCGCCACCTCGCCCGGATGCTGGATGAGAGGCTGGAGCGGATCGACCCCGGCCTGGGGGTGGAGGCGATGCGCCTGGTCGTCCTCCAGGCGGATCCCCTGGCCCAGGCGCAGGCCGTGATGCCGGACACGGGACGGGACGCGGCCCAGCAAGACCTCGGCCCGCTGGTGGACCGGCTGGCGAACCGCCTGGGGGCCGCGTCCGTCTATCGCGCGGAAGCAGTCGAAAGCGACGTGCCCGAGCGCTCGGCGCGCCGGGTCCCGCCGCTGTCACCCAAGCCACGGACCACCTGGCCCGCCGACCTGCCGCGCCCGGTGCGGCTGCTCGATCCGCCGCAGCCGATCGAGGCGATGGCCCTGCTGCCCGATCACCCGCCCATCGCCTTCACCTGGCGCCGCGTGCGCCACCGTGTCCGCCACGCCGACGGACCGGAGCGGATCGCCGGGGAATGGTGGAAGCGGGACGGGGAAATGCGCTCAATCCGCGACTATTTCCGGGTGGAGGACGAGGAAGGTCGCCGCTTCTGGCTGTTCCGCCGCGGCGATGGCGCCGACCCCGACACAGGGGACCGGCGTTGGTTCCTGCACGGGTTCTTCTGACCGGATTACCCCGCCGCCAGCGCCTGGGCCACGGCGACCAGCGTGGCGTCGGTACCGCGCCCGCCGATGATCGACAGCCCGACCGGCGCGCCATCGACGGTCGCGCCGGGCAGGTTGACCTGCGGCACCCCCGTCAGCCCGCCTTGCGCGCACAGGCAGGTGATCCGGTCCCGCAACGGCCCCAGGACCGGCAGCGACAAACCCTTCAGCGGCGCCGGGAACGGCGTGGTCGGCAGGCAGAGGATCGTTCCGGCCGGCAGCAGATACCCCATCCGCCCCCTTGCCTCCTGCCGCATCAACTCGGCCCAGCCGTGTTCGGCGGCCGAGACCTGCGCGCCCGTGAGCAGCCCGCGGGCGACGCCGAAGGCCATGCGGGGATTGTCCCGCTCCACCCAGGGGCGGAACGTGTTCCAGGCCTCGACCGGTTGCAGCGTGCGCTGCGCCCGGGCCCAGACGGACAGACCTTGCGGAGCCATGATCTCCTCCCGCGCCGATCCGATCAGCCTGCTCAGCCGCTCGACCATCGGGCGCAGCGCGGCGGCGACCGCGGGGTCGGCGAAACCGAAGGCGTCGACGGCGATCAGCAGCGTCGTCGGCAGGGCGGCGGCCGGAGCCTCCCGCAGCAGCACCGTCGAGACGCGGGCGAAGGTGTCGGCGTCGCGGGCGAACCAGCCGGTCGTGTCCGAGGTCGGTGCCTGCGGCAGCATGCCCGAGAGGTCCAGCCGCCCATGCGTCGGCCTGATGCCATACAGCCCGCAGAAGCTGGACGGCACGCGCACCGAGCCGCCGGTGTCGGTGCCCAAAGCCGTGTCGCACAGACCGGCCGCGACGGCGGCGGCGGACCCCGAGGAGGAGCCGCCCGGCACCCTGTCCGGCGCCTTGGTGTTCAGCGGCGTGCCGTCGAAGGCGTTCTCCCCCAGGATGCCCAGGGAGACTTCATCCGTGATGGTCTTGCCGACCAGGGTCGCGCCGGCGTCGAGCAGCGTTTGCACCGCCCAGGCATGTCGGGTGGGGATGGGGTTCGCCCGCGCCCAGTCATGGTTGCCGCCGGCGGTGGGGACTCCCGCCACGTCGAACAGGTCCTTGGCGGCGAAGGTCAGGCCATGCAGGGGGCCGGCCGGCGCGCCGTCGATGCGGATGCGCGGGCCGGGGACGAAGGCATTGATGCTGTCGGTCATGCGGTATTTGAACGCCTGGCCGGGGCGCGTGTCCAGACCGGAGTAGACACAGGGAGCACGCCGGGCCAACCCGATGGGTGAGCCTGGGCGCAAGGTGCGCTATGGCTGGCGGAGAAACCACCCGACAGGCAGCCCCCTCATGGCCGACCCTTCCCCCGCCATCACGCCCGAGTTCCAGCGCGGCTGGGACGCCGCCCTTCTGGCCGTCCGCGCCTGGCATGAATCCCAGGCCAAGCAGACCCTGATCCAGGCGCGCCGCAGCCGTTTTCCGAAGAACCTGGAGCGGGAGGCCGAGGTCCATCAGCGGTCGGCCGAACTGGTCGGGACGATCAGCCCGGACGACGTCTGACGCGCATTCTTGCCGTGCCGCGAAAGGCGTGGATGGTGGGCCTGCGCCCACCACGACGTGGAGGGGCCACGGCTGCGCCCACTACGGCGAGGATCAAGTCGAGGCACCTTTCCCACCACGACGTGGAGGGGCCACGGCCGAGCCCACCACGGCGCGGATAAGCCGCGGTGCCTTTCCCACCATGGCGAGGATCAGATGCGGCTCCTTTCCCACCACGGTGAGGGTGGGTCACGGCCTCGCAAGTCCCGCCTTGTTGGGGGGCTTGCCGCCCCCTCGACCGCCGCCGCCCCGCCACCGGCCCCGTTCACCGGCCCCCACCACCGCCCCCGGTCACCCGCCGGTCGTGAACTCCACCCGGGCGATGGCGATCCCGCTCTCTCCGCCCACGGCGTAGAGCAGATAGGTCACGCCATCCTCCTCATGGATCGCCGGATCGCGCAGTTGGTTGACCAGCCCATAGGCCGTGCTGCGGACGGAGGGGATCACCGGCGCCGTCGCGCCTTCCCAGGGCCGCTCGGGCCGCATCACCTCGACCGGCGGTTCATCCCGCCAGCCTTGCCAGTCCCCCTCCAGCCCGATGCGGCTCAGCAGGATGCGTTCCGGCGCGTCGCCGACCTGGGTCCAGAACACCCATAGCGCGCCGTCGCGTTTCAGGACCGCGGCGTGCCGCATGTTGGGGTTGAATAGGGTCGGCCCCGCCTCAAACCCGCCCAGCCCATCAGCCGAACGCGACAGCGTGCCGGGCATCGTCAGCGCGTAGGTCATGCCGTCGTGGTGGAAGATCCGCATGTAGGACCGGCCGATGACCTCGGGCCGAGCGGTGAAGTCGATGCCGTTGGAGGAGAGCGCGACGCGGGAGACCTGGTGGCCCACGCCCTCCAACCCGTGGAAATACATCACGATCCGCCGGTTCGCGGCATCGATGTGAACGTCGGGAGAGGCGATATGCGGCGTCGTGATCTCGGACAGGACATCGTGGGAGATCGCCATGCCGCGCGCCCGGTACTGCGCCTCGAACCGCGCGAGATCGTCGGGGGAGACAGCGGGCGGCGTCGTCAGGAACCCGGATCGTTCCAGGTGCAGGCTGCCCGGGACATGCACCCGCCAGGGACCGGCCAGGTCATCCGCGTAGGCGAGGCGGATGTAGCTACCCTTGTGGTCCGCGAAATACAGGTAATAGGCGCCGAGGCGGTTTTCGACCCAGTCGGGCACGCGGATCAGCGAGGGGCCCTGGATGTTCACGCCCAGGCTGGGATGCAGGTCCGGCCCGATGATCGGGGCATCCGCCAGGCGGGTCACACGGATGTCCATGCGCGTGCTCCTGCTTCGTGTGCGGCCGGACCGTGACGGGTCCGGCCGCCCGAGACTATTGCGCCGTCACGCCGCCATCGACGATCAGGCCGGCGCCGTTCATGTAGCCGGCGTCGTCGGAGGCCAGGAACACGATCCCCTTGGCGATATCCGACGGCACGCCCAGCCGGCCCCACGGCACCGACGCCAGCACGGTGCGGCGCGCCGATTCCGTGTCGTTGCTGCCGGTCCGCTGGGCGCGGGCGACGAAGGTGCTCTCCCCCATGTCGGTCTGGATCACGCCCGGATGGATCGAGTTGCACCGGATCCGATAGCCCTTGCGGCCGAATTCCAGCGCCGTCGACTTGGTGAACAGCGTCACGCCGCCCTTGGTCATGGAATACAGCGGATCGAGCTGCGACCCCACGATCCCGGCGATCGAGGCCAGGTTGACGATCGCGCTGCCGTGCTCACTGCCCTGGGCCGACTCGCGCAGGGCCTGGGCGCACATCTTGGTGCCCAGGAACACGCCGGTCATGTTCACCGCGACCAGCTTGTTCCAGTCGTCCATGCTGATCTCCTCGATCCCCTTGCCGATGAAGACGCCGGCATTGTTGACCAGGATATCGAGCTTGCCGAACCGGCCGGTCGCCAGGTTGATGGCGGCGGTCCAGTCTTCCTCCTTCGTTACGTCCAGGTGGGTGTATTCGGCCTTGCCGCCGGCGGCGTTGATGGCGGCGACGGTCTGGCGCCCGCGCTCATCCAACACGTCGCCCACGACGACGCTGGCGCCGGCCTGGGCCATCAACTGGGCGGTTTCCCCGCCAATGCCGCGGGCGGCGCCCGAGATCAGGGCGACCTTGCCATCGAGACGATTCATGCGTGTGATCCTGTTTCCTGGACGAAGGGCGCCATTCATCGGGCCCCTTGGCGCAGCTTACGAAGCCCCGCCGGCCACCGCAAACCGTCCGACAGCCGGGTGGATCAAACCGGCAGCCCACGCTCCCGCGCCCAGGTCACGATCGGTTCCCGCAGGCTGCCCAGCCCGCTGCCGGCGCGCCGGATGGAGGTGAGGACCGGCCGGAACGCGCCAAGGTCGGCCGATCCCAGCAGAGCCTTCACCGGCAGGATGCCGCTGGCCGGCATCGACAGCGAGCGAAAGCCCAGGGCAGTCAGCACCAGGGCCTCCAGCGGCCGGGACGCGGCTTCCCCGCACAGGGACACAGGCACCCCGGCGGCGTCGGCCTTGATCAGCAACTGCTCCAGCAGGTCCAGCATCGGCTGCGACAGCAGGTCGTAACGGTCGTACAGCGACGGCGTGCCGCGATCGGCGGCGAAGATGAACTGCACCAGGTCGTTCGATCCGACCGAGATGAAATCGGCTTCCTTCAGCAGGTCGTTCAACTGCCATAGCAGCGACGGCACCTCCAGCATCGTGCCGACCGACAGGCGGGACGGGGCGGGGCGGACGCGGCGCGCCTCGGCCAGCAGCAGCGACTTGGCGGCGCGGAACTCGGCAACCGTGGCCACCATCGGGAACATCACCGACAGCGGCCGCCCGCCCGCGGCCAGCAGCAGGGCGCGCAACTGCCGCCGCAGCAGGGCCGGCCGGTCCAGTCCGATCCGGATGGAGCGCCAGCCCATCGCCGGGTTCTCTTCCTCCGACACCGTCCCTGGCAGCAGCTTGTCGGCGCCCAGGTCCAGCGTGCGGAACAGCACCGGCCGGTCGCCCGCGGCATCCAGCGTCCGCGCGTAGATCGAGGCCTGCTCGCCCACATCCGCGATCGACCCGCGCGCGAGCATGGCGATCTCGGTCCGGAACAGCCCGATCCCGTCCGCGCCGGTGCGATCGAGCTGCGGCAGTTCCAGGCTGAGGCCGACATTCAGCATCAGTTTCACCGACACGCCATCGCGTGTGACGCCCGGTCGGTCGCGCAAAGCGGCCCAGCCGGCGTGCTGGGCCGACCGCACCTCCAGCGCGCGGACATAGACCTGCCGCACCTCGGCCTCGGGGCGCAGCACCAGCTGCCCCTCATCCCCGTCCAGGATCGCGAGGTCGCCGTTCTGCGCCGTGTCCAGCATGCCGCGCGTCGAGCCGATGGCCGGGATATCCAGCGCGCGCGCCAGGATGGCGGCATGACCGGACGGGCTGGCTTCCTCCACCGCCACGCCCGCGATGCCGGCGGCGTGCCAGTCCAGCAGTTCCGCCGGGCCGAGGCGGCGGGCGAGCAGGATCGAGCCAGGGGCGACCGGCGGGCGGATGCCTTCGCCGGTCAGGGTCATCAGCAAGCGGCCGGCCAGGTCCTCGATATCGGCGAGGCGTTCGCGCAGATAGGGATCGGTGATCCGGCGCATGCGGTCATGCAGGTCGCTGGCGACGCGCTGCACCGCGGCCTCGGCCGTCAGCCCGCCGCGGATCACGTCCTCCACCCGGCGCAGCCAGCCGGCATCGGCGGCGACCAGGCGATAGGCCTCCAGCACTTCGCGCGACGCGGAGGCATCGGCGGATCCGTTGGCGGTGGGCACGCCGGCGATCAGGTCATCGAGGCCGCGCTGCATCCGATCGGCCGCCTCGTGCAGGCGCTTGCGTTCGGCATCCGGGTCATCGGCCAGCAGCCGGATCGCGGCGGTGGGCATGCCGTGCAGCACGACCGGCCCGATCGCGATCCCGGTCATCAGGGTGGAGCCGGAGAACACCCGCGGCACCGTGTCGCCCACGCCTTCAAGCTGGGCATCGGTCACGCCCTCGGCCGACAGCATCTCGGCCACCAGCATGGCGACCGTCTCGAGTTCCTCGACCTCGTCATCGTTGAAATGGCGGGGCGCGCGGTTCTGGACCGCCAGGACGCCGAGCGTCCGGCCCGAGCGGCGGACGGGCACGGCGAGCATGGAGGCGAAGGGTTCCTCGCCGGTTTCCGCGCGATAGGCGAAGGCGGGATGGTTCTGCGCGTCGGGCAGGTTCATCACCGCGGCGGTGGCGGCGCAGAGGCCGACGATGCCTTCGCCCACCCGCAGCCGGGTGCGGCCGACGGCATTGGGGTTCAGCCCCTCGGTCGCGGCCAGTTCCATCAGGTCGCCGGGGCGGTGGACGTAGACCGAGCAGACTTCGCTGACCAGTTCGGCGGCGACCAGCCGAACAAGTGCCCCCATTGCCCCCTTTTGGGCCCCCCGTTGGGCGTCCGCCTCGGCCCCCGTGCTGCTCGCGCGCAGGTCCCGCAGGCGGGCGAGCAGGCGGCGGGGGGCGTTGGCCATGCGCCGCTACAAGCGGCGGGCGCGCAACGCCGCGACCGCCTGGTCGACCAGTTCGGCGATGACGGAGGCTGTCGTCTGCTCCGCCGTGACCATGCCGACGGACTGGCCGGCCATGACGGAACCGTTTTCCACGTCGCCATCGATGACCGCGCGCCGCAGCGCCCCGGCCCAGAAATGCTCGATGGCGAGCTGGGCTTCTTCCTTGGTCAGTTCGCCTGCCTGGAAGCGGTCCCGCGTTTCGGCCTGGTGGACCAGGAAGCGCTTGGTGCCTTCGTTCACCAGGCCGCGCACCGGGATGACCGGGAAGCGTTCGTCGAGCTGGATGGACGGGATGGCGTCACGGGCATTGGCGCGGATGAAGGCGCGCTTGAAGTTGGCGTGCGCGATCGATTCGGTCGTGGCGGCAAAGCGGCTGCCGAGCTGGGCGCCGGACGCACCCATTTCGAGGTATGCGAGAATGGCCTCCCCGCGGCCGAGACCGCCGGCCACGAAGACCGGCACATCCTTGATATGCGGCAGGATTTCCTGTGCCAGCACGGTCAGCGACACGGGGCCGATATGGCCGCCGGCCTCCGATCCCTCGATCACGATCGCGTCGGCGCCGGAGCGCACGAGGCGACGCGCCAGCACCAAGGCGGGGGCGAAGGCGATCAGCTTGGCGCCGCCGTCCTTGACCGCGCGCACCGCGCCACCGGGCGGAATGCCGCCGGCCAGGACGACGTGGCTGACCTTGGCTTCCAGGCAGACCTTCACCAGGTCGTCCAGCTGCGGATGCATGGTGATCAGGTTGACGCCGAAGGGCCTGGTCGTCAGCGCCTGGGTCGCGGCGATTTCCTTCGCCAGCAGGTCGGGACCCATCGAGCCGCAGGCGATGACGCCGAAACCGCCGGCGTTGGAGATGGCGGCGACGAGATGCCGCTCGCTCACCCAACTCATGGCGCCGCCCAGCAGGGCGTATTCGCAGCCGAGGAACGCGGTGCCCCGCGCCCACAGCCGGTCCAGTTCGGCGCGCGCGGCGGCCCAGGCGGCGTCGCGCGGGATCTCGGTCAGGTCAGCTGGCATCGAGGCCATAGGCGGTGTGCAGGGCCCGGACCGCGAGCTCGGTGTATTCCGCCGCGATCAGGACGCTGACCTTGATTTCGCTGGTCGAGATGACCTGGATGTTGATCCCCTTGCCGGCCAGCGCCTGGAACATCGTGTTGGCGATGCCGGCGTGGCTGCGCATGCCGACGCCGACGACGCTGATCTTGGCGACGTCGGTGTCTTCCAGCACGTGGTCGTAGCCGATCTGGTCCTTGACCTGCCCCATCGCCGCCTGGGCGCGCGCGAGGTCGGCCTTGCCCACGGTGAAGGTCATGTCGGTCAGACCGTCGGCGGAGGTGTTCTGCACGATCATGTCGACATTGACGTTCTGTTCCGCCAGCACGCCGAAGATCGTCGCGGCGATGCCCGGCCGGTCCGGCACCCGGCGCAGCGTCAGCTTCGCCTCGTCACGCGAATAGGCAATGCCGGAAACGTTCTGCTTTTCCACGATCTCGTCCTCGTCCACCATCATCGTGCCCGGCAGGTCCTGAAAGCTGGACAGGACCTGGACCCGGACGCGTTCGTTCATCGCCAGCTCGACACTGCGGGTCTGCAGGACCTTGGCGCCCACCGAGGCGAGTTCGAGCATTTCCTCATAGCTGATCTTATCGAGCTTCCGCGCCTTCGGCACGATGCGCGGATCGGTCGTGTAGACGCCGTCGACGTCGGTATAGATGTCGCAACGATCCGCCTTCAGCGCGGCGGCCAGCGCCACGGCCGAGGTATCGGACCCGCCGCGGCCCAGCGTCGTGATGCGGCCATCGGGCGCGATCCCCTGGAAGCCGGAGACGACGGGCACCTGGCCCGCCTTCATGCGGCGGATCAGTTCGTCTCCCTCGATCCCCTGGATGCGGGCCTTGCCGTGGGCGGTGTCGGTGTGGATCGGGATTTGCCAGCCCTGCCAGGACCGGGCCTCGACCCCGATGGTCTGGAGCGCGATCGACAGCAGGCCGGTGGTGACCTGTTCGCCGGTGGCGACGACCGTGTCGTATTCCCTTGCGTCGTGCAGGGGCGACAGTTCCGTGCAGAACTTCACGAGTTGGTTGGTCGCGCCCGACATGGCGGAGACCACGACCGCGACCTCGTTGCCGGCGTCAACCTCCCGCTTCACCCGCTGGGCGACGTTGCGGATGCGGTCGAGGTCGCCGACGGACGTGCCGCCGAATTTCATCACTATACGGGCCATGAAGCGGGGATCGGTTGCCAGTTGTCTGTACGGCGCCACACATACTGGCCACCGGGCACAGGGGCAAGGCGCATGACCGCCGCCCTGCCGTGCGCGGAGGGAGGCCGTGGCCGGGATGCTTGCCTCGGGCCGGGGGGGCAGGGTAGGGTTGGAACATTATGCGAACCGTGTTGCCTGTTCCCCATCGTGCCTGCTCCGGACCAGATGGCCGGGTTGGGGGCTTGTGGCACTGGCCTGGGGGTATCCCCCCTCACCCCGGCCCTCTCCCGCAAGGGGAGAGGGGGCGTGGGGGCGCCGACAACGCTCCCTCCCCCCTTGAGGGGGAGGGTTGGGGTGGGGGGTCTCGCGGCACGGACCGGGAGGATCACCCGCCTTCCACCACAGGAGAGGGCGCACGATGAAATTTCCACACGGTCCAACCCCATGTCCGGTGAGGATTCACCTCCGGAGACCACGCCCATGACCACCCGCAACGTCTCGGCCCAGGAGGTCGCCCGCTTCGACGCCCTCGCCGCCGAATGGTGGGACCCGGACGGCCCGATGCGGCCTTTGCACCGGATGAACCCCGCCCGGATCAATTGGATCACCGCCCGGATCGCCCGCCATTTCGGACCCGATGCCCGCCCCGCCATCCTCGATGTCGGCTGCGGCGCGGGCCTTGCGGCCGAGGCGCTGGCCCGCGCCGGCTTCCCCGTCACCGCGATCGACGCCGCGGCGGACGTCATCGCCATCGCCCGGGACCACGCCGCCGACATGGGCGACGCCGCCCCCGCCTACCGCGTCGCCACGACCGAGGACCTGCTGGCCGAGGGCGCGCGCTTTCCGGTGATCTCGGCGCTGGAGGTGATCGAGCACGTCCCCGCCCCCGCCGCCTTCGTCGCGTCCCTGCGCGGCCTGCTGGTGCCGGGGGGGCTGCTGGTGATGTCCACCCTCAATCGCACCAACCGCTCCTGGCTGACCGCCAAGCTGGGCGCCGAATACGTGCTGCGCTGGCTGCCCGTGGGCACGCATGACTGGAACGCCTTCCTGCCACCGGCCGAACTCGGCGCGATGCTGCGCCAGGCGGGGCTGCGGGTGACGGAGACGGCGGGGCTGGAAATGAACCTGATCACCGGCACCTGGACGACCGGGCGCGACCTGCGGATCAACTACCTGCTCGCCGCGACGGGCTGAACCGCCTACCCCAGCCCCGCCCATGCCAGCAGCAGCGTGAACCCGGTGATCGCCAGCCCGCCATGGATCGCCATCACGACCGTAACCCCGCGGACCCCGTTGCGGCTGAGTGATGGCAGCATCAGCCCGAACAGCGCGCCCACGCCGATCAGGCTCGCGGCGGCGAGGCCGAAGCCGCCGGTCCCGGTGGCCTCGCCCCGCGGCGGTCCTTCCAGCGAGATCACCAGCAGCCCCAGCCCGATCAGCCCGACCAACCCATGCGCCGCGCCGGCCAGGGGGATCCGGCGGGCGCGCGCCGGGTCTTCCCGCATCGCGCGGGCCGCCAGCGCCAGGCCAGCCGCCAGGGCGCAGGCCAGGACCAGCACCGCCGCCGTGATCATGGGGCGACCCTATCCAGAGGTTGTATCACGTCCAATTCTCCTCTCGTTTCGCTTGCGACGCATCATGCCCTGGCCCAATCTCCCCAGCGCCCAGCCGCAGGGAACCCATCGCATGTGTCGCTTTCTCGCCTACCATGGCACGCCCATCTTCCTGGAAGAACTGATTGCCTCGCCGAGCCATTCGTTGATCAAGCAGGCCATCCACGCGACCGAAAGCCGCAGCGAGACAAATGGCGACGGGTTCGGCATCGGTTGGTATGGCGAGCGCGAACGGCCCGGCCTGTACCGGGAAGTCCACCCCGCCTGGTCGGACGAGAACCTGTTGTCGATCTGCTCCCAGGTTCGCTCGCATCTGTTCTTCGCCCATGTCCGCGCCGCGACCGGCACCGCGACATCCCGCGCCAACTGCCACCCCTTCGCCGTCGGGCGGTTCATGTTCATGCATAACGGCCAGATCGGTGGCTACCGCGCCATCCGCCGGCGGATCGAGACCTATATCCCGGACTCGCTCTACGCCGCCCGCGTCGGCACGACGGACACCGAGGCCCTGTTCCTGACGGCCCTCGCCAACGACCTAGAAGCCGATCCCGTCCGCGCCATGGAAACCACGCTCGGCTTGGTGATGGCCGAGATGGACCGGGCCGCGATCGGCGCGCCGCTGCGCCTGACCGCGGCGCTGACCGATGGGCAGACGATCTGGGCCTTCCGCTGGGCGAGCGACCACAGCCCCGCGACCCTGTATTACCAGCAGTCCCATAGCGGCACGGTCGTCGTGTCGGAACCGATCGACGAACGGCGGGAGGACTGGACCCCCGTGCCGTCAGGCCGGGTCCTGGTCGCGCGCCACGGGGAGAAACCCGTGCTGCGCGACCTGAACCCGGTTGTTCCGGCAGGCAGCGGCCTTGCCTGACGGCGCGGCCCGAGGACGCTCAGGCCACCACGCCGGCCGACCGCATCCGGCCGATGTCGTCGGCCGAGTAGCCCGCCTGCGCCAGCACGTCGTCGGTGTTCTGCCCGAGGCCCGGGGCACGCTGTGGCGCGATCTTCTCGACCCCCTCGACATGGAACGGGGCGGAAACGGTCAACCCCTTGCCATCGGCGAAGGGCACCAGGGCGCCACAAGCCTGCATCTGCGGGTCCTCCAGAGCCTCATCCACCGTGGCGGCGATGCCGAAGGTGACGCCGACGCCATCCAGCACGGTCCGCCATTCCGCCAGGTCGCGGGAGCGGAATACCTCATCCAGCACCGTGGTCAGGACGCGGGCGTTCTTCTTGCGGGCGGCGTCGGTGGCGAAGCGCGGATCGTCGGTCAGTTCGGGCCGGCCGATCGCGGTCAGGAAGCCGCGGAGCTGCCGTTGCTCATTGAACAAAGCCATGATGAACCAGCGATTGTCGCGGGTCTGGTAATGGTTCGCCAGGGCGTTCGGCGCGTCTTCGCGCAGGGGACGGTGACCGACCTGCTCGTTGAACAGCCGGGTCTGCACCGCGCAGGCATTGGCCCACAGACCGTTCTGCAACAGGGACGATTTCACCAGGCTGCCCTGGCCGGTCTTCTCCCGCCGGTACAGCGCGGTGACGATCGCCGCATACAGCCCGGTGCCGGATGGATGGTCGCCCATCCCGGGCATGGATCGTGCCGGCGGCGTGTCGGACGCGGCGCGGACCTGGTCCATCAGCCCGGTGCGGGCCCAGTAGGCGGTCGAGTCGAAGCCGGTCTTCGCCGCTTCCTCCCCTTCCTCGCCATAGGCCGTGAAGGACGCGTAGATCAGCCGCGGGTTCAGCGCCATCAGGTGTTCGGCCGACAGCTTCAGCCGGTCGCGCACGGGCAGGGGGAAGTTGGTCACGAACACATCGGCCGAGGCGACCAGCCGGTGCAGCGCCGCGATCCCGTCGGCGTGCTTGAGGTCGATGGCCAGGCTGCGCTTGTTGCGCGACGTGAGCTGCCAATAATAGTCGACGTCCCGGCCGGGGAACGGCCCGCGCGTGCGCCAGGGGTCGCCCGCGCCCGGCGGCTCGATCTTGATCACGTCGGCGCCGAAATCGGACAGCATCGTCGCCGCGCATGGGCCAGCGATCCAGCTTGCGCAATCGAGGACCCTGAGGCCGGAGAACAGACTTTCGGTCATGGGTGGGTTTCCTTCTCGCAGGGTCGGGCCGGAGGCGGAGGCTCACCCGCGCTGCCGTCATGGCGGGGCACGACCCGCCATTTCCCGTGTTGTTGCTCCGACGCTGGCGCGCCGCGTGCCTGTCTGATCCTGAGCCTGAAAGCCTGGGCGTATTTGTCAAGGATGACACGCCCGGTCGGCCTGGCCGCCGCCCTTTCCGATGTCCGCCGACCCGGCCTACGATGTCCGCCCGCGAATCCGGGCGGCCTCGGCGGACGAGGCGGGCCAGGGCCGCATTTCTTGCAGTTCAGGCCATGACCGCTCGATCCTGGTTCATCCTCGCCGCCCTTGCCCTGGCGCGCATCAGCTTCGGCTATCAGTTCCAGACGGTCGCCACGCTGGCGCCCGACCTGGTACCGCGCTTCGGCCTCAGCTACAGCGAACTCGGCGCGATGATCGGGGCCTATATGCTGATGGGGGCCTTTGCCGCCCTGCCGCTGGGCATGCTGGCCCGCCGGATCGGGGACCGCGTCGTCCTGGGCGGCGGGCTGGCCCTGATGGTCGTGGGCGCGGTGGTCGGGGTCTGGGACGACGATCCCGCCGGCATCGCGCTGGGGCGGATGATCGGCGGGTTCGGGGCGGTCGCGATGATCGTCCTGCAGAACAAGGTTATCGCCGACTGGTTCACCGGCAAGCGGTTCATGGTCGCGATCAGCGTCTCCGTCTGCTCCTACCCGATCGGGGTGGGTCTGGCGCAGCTTGTCCTGCCGCTGATCGCCAGCACCCATGGCGTCCGCGTGGCATTGGCGAGCGACGCGGTCCTCGCCGCCATATCCCTGGTCCTGTTCCTGGGCAGCTTCCGGCCGTCGCCGCACGTGGCTGCGGTATCGACGAAGTTCTCCCTGCCCGGCCCGCGGGAGTGCCTGCTGCTCGCCATCGCCGGCTGCACCTGGACCGCCTACACGGCCGGCTACGCCGCCTTCGCGTCCTATGTCCCCTCGATGCTGACGCTGCGAGGGGACTCGCTGGCCCTGATCGGGCTGGTGATGACGATCGCGACCTGGGGCAATGTGCCGGCAACGATGTTCGGCGGCGGGCTGGCGGCGAATTATGGGGCGCTGCGGATTTTGCTGATCGGGACGGGCGTGCTCGTGGTCGGCATGGTCGGCATCGCGCTGACCGGGATGCCGGTGTTCTGGGCGGTGCTGGTCGGCGTGCTGGGGTCGATCCAGCCGGGCATCATCATGGCCGTCGGCACCCTGTCCGCCAGGCCCGAGAACCGGGCGGTCGGGATGGCGCTGTTCTACTCGCTTTATTACGCGGGCGGCGCGGTGGGGCCGGCGGTCTGCGGCTGGGTCGCGGACCGGTATGGCGGGCCGGCGGGCGGGGTGCTGGCGGCGGCGGCGATCTCGGCGCTGGTCGTGCCGCTGTTCCTGTTGCACCGGAGGCTGGCCCAGCATGAGGTCATGCTGGTTCGGCCGTAGCGGGTCAGACCAGCAGGATCGCGCCCCAGGCGAGCACCAGCCCGCCCGCCGTGTAGGCCGCGTTCCACCGCGATCCCACGGTCCAGGGCGAAACCCCAGCCCAGCGCGCGGTGATGATGGCCGAGGCCGACATCGGCGTCATGCCCACCGCCAGCCCCCAGCCGAGCATGCAGGAGAGGGCGAGGGCGGAGGGGGGAATGCCGAGGGCGGCGGGGTCGGGTAGGGCGGCTCCGATCAGGGCCACGATGGCGATGGGGTTCAGCCCGATCTGGCCGGTGGCGATCAGCACGATGGGGACCAGCAGGGGCACCAGGATCGGCGGCAGCACCCCGATCACCGGCGCCAGCAGGTCAGGCGGCAGGACCGCGCCCACCGTCACCCCCATGAAGCCGGACCCGGCGAGGACCGTGGCCTCTCCGCGGAACGCCGGCACGCGGGGGATGAAGCGGGCGATGCGGCGGCCGAGGACTCCCGCGATCCGGGCGGGTGTGACGGGGCGGATGAAGTGGCCGGTCTGTGCCCCGATCCAGATCAGGGCCGCCAGCGGCACGGCCAGGGTGACGGCGGCGACGAGGGAGACGCCGAGCAGGAGGCTGGTGGCCTCGGAGGCTGCCATGACGGCGAGGACCAACAGGACCAGCGCCAGATGGATGCCCCAGCCGCCGGGGGCCGGTTCGGGTGGTGGGGTTGGGTGCATCAACCGGTCCTCCAGCCAGCCGACGGCCATGATGGCGATCGAGGTCGCGAAGGCGAGGGGCAGGAGGAGGTGGAGGGAGGCGGTGGGCACGGCGGTGGCGACCACGACGGTCATGAGGTTGAGGGGGTTCCAGCAGTTCATCACGCAGAACCCGCGCTGGATCGCGAGGAGCATGCGTTTGCCTCGTTCGGCCTGGTCGGCCCGCGCGTTGGCGTCTTCGAGCCCCCGCGCATTGGCGTGTTCGATCCCGCGCACATTCGCGTGTTCGATCCCGCGTGCATTCGCACGACCCACCATCGCGCCAAGAAGCTCGATGCTGCCGTAGGAGAGGATGATGCCGAACAGATGCCCGCCTCCGGCCAGGGCGGCGTAGCGACGGCCGGGTGGCTGGGCGACCAGATGCCGGCCGCAATAGCGGACGAGGGGGCTGGTCTCGGCCGCGTCGCGCAACGTGGTCAGGGCGAGGAAGAACGCCCCATAGACCGCCCCGCGCTGCCAGCCATCGAGGAACAGGGCCAGCTTCCGGTCACTGGCCGCGACGGCGAGCAGGCCTGCGCCGGCCAGGACCAGGAACAGGATTTGGGCGTAGCGGCGCTGGCGGGGGAACTCCATGACCAGGAACAGCAGCATCGCCAGCCCGGCGAACCAGCCGGCGCCAGGAACGCCGCCGAACTGGTGCAGCAGGATCGCCCCGCAGGCGAGCAGATAGGCCCAAGCGCTGGGTGCGATGGTTCGGCGATTGGTCACGGGGCGATGTTGCCGGGGGCGGGGGCGTCTGGCCAGACGGGGTGTTGGGGGATGTCGGATGGTGGGGTGTTCTTGTTCCCCAGGCCTGCCCTGTGATCCCAGGCCTCTCCTCAGCTGTCATCCTGGCCTATCTCCCACGTCATCCCGGCCTCGTGCCGGGACCAATCGCGGCAGGGTGCTGGTATTGGTCCCGGCACAAGGCCGGGATGACGGCTGAGGAGGGGCGTGGGACGACCGGGGGCATTGGATGACGGTTGGAGGGGGCGATCTGGACAGGTCCCGAGCGCGCGCGTAACGCTCCCGGCAAATACCAGGAGGTTTCCCGAATGCTGTTCGACCTGCAGAATGTCACGAACGAGAATGTCTACAAGCTTCTGGTCGCGACCATCGGCCCGCGCCCCGTTGCCTGGGTCACCACCCAGGACGTCGACGGCACGGTGAACTGCGCGCCGTTCTCCTTCTTCAACGCGATGTCCGGCAACCCGCCGGTCGTGGCCTTCGGCATCGGCGGGCGTGGCCCGGGCGACGTCAAGGACACCGGCGGCAACATCCGCCGCACCGGCCAGTTCGTGGTCAACCTGTGCAGCTATGCGCTGGCGGAACCGATGAACATCACGGCCATCGACTTCCCCAAGGGCGTCGATGAGCTCAAGGAAGCCGGCCTGACCACCGCGCCCTCCACCCATGTGAAGGTGCCCCGCATCGCGGAAGCCCCGGTCGCCATGGAATGCGAGCGCCTGGTCATCGTCGATGTCGGCATCGACCGCGCCGTCGTGCTGGGCAAGGTCGTGGCCTTCCACATCCAGGACGACTGCGTGCTGGACAAGGATCGCTGCTATATCGACACGCCCAAGCTGGACCTGATCGGCCGCCTGCACGGCGGTGGCTGGTATTCCCGCGTCACCGACCGGTTCGAACTGCCGCGCATCTCGGTCGAGGAATGGGCGAAGCGCAAGGCCGCCAAGGCCGCTGAGTAGGAGCCGACATGACGGGCACGATCGACTTCACCCCAGGCGGTTTCGCCTACGCCCCCGGTGTCTTCCAGTATTCCGCCGGGGTGCGTGCCCTGGCGGGGCATCGGATCGAGCGTGTCCGTTTCTCCCGCGTCGTGCCGGTGGCCGAGGGCTTCCGGCGCATCGCGGCCTTCCTCCAGGACCAGGGCCGGCCACTGACCGCGTTCTGCGCCTGCGAACTGCGCTCTCCGGCGCCGTTCACCGAGGAAGGGTTCCGGACCTTCAACCTGGCCTATGCCCAGGTCCTGACCGAGTGGGGCATCATGACCGGGCAGGCCAATCCGGTCGCTCGCAGCAATGTCTGCCCCGAGCTCGACAAGCCGCCCGAACCGGGCTTCCAGGCGTTCTGCTTCACCAGGCCTGACGCGGACGCGGCGCCATCGTTCATGGTCGCCGGCAGCGGCGAGTCGCCCGAGGGCCGCGGGAACTACCGCGACCACATCGTGCGGCTGGATGACGTCTCCCCCGACGCGATGCGGGAGAAGGCGGCGTTCGTCGTGGGGGAGATGGAACGGCGGATGGCGATCCTCGGCACGGATTGGGCTGCGGTGACCGGGACGCAGGTCTACACGGTCCAGGACATCCACGCGTTGCTGCCCGAGATCCTGATCCGTCGCGGGGCCGCGCCTCATGGCCTGACCTGGCACTTCGCCCGCCCGCCGGTTGTCGGGCTGGAGTATGAGATGGATTGCCGGGGCATCGGGGTGGAGCGGGTGATCGTTGCGTAAAACGGGCGGTATCGCCCATGGCCGACAGCGCGCCATCGCGGTAGTCTCCCCGGCAAGGAGACCTCCATGTCCACGAACGCCAACGTTGCCCTCCGCCTGGCCGAAGCCTTTGCCCGCCACGGCGTCACCGTCACCTTCGGGCAGAGCCTGCCCTCGGCCTTCCATCTCGCCGCCCCGCATGTCGGGATCAAGCAGGCGGCGTACCGGCAGGAGAACGCCGGCGGCGCCATGGCCGACGGCTATGCCCGAGTGTCTGGCCGCATCGGTGTCGTCACCGCGCAGAACGGACCGGCCGCCACTTTGCTGGTGGCCCCGCTGGCGGAGGCGCTGAAGGCCTCTATCCCCATCATCGCGCTGGTGCAGGAAGTCACGCGGGCCACGACGGACAAGAACGCGTTCCAGGAGCTCGACCACCTGAACATGTTCGCCCCGGTGGCGAAATGGGTGCGCCGGATCGATCGCGCCGACCGGCTGGAAGACTATGTCGACATGGCCTTCACCGCCGCCGGATCGGGCCGGCCTGGCCCCGCCGTCATCCTGGTCCCCGCCGACCTGCTGGTGGAAGACGCCCCACCGCCATCCCCGCGTTCCGCCCGCCTGGGCTTCTATCCGCTCGACCGCACGATCGCCGACCCGGCCGCCGTCGCCAAGGCCGCCGACCTGCTGGCCAACGCTCGCCATCCGGTGATCGTCGCCGGCGGCGGCGTGCATCTGTCGGACGCGAGTGCCGCTCTGGCCGCCCTGCAACAGGACGCGCATCTGCCGGTCGGCACCACGACGATGGGCAAGGGCGTGGCGGATGAGAACCATCCCCTGACCCTGGGCGTCGTCGGCTACGTCATGGGCCGCGGTGCCCGCAGCTTCGGCATGCGCGGCATGATCGAAAAGGCCGACGTCGTCCTGCTGGTCGGCAACCGCACCAACCAGAACGGCACCGATAGCTGGAAGCTGTTTTCACCCGATACGATTTTCATCCATCTCGACACCGATCCGATGGAGATCGGCCGCAACTACGAATCCCACCGCCTGCTGGGCGACGCCCGACTGACGCTGGAAGCCTTGCGCGACGCGATGCTGACCCGCGACCTGTCCGCGCGGAAAGCCGCCCGCCCCGCGGTGGAAGCCGAGATCGCCGCCGCCGTCGCCGACTGGCGCACGGTCGTTGCCGGCGTGCGGTCCCGCGATGGCGGCCCGGTGCGGCCCGAGCGGGTGATGGCCGAACTCGACCAGCGCATGACCGCCTCCGACATCGCGGTGGCGGATGCGTCCTATTCCTCGATCTGGATCGTCGGCGGGCTGACCTCCCGCCAGGCCGGGCAGCGCTTCCTGACACCGCGCGGGATCGCCGGCCTCGGCTGGGGCCTGCCCATGGCGATCGGCGCACAGTTCGCCGCCCCCGACCGGCGCGTCGTCTGCCTGTGCGGCGATGGCGGCTTCGCCCATAGCTGGGCCGAACTGGAAACCTTGCGCCGGCTGCAACTTCCGATCACCGTGATGGTCCTGAACAACGGGATCCTCGGGTACCAGAAGCATGCGGAGGACGTGATCTTCGGCGAACATACCGATGCCGTGAACTTCGCCGCGGTCGACCACGCCGCCATCGCCCGCGCCTGCGGCGTGAACGGCGTGCGGGTGGAACGGGGGGAAGACGTCGGCGCCGCCCTGGACGCCGCCTTCGCCTCCGGCCAGCCGACGCTTCTGGACATCATCACCGATCCCGACGCCAAGCCGCCGATCAGCTTCTATGCCGGGCATTACCCCGAGCCGTTCTGACAGGGAGGGACCCATGACGCTCGACCCCGATCTGACCGACTTCCGTTCCATGGTCGACGCCGCGCAACGGATCGTGCTGTTCACCGGGGCGGGCATCAGCACCGATTCCGGCATCCCGGATTTCCGCAGCCCGGGCGGCACCTGGACCAAGATGAAGCCGATCGACTTCTCCGACTTTATGCGCTCCGACTCCGCTCGGCGGGAGACATGGAAGCGGCGATTCGAGATGGAGCCGATCCTGCGCCAGGCCACGCCCAACCGCGGCCACCGCGCCTGTGCCGAACTGATCCGGATCGGCAAGGCAAGCTGCGTGATCACCCAGAACATCGACGGGCTGCACCAGGACAGTGGCATCCCCGACGACAAGGTGATCGAGCTGCACGGCAACACGACCTATGCCCATTGCCTGGAATGCGCGCAGCGTTACGATATCGACTCGTTGCGGGTGGATTTCCAGCAGGACAACATCGTCCCCCATTGCGCCTGCGGCGGATGGGTGAAGTCCGCCACGATCTCCTTCGGGCAGTCGATGCCGGTGGACGCGATGCGGAAGGCGGAGCGGGAGACGCTGCGGGCGGACCTGTTCATTTCGATCGGGTCGTCGCTGGTCGTCTATCCGGCGGCGGGGTTTCCCGAACTCGCCAAGCGCAACGGATCGCGGCTGGTGATCGTGAACCGTGATCCGACCGGCCTCGATGAGATGGCCGACCTGGTGCTGAACCGCTCCATCGCCGAGGTGATGGGGACCGTTATCGACGTGAACTGAGGACCCGCCATGCTGCGCAACCACGGCCGTTACGACTATTCCAACATCACCAAGCGGCCGGATTATTCCTGGCCCGGAGGCAAGCGCCTCGCCGTCTATGTCGCCTTCAACATCGAGGCTTTCGGCTTCGGTGACGGCAAGGGTTCGGCCATCGCGCCGCCCGACCAGGCGCTCAGCCATTCCGTCTATTCCTGGCGCGACTACGGCAACCGGGTCGGCGTCTGGCGCCTGTTCGACATGATGGACGAACTCGGCATCCCGATCGAAGCGCAGATGAACACGGCGATCTATGACGAATGTCCCGACATCGCCGAACGCCTCCGCGCCCGCGGGGATGAGATCGTGGGTCACGGCATCACCAACTCCGACGAGCAGGGCCACCTGCCGGAAGCCGCCGAACGCGCCCTGATCCAGGACGCCACCGCCGCGATCACGAAACACGAAGGCGCGCCGCCGGTCGGTTGGATGAGCCCGTGGCTGTCGAACTCCGACGTCACGATGGACCTGCTGCAGGAGGCCGGGTACCGCTACGTCATGGACTGGACGATGGACGACCAGCCCGTGTGGCTGAAAACCCGCCAGGGCCGCATCCTGTCGATGCCCTACCCGGTGGAGGTGAACGACAACCGGGCGCTGGTCTGGCTGCGCTACTCGTCGGAGGAATTCGCCGACATGATCGTCGATCAGTTCGACGAAATGCTGGAACAGTCGGAGGGCCAGCCGCTGGTCTGCCCGATCTCGATCCATCCGTTCTCGATCGGGCGGCCGTATCGCATGCGGCAGTTCCGGCGGGCGCTGAAGCACATCCTCGGGCATCGGGACCGCATCTGGCTGACCCGGCCGCGCGATATCTGCGCGCATATCGAAAGCCTGCCGCCGGGCGTGGTGCCGGAGAAGGCGTAAGGGGGCCAACGCCGTGCACCTGATTACCGTCAACTTGGTGCAAATCATAAAAAGCTGGAGGAAATGACCATGAGGATCATTGTGCTGTGCATCCTGGCAAGCCTCCTTCCTTCGTATGCAGCCTCACCGGCTAATGCCCAGCCAGTCTGCGATCGGGCCAGGAGGGCCTACAACGAGGGTCGTCCCCAACCGGCTACCGTTCAAGCGGTATTCACGCAAATCCTTGCGATCCTGAGTTTCTCCGCTCCTCCTCGTCTTAACGACATCGATACGCGCACAGGCGGAATCGAGAGCTTGGTTGCGTATTGTAATACATTTGATCGGAATGCATCGCTCACGCGAGAAGTGAAAGACAACCGCGCCAAGGAGTGGGCGGCGGCCGTTATGACATTCCGGACGCCGTCCAGTCAGCACAGGAACGGGAGCGGTCTCTTGATGCGATCCGGATGGCTGGTAGGTGGGACCAATGGCATGCCTGGGCTCTATCCTGGCCGAGCGATCCTTGTTCAGTCTTCGGCTGAATTGCTGCCGCCGCTTCCTCCACTCCGGGGCGCACCTATCGTCAAGATTTTTCCGAAAAGGAACTTAGCCCGCATTTCTCACACGGGTCGTCGGCCGTATCTGCCCTGGAGGCAGGTCTTGATCCGGATTGCATCGACAAGCCGAAGAACCAGCGATTGGCTGCCTACCGGGCATACCCCGCCCACCGCCGCGTCAAGGCGGTGCTGGTCGTGGGCATGGCACCTGTGCGGTGTCTGTTTCGTGCGACTTCAGGCCCCCGCTCGTCGCAGGAAGGCGTG
>DIUL01000007.1 GCA_002422345.1 Acetobacteraceae bacterium UBA6159
CGTCAGCGTTGAACAGCCGTGGGGATATGCCCCACCGGCGGTGGGGGATTTCCCCCACCCAATGGCACCCCCATCCCGTGGGGATTCTGAAAATATATTCGTTTTCAATATGTTGAATGTACGGCCCGGTTTGGCACGCATCCTGCTGTAGCTGTCCTGTCCGTCTGTTGGGCGGAACAAGCAAAAAGGATACAGTCATGCGTAAGTTGTTCGTCCTCTCCGCCCTGCTGATCGGCACCGCCTCCTTCGCCGCGAACGCCGCCCCGTCCTTCTCCGCGTTGCAGGGCACGTCTGGCGACACGTCCGCGATCCAGCAGGTGCGTGAAGCCTCGGAAGGCCCCCGCCGCGAGGATCGGCGCAAGGACCGTCGGAACGACCGCCGCAACGATCGCCGCACGACCTCGATCTCCGAGCCCACCGATCTGAGCAATGGCGTGATCTTCGTCCGTGAAGCCTCGGAAGGCCCGCGTCGCGAGGACCGTCGCAAGGACCGTCGGAATGACCGCCGCAACGATCGCCGCACGACGTCGATCTCCGAGCCCACCGATCTGAGCAACGGCGTGATCTTCGTCCGTGAAGGCCGCGCCAGCGGCGGCAACCGCCAGCGGCGCAACCACGATCGCACCGGCGCGTAGGCTTCGGCCCCGCAACCCGGCCTTGTATTCGGATCAGGGCATGAGCGGCGCGCGCCGTTCATGCCCTTCCCGCGTCCGAACCGGTCCCATCGACGTCGTCCCGGAAGTCGGGTCAAAGGAAAAGGTCATGCGTCCCGTGCCTGTCCGTGCCAGCGCCCCGTAACGATCCAATCGGCATGCGATCCATGACATGGGCCCCGCGCATCCTGCCGGCGGCCCTGGCCGCCTTCTGGTTTGTGCCGGCCCTGGCCGCGGACCTGACCATTTCCACGCAGAGCGAGTTCACCACGGGAAACTATGGCACCAGCACCAGGACACGGGTGTGGGAAACGCCGCTGGAACTCAAGCTCCATCACGAGGGCCACGGGATCGGCCTCCGCATTCCCTATATCCTGGAATCGGGCAACCAGGCGGTGATCCCCGAACTCGGCCCGGTCGGCGGCGTGACGCCCCAGTCGTTCCAGCGGAAGGGCATCGGCAATGTCCGCCTGTCCGCCTGGACACGGTTCTGGGAGGACGAGGACACCGGGACGACCATCGGCGCCACGATCAAGGTGACGCCGCCCGCGATCCGGTCCCTGCAACCGATGGGGGTTGATTTCACCCGGGTCGGCCTGGAACTGAACCTCGGCGCGACCCTGCCGGCGGATGCGCGGCTCGATGCCAGCCTGGGCCGGCGCTTCGTGATCGGCGCGCCCGGCTACGGCCTGAACGACTACTGGTTCGGGTCATTCGACCTCGGCTACGACGTGACCAGCCGGATCGCGGTCGGGTTGACGCTTGACGTGCAGACCCGGTCATCGTCCAGCGGCACCGCCGTGCTGGAGATCGGACCCTGGATCGAGTATGACATCGCCGACGGCTGGCGGATCGGCGCCTATGTCTTCCGCGGCTTCACCCGGGACAGCGCCGATTTCGGTGCCGGCTTCACGCTGTCGCGCCGTTTCGGTATCTGACCCCTTGATGAACCTGAAATCCCGCTTTGCCTTTCTCGCGGCCGCGTTCGGCTGGTCGGTGCCGGCCGCACCGGATCGGCTCGCGTCCCGTCCGCTCGCATCCCGGCCGGCGGTGTTCAACATGCGGCTCTGGTTCGGGGTCGCGGCGTTCCTCATCATCGGCACAATGGGGTTCGTGTTCGCCCTGATGCTCACCAGCTTCCTCAGCACCCAGATGCTGCGGCGGGAAGCGGTGGTGACGCGCGACTTCCTGGAAAGCGTGGTCTGGGCCGAGTCCTCGGCGCATCTGGTGTTCTCGGGGGAGGGTATTGAAAAGAACCCGCAGCTTGAGTCCTTCGTGCGGCACATCCAGACCACGCCGGACATCGTGCGCGCCAATGTCTACAGGATGGACGGCCATATCGTCTGGTCAACGAACAAGGCGATGATCAACCAGCGCTTCGCGGTCAACCACGAACTGGATGAGGCTTTCCGGGGCGTGCTCGGGACCGAGATCGGGACGGTTTCATCGGATATGAAGGCGGAGCACGCCAATCTTGAAATGGGCGCGCGGGAAGCCTTCGTCGAAGCCTATATGCCGATCCGCGACAGGACCGGCGCGGTGCGGGGCGTGGTCGAACTCTACAAGATTCCAAATGCCCTGAACGCGACCATCGCGCAGGGCCAGATGATGATCTGGGCCAGCATGTCCTGCGGCATGCTGGTGCTGTTCCTGTCCCTGTTCTGGATTGTCCGCCGCGGCGCGGCCCTGATCCAGCGCCAGCAGGCCGAACTCGGCAACATGGCGGCGCTCGCGGCGCTGGGGCAGATGGCGAGCGCGATCGCCCACAGCCTGCGGAACCCGCTGTCGGGCATCCGCACCTCGGCCGAACTGCTGCGGCTGGAGAGCGGTTCGGCGAGTGAGGCCGCAACCGATATCATCGGAGAGGTCGACCGGCTGGATACCTATGTCCGCGAACTGCTGGACTATGTCCGCAGCGACGGCCAGACGGCACAGACCGTCGATCCGCTGGACGTGGTACGCGAAGCCCTGGCGCGGCTGCGCCCGGCTCTGACCCGCGCCGCGACCGCGGTCACGGTGACAGACGAGCGGCCCCGGCCGCTCATGGCGCGGGTGGACCCACAACTTCTGGCGCAGGCCTGCGGCAACGTCATCACCAATGCCATCGAGGCGATGGGACCGGGCGGCACCCTGTCCATCACCGCCGCCCAGGGCGAACGGCACATGACGATCACGATCGCGGATACCGGACCGGGCATTCCGCTCGATATCCGCCGCCGGGTCTCCGAGCCCTTCTTCACCACCAAGACCCGCGGCCTCGGGCTGGGCCTGGCGCTCAGCCGGCAGATCATGGAGCGGTTCGGCGGCGCGCTCGACATCGGTTGCGCGGACACCGGCGGGGCTGTGGTGCGGCTGACATTGCCGGTGACGCAGGGAGATCCATCTTGAAGGCGCGCATCCTGATCGTCGAGGACGAGGCCCTGCTCGCCCGCAATATGGCGCGCTATCTGGAACGCCTCGGCCACGAGACCACATCCGCTCCCACCCGCGCCGAGGGCATCGCTCGGCATGACGAAACGCAGCCGGACGTGATGTTGGTCGACTACAACCTGCCCGACGGCAATGGCGTGGACCTGATTCGACACGTCCGGAAATCCGACCTGACGACCAAGATCGTGATGATCACCGCGCACGGCAACGTGGCGATCGCGGTGGAGGCGATGAAGGCCGGCGCGGACGACTACCTGACCAAGCCCGTCTCCCTGGAGGAGGTCGGGCTGCTGGTCGAGCGGCTGGTCTCGCGCAGCCAGGCCGAGGAGTCGCTCGCGTATTTCCGCCGGCGGGAAGAAAGCCGCAGCGGCCTGGAACAGATCGTGGGAGAGGCCGAGGCGACCGCCGCGATGAAGCGGCTGATCACCCAGATCCTGACGATGGAACGCCGCCAGGTCAGCGGCACGCCGCCGCCGGTGCTGATCACGGGCGAGACCGGCACGGGCAAGGAACTGGTCGCTCGCGCGCTGCACTTCGACGGGGTGCGGCGGGCGGCGCCGTTTGTCGAGATCAACTGCGCCGCCCTGCCTGCCGACCTGATCGAGTCGGAACTGTTCGGGCATGAAAAAGGCGCCTTTACCGACGCGCGCGACCGCCGGGTCGGGCTGATCCAGTCGGCCGACAAGGGCACGCTGTTCCTGGACGAAATCGGCGAAATGCCCCTGGCCGCTCAGGCCAAGCTGCTGAAGGTGCTGGAGGATGGGCGCGTCCGCCCGATCGGCGGCACGCGCGAACGCATCGTGGATGTCCGCATCCTCGCCGCCACCAACGCCGCGATCGAGGACCGGGCCCGCGGCGGAGAGTTCCGGGCCGACCTGTATTACCGCCTGCGCGGCGTCAGCGTGCCCACCCCGCCGCTGCGCGACCGTGGCGACGATGTCATCCTGCTGGCCGAACATTTCCTGGCGTCCCACCGCCGCCGCTACGGCCGGCCGGACCTGGTGCTGGACGACAGCGCGCGGGCGGGGCTGCGCGCCTACTCCTGGCCGGGCAATGTGCGGGAACTGCGGAACGTGATGGAACAGGCCGCCCTGCTGACGGTGGGGGAGCGGATCATGGCCATCGACCTCAATCTGCGGGAGCCCGCCCCGCTGGGCCATCCCGACGCACGGTCGAACGCGCCCACCCTGGGCAATGCCGAACGGGACCTGATCGTGCAGGCGCTGAAGGGCGCGAACGGGAACGTGACCGTGGCGGCCCAGGCGCTGGGGATCAGCCGGGACACGCTGCGCTACCGGATGGACCGCCACAGCCTGCGGCGCGGGGATTTCGTCTGAGTTTGGGTCGGCGCCCCCGCGCGCCCATTACCCGCTGTGCGGTGGTCCACGATCGCCATGGGCCGCAAGCTCCGCCAGCAGGCATGCCAGGCTGTAGGACGGTTTGTATCCCAGCCAGCGGACGGTCTCGGAAATATCGAGCCGGAACGGCTTCACGGCCGGATCAAGCCCGTAGGAGAGCGCGAGGTCATAATACTCCGGATAATACTTCCTGAATGTCGAACCGGCCCCATCCGCGTCCCAGTGTTCCAGATCGGCATCGGTGTATTCGTAGGCGCTGTCGAGGGTCAGTGTCAGGGTCTGGTCGAGCGACCGGCGGGACATGAGATCCAGGCTCAACAGGACGGCTGACGCGACGTCATCGATATGCACGGCCCCCTTCCAGAACCAGCGGGCCCAGTCGCTGTATCGGGTGTAGACATCACGGTTCCAGAATGGAATGAAGCCCCGCGGGCGCAGGATGATCACGTTCATGTCGTTGCAGCGGCGGTAATCCTCAGCGATCTGTTCGGCCAGTCGCTTGCCTCGGGCATAGAGCGTGTCCGGCGTCCGCACGCTGGTCGTGGAGATGTATACGATCCTGTTGATACCGAGAGCCGCGGCCGCCTCGAATACCTCGAACGTGCCGCGGACGTTCAGGTCGAAGAAGTCATAGGCGTTCTTCTCGCCGCGCTCTTCATGGATGCCGTGCCAGCCGGCGATGTGGACGATGGCATTGCAGCCGAGGAGCGCGTCCCGCAATGTCGGCCGATCCAGGATGGACCCCTGGATGAAGGCGCTGGCCGGTCGCGGCGCACGGATGTCCAGGATCACGGGGGTATCGCCCCTTGCCAGCAGTCCCGGCACGAGGGTCTGGCCGAGATCCCCTGCCCCACCTGTCAGAAGCACCTTCATGTCCGCCCGCCTTGGTCGTGTGGTCCGATGACATATTCCATGAATTGCCCAGCCATGGTGAGTGCGATGTCGCTCGGCGGCGTCCGCGTCCGGCGGCAGGGTTGGGACTTCTCGCGCCCTGATGTAGCGTGTCGGTCAACCGCGTCGCGGCGCCGATGGGCCTGACGCAGGGGGACCAGGAATGCCTCGAAGTAATACACTGTCGATACGACGACGCCAGGTGATCGAAGACGTCGAGGATGTATATCCCTTCAACCGATGGGAAGAAGAGCGACCATGACCTACTCTCATTTCGACGCACGTCCGATCGTGCCCGCGATCGGCGCTGAGATTTCCGGTATCGATTTGCGCCAGACGGACGCGGAAGCGCAGGCCGAACTCCGGGCGGTGCTGGTGGATCGCAAGGTGCTCGTGTTTCGCGACCAGGACCTCTCGCCCCATCAATACGCGGCCTTCCTGCGGATCTTCGGCACGCCCGTGAAGGAAGACATGGTGGTGGATGAAAACCACCCGCCGGAGGTTGGCGCCATCCATATCCAGGCCAACGAGCAGCAGCGGATCAACTTCTGGCACATGGACCATTCGTTCCGGGAACTGCCGACGCGCGTCCTTTCGCTCTACGCGAAGATACTGCCGCCGGTCGGCGGCGACACGCTGTTTACCAGTCTGGAAGCTGCCTATGACGGCTTGTCCGACGTGCAGAAGGAGCAGATCGAGGGCCTGCACTGCCATCATCGCATGACCCCAACCCAGAATACGAAGCGCCGCTATACCGCCGAGCAAGCGGCGGCGATGGAGAATGCCCCACCGATCCGGCATCCGCTGGTGCCCCGCAATCCCGAGAACGGCCGGCGGTACCTGTTCGTCAATGTTCCGATCTACTGCCGAGCGATCGTCGAAATGCCGGCGGCGGAGGGCGATGCGCTGCTTCGCGACCTGTATCACCACGTCCAGCGGCCGGAATTCCATCTCCGCCTGACCTGGCAACCGAACACCGTCGTCGTCTGGGAGAATAACCACACGCTCCATTACCCGGTTGCCGACTATTTCCCGCATGAGCGGAAGCTCTGGCGTGGCGTGATCCAGGCGACCGAGGATGACAGACCCAGGGCCGCCACCCAGGACGTCGCCGCGACGGGGCCATACCATGGCGAAGGGCCCGACCGGGTGGCGGTCCCGGGCCTGATGCGGTAACGACGGGATCAGTGACAGGCCGCTTGGCCGGACGCCGTCGGTCTGGCGACCCTGAGAACAACCAAGGCCCCAAGCGGCGCAACGAGCCGGCCCGCGCGGAGACGCTCAGGCCCACGATCAAGGAATTGTCCCATGCCCACCGCCCCCACCAAAGCCTCCTCCGTCGACGTCGTCATCGTCGGAGCCGGGTTTTCCGGCCTTTATCTGCTGCACCGCATGCGCAAACAGGGCCTCTCGACACGGTGTTTCGAACGCGGTGATGGCGTGGGGGGCACCTGGTACTGGAATCGCTATCCCGGCGCGCGGTGCGACGTGGAAAGCATGCAGTATTCCTATGGCTTCGACGACGATCTGCAGCAGGAATGGAACTGGCCAGAGAAGTTCTCGGGCCATGCCGACATCCGCGCCTATGCCGATCATGTGACCGACCGGTTCGGCCTGCGCCCGCACATCGATTTCGAAACCGAGGTGCGCGCCGCGCATTACGACGAGGGCCTGCGCCTCTGGAAGATCGAAACCAGCACCGGCGAAAAGGTTCAGGCTCGGCATTTCGTGATGGCCGGCGGCTGCATCTCGACCGCGCAGATCCCCAAGTTCGAGGGGCTGTCGGACTACACCGGCAAGACCTACCACACAGGCCGCTGGCCGCATGAACCGGTGAGCTTCGCGGGGCTGCGGGTGGCGGTCATCGGCACCGGCTCCTCCGCCATCCAGGCGATCCCGGTGATCGCGCGGGAGGCCACGCATCTGACCGTTTTCCAGCGGCAGGCGAACTTCACCATCCCGTCGCGCAATCATCCGATGACCGAGGACTACGCGAACGGCTGGAAAGACGGCTACGCGGGAAAGCGCAAGGAAATGCGCAATATGCCGAACGGCGTGCTGCGGGAGCTTAACGACAAATCGGCGCTGGAAGTCAGTGAGGAAGAGCGTCTCGCCACCTATGAGGAGCGTTGGCGCCTCGGCGGTTCCGGCTTCCTCGGCGCGTTCAACGACATCATGACGAACCGCGAAGCCAACGACACGATGGCGGAATTCGTCCGGAACAAGATCCGCCAGACGGTGAAGAACCCGGTGACGGCCGAGATCCTCTGCCCGAAGACCCATCCCATCGGCACCAAGCGGCTCTGCGTCGATAGCGGCTATTTCGAGACCTATAACCGCGACAATGTCGAGCTGGTGGATATCAGCCAGACGCCGATCGAGCGGCTGACGCCAAACGGGCTGGTGGTGAACGGGCGCAGTTTCGAATTCGATGCCATCGTCTTCGCGACCGGCTTCGACGCCATGACCGGCACCCTGTTCAATGTCGACATCCGCGGCCGATCGGGGCTGGAGCTGAAGAGCAAGTGGGCGGCGGGACCGCGTACGTATCTTGGCCTGATGACAGAGAGTTTCCCCAATCTGTTCATGATCACCGGTCCCGGCAGCCCGTCTGTGAAGAGCAACATGATCACCTCGATCGAGCAGCACGTGGAACTGGTGGCCGACACCATCATCCATATGCGCGATCAGGGGCTTGCGCTCATCGAGCCGGAACGCTCGGCCGAAGACGAATGGGTCGATCATGTGCAGGAAGTGGCGTACAAGACGCTGTTTCCGCAGGCGAACTCCTGGTACATGGGCGCCAATATTCCGGGCAAGCCGCGTCTGTTCATGCCCTATATCGCGGGCGTGGGCCGGTATCGGCAGATCTGTGAGGACGTGGTGGCGGCGGGCTACAAGGGCTTTCGCTTCGAGGCCGAACAGGCATTGGCGGCAGAGTAGCGTCTGAACCCCCTGCCCGCGCTACGTCCCCGAACCGAGAACCGGGGGACGTGACCCGGGCAGGGCCTTACTCAGCACACACTGGCCTGGCAACGCCCGCATCCTGGTGGGGGGCGATGGATTGCCTGGCTCACCCCCAGCAGGGTGATTTCGGGGGCGTCTGGATAGCGCGGGCTTCTTGACGGATGGGGCGAGACGGCGGCTATCCGCCGGGAATTCCGCTCCTGCCCATTGACCACCATGGCGTCGCGGGCCAAGCCGCGCCTGATGGATAGGCGCGAGGCTGCCATCGCCGCGCTTTTCTGACATCGACCCCGGAAACGCACTCCGGTGGATCGGGCGCGAGAGGTGGAGAGCTTGTATCGCGCTTTCCGCCTCTTGTGCTCGACCTACCGGAGGGCCAGTTATATTTTGTTGGTATTGTGGCTTCCAGGATGAAAAACCACGGTGTGGGTTCAGGTCATTCACGCACTTTTGGCAATGGGGTGAATGGCCATTCTGCGGTCTTATGTAATCATCAGGTATAAAAATCGATCAAAAAAAGAACAAAAATCATAACATAACACATTTAATGTAGTTTCGTTATAGGAAGGCTCCGCAGCCATGTCCCGCCCGATGAACCCCTTCAAGCCGGCCGCGAACAGGCCGAACGTGAACATTTTGTTCGAAACGGCAGACCTCCGAGCCGAACCTGAGATGCCGTTCTTCATGCCGCCGCCGGTGGCCGGATCAGAGGTCATTACGTCTGGTATGATCGGACCCAATGACGGCGGGGGTCTCAATTGGCTCCGCTCCGCTCCGATCGGCGGCGCTGTGACCCCCTCAAGCAGCCGCCTGGTGACGACCTACACCAGCGGTGCCGTCGGCAAATACAATGTCGCCGTGAATTTCGACGGTGTCAGTAACCAGGCCACCGGTGGCTGGACATCAGCCATGCAGCAAATTATCGTTGCGGTGTCCGAGCGAGTCAGCAAGCTGATCGTTGGTGATTTGCCGCCTGTCGTTGTGAACGGCCGGAAGATCGACGACACGCAGATCACGGCGGTGTTGACCGATATCGACGGTGCCGGCGGCGTGCTGGGCCAAGCGGGGATGACCGCCATCCGGCCCACCTCCATGCTGCCTTATACCGGCTTGATGCGGTTCGACACGGCCGACGTGCAGCGGTACTTGGCCATGGGCCTATTCGATGAGATTGTAACGCACGAGATGCTGACGTGTGTCGGCTACGGTTCGCTGTGGAAGGCCAAAGGTCTGGTTTTGGGCGGGAACTTCATAGGCTCGGGTACGGTGGCTGCCTATAACGACCTGGTGGACGAATATGCCGCAACGCACGACGGCAGCATGACGCTGGAGAATGGTACGGTGCTGGTCAAGGACGTGTTGCAGCTGGAAACCGCGGGCGGCTCTGGCACCGTGGGGTTGCATTGGTCCGAGAACGTCTTCAACACGGAATTGATGACCGGCTATCTGGATACCGCCGCCGCCAACGGCTCGGTCGTCGCCCCACTGAGCGCGATGACCATGGCCTCCCTGCGTGATCTTGGATACATGACCGGTGATGCCGGGGCGACGGACGCCTTCCGCCTGATCTGATCACGGCCTGGCGAAGACTTGGCGCGCGTGCCTGTAAAACAGCGTCCACCCTGGTCCGTGCGATCATCCGGCGTTTGTGCTGGCGGATCTGGGGAGTTGTTCATGGATATGATTGCCGGGATCCGATGCCGTCGTTTGGTCGGCAGGGAGAGCACCGGCCCCTCCCTGCCAGCAGTCCGGTCGTTGATGGTCACGGAAGGAACGCATGCTTGGCCGGCGGCTCTCGCATCTTGTTGATGGCGATGCCTTATGAAAGTTGGGTCGCGCGGAAATTGACCCACGGCGTCATCCGACGCCGATGACCTCCAGGCGTCCCTCGGTCCAGAGCCGCCGTGTCAGACCGCGCTGGATTTTGCCGCTGGTGGTCTTGGGCAGACTGGCGGGACGGATGAAAACCACCGCCTCGACCGCGATCTCATGCGCCTTGGTGACTGCCTCGCGAACCACGCGTGCCAGGCCTTCCGCGTCCAGGCTCTGGCGCATCGTGCGTTCCACCTCCTGTACGATGACCAGCTTTTCGCCCTGGCTATCGTCCGTCACGGCGAACGCCGAGCCGCAGTCACGCCGCAACGCCTCGTGACTGTCCTGCACGGTCCGCTCGATATCGGCTGGATAGTGGTTCATGCCCCGGATGATGATCAGGTCCTTGATCCGGCCCGTCAGGAACAATTCCCCTGCGTCGTCCACGAAACCGAGGTCGCCGGTGCGGAGTGTGCGTTCGGTTGAAGATCCGTCACCGCTGAGCGGGAAGGTTTCAGCCGAAACCTCCGCGTTGTGCCAGTATCCTTGCGCCACATGCGCGCCATGGACGCGGACCTCGCCGACCACCAGCGGCGGCAGTGGGGTCTGCGTATCAGGGTCGACGATCACGACGCTCGAGTCCGGGACAGCGCGGCCGCTGCTCACCAGGCATTGCCCATCCTCCTCCCCCCGTGGCGGGTCCGCTCGGCCGGCCCGCAGGCTGTCCCGGCTGACCATCCGCCGAACCGCCCCGGTGCCCCGTTGGCTGCCGGTTGCCAGCAGCGTCGCCTCCGCGAGGCCGTAGCCGGGATACATCGTCCCCGGGTTCAATCCGTAGGGGGCAAAGGTCTGATTGAACCGATCGATCGTGTCGGCGTGGATCGGTTCGGCGCCGTTCAGCGCGAGCTGCCAGCAGGACAGGTCCATGCCCTTCATGGCGTCCGGCTGAAACCGGCTGACGCACAGATCGAACGCGAAATTGGGCGCGCTGGTCACCGCGGCCCGATAGTCGTGAATGGCTCGCAGCCAGTTGAGCGGCCGGCGGATGAAGGAGGCAGGCGCCAGCAGAACGGATAGCCCGCCCAGGTACAGAGGCTGCATCACCCCCATCATGAGGCCCATGTCGTGATAGAGTGGCACCCAGTTTACGCTGACGGCGCCGGCCGGATTTTCCATGCGCCGCCGGATCATCTCCAGATTGGCCAGGATGTTTCCATGCGAGACCATCACGCCCTTGGGCGTGGACGTCGAGCCGGACGTATATTGCAGCAACGCCAAGTCGCTACGGGACGGCGCCCATCCTTCGGCTCCGGCCGCCGGTGAGACGTCGTCCTGGGCGTCAACAACCAGCCATGTCGCGCCGGCTCGATCAAACCAGTCCGTCAGGTCCGGCCGGCTGTCCACCAGTTCCGCGCTGGTCAGCAGAAGGCGTGGGGTGCAGTCCGCCAGGATCGCCACGCTGAAATCACGGGCCGCTGTTCGACGCGGAACCATCAGCGGCACCGCGACGATGCCGGATAGCAGGCAGGCGAAAAAGGCGACGACGCAATCCAGTCCTGGAGGGAAGAGCAGCAGAGCGCGATCGCCTGGTTCCGCATGTTCCAGCAGCCGCGCCGCGACCGCCCGCGCGCGGGCCTCGACCTGCGCAAAGGTCAAGGCAAGCCGCTCGTCTCCGCGTTCCGGAACATAGGCAAAGGCCGGCGCTTCGGGTCGTTCCCGCGCACGGCTCGCGATCAGGTCCGCCATCGAGGCAAAAGGTCGGTCAAACAGGGTTTCCGACATGGCTGGCTACCTTCCGCCTGCCCGTCCGGCGGCCTTCTTCTCAAGGCACTTCATCAGAAACGCCGCGAAGGCATTCACCGACGGGTTCTCGATGGCGGCTTCCGAGCCAAGTTCGAGACCCAGCCAGTCCTCGGCCGCCGTCACCATGAAGACGGACTCGACGGAGTCCAGGCCGAAGGACGCAAAGTCCGCGTCAAAGCCGATGCGGTCCCGTTTGATCCGCAGTGCGGTGACCAGGTAGGACGCGCACCATTCCTGAATCTCTGCCTCGGATGGCGTATCAGCTTTCGTCGACATCGGATCTCCAAGCGGCGGGCCACCTGCTACAGGCAGGTGGGCTTGTGTAATTGCAGATGAAATTTCATGCGAACGCGCTTAGCGTCGAGGCGTGAGCGCGGTGATGATACGGTCCTCGATCGCGCGGGCGATGTTGGTTCGATAGTGCAGCCCGTCCATGAAGTTGGCGGGATCGCGGGTGACGGCATCATCGACGCGAAAGTCCACGAGTGTGCCGCGACGGGCCTCGACGGCCGTGGTCAGTGCGATCTTGCAGGCCTGGACAACCTGATCCTCGGTCCCCCCGGCTGGCGCGAGCAATGAAGCATACACCGGCGGCATCATCATCACGACCCGTGTATCGGACGGGAACTGTTCCAACAGGCGTACCAATCGCTCGATCCAGGGAAACCGTGGCGGCAACATGGCTGTCGAAAGATTCTCGGCCGGCTCGGGCACGGCCTCCGCGAAGGTGAAGGTCCGGCCGATTGTGTAGTCCGAATAGCCGACGGGGTCCGATCGCGTCCTCTGGCCCAGCGCCAACTGCACCCGCCAGACGGCTCGGTCCAGCGATTTGGCGTTCAGGACATGGCGCAGATAGTCGATGTTGCTTCCGTATAGCCAGAACGGAAAGGGGTACAGCAGGGCCAGGGCCGAACCCTGGGCGCACCAGGAACTGTCCGTCGTGAGAACAAGCGCGCTGACCTTGGTACGGTTCAATCGAAACCATTCCAGAATCGCGAGCTGCTCACGAGGGCCGGTCGCCGGCACCGTCAACTGTGTGAATTTGAAACCAGTGGCCGCGGACAGCCGATGCGGATCGATCAACTGTCCCGTCGAGTTCCCGATCACCGCCGAATCGAATGCGGAATCGCGCGCTCGGCTGACATGCGCCGTTCGTGGGTTATTGTCGCTGATGCCCTGAATGCCGAGTGTCGGGAAGCGACCGGTGTCGTAGGGATCGATGAACAGCAGGACCCCGAACAGCGTCCCGCCTACGCCGAGGAAAGTCACCGCGAACAACGCGATCCAGCGACGCCACGGCCGGGCTTCGGCCAGGTCAGAACCGGAAGTAGATGAACTCATAAGACTGTTCTCCCCCCAGTTGTACCATGATGACAACGCAGATGATCCCGCAAAGGACCGGCACGATCGCCAATGGTCGTGCGGTCAATTTCTCGCAGAGAATGCGGGAGGCCGGGAGCAGGCACGCGCAGGCGGCGCCGATACCGATGATCCAGGCTTTGCCGAGAAGCTTGGGTTCAGGCAGCACCGTCAGTCCGACGAACAGGTTCCACGCGTGGTCGAGTGAGGTGGTACGGAACAATATCCCGCTCAACAGAAAGAACGACACGGTCAGCGCCCAACCGACGAAGTGCGGCAGGCGCACCCCGACGCGTCGCCATCCCAGGGCGACGACAATCGCCACGCCGTGCAGCAGGCCCCACAGAATGAAATTCCATCCCGCGCCATGCCAGAGGCCGCACAGGGCCATCGTCGCCAGGATCGCCATCACGTATTGCGCGGTGGTGTGACGGGTTCCGGCGATACGCATGTCGGCGAGTGGAAGAAACACATAGTCCCGCAGGAAGCGCGACAAGGTCATGTGCCAGCGCTGCCAGAAGGCGATGATGGTCGCTGCCCGGAACGGTGCGTGAAAGTTCTCCGGCAGACGCACCCCGAATAGCAAGGCGATCCCGATCGCCATGTTGGAATAGCCCGCGAAGTCGAAATAGATCTGAAATCCGAACCCTAGGGACAACCATGCGGAGCCATCCAGCACAGGCCCCGCGGTTGCCGCCTGAAAAGTCGGGCTGATGAGCTGACCGATCGGATCGCCCAGCGCCACCTTTTCTACCAGGCCGATGACGATGAAGGTGATGCCGGCGGCCCACCGCCGCTCCCACCCATCACTGAACGCACTCTGGCCGAGCTGCGCGCCGATCTCGGACCAGCGGGCGAGCGGACCGGCGGCGGCCTGGGGGAAGAAGCAGATGTAGAGCGCATATCGATCCAATGATGTCGGGCTGGCCCGTCCGCGGCGCAGATCGATCAAGTACATGATATGGTGGAATGTGAAGAAACTGATCCCGACCGGCAGGCCCAGACCCAGATGCCGGGGAGGGATGCCGGTGAGCGCCGAGAAAGAGTCGATCAGGAAATCAGCGTATTTATAGATTGCCAATACGCCCAGAGTCGCGATGATTGCCGTTGTGACGATCCGGCTGTCTTGGGACCGCGTGTACCACCGGGCCGCGGCCCAATTGAGCACGATCAGTCCCGCCATCAGCGGCACAAATTCCGGGTTCCAGAGCCCATAAAAGGCGAGTGAAAAGAACAGCAGGACGGCGATTCGCAGTCGCTCGTGCCGGTCAACGAGCCAATAGGCGATCAGCGTCAATGGCAGGAAGATGAGGAGAAACGCGGCGCTGTTGAAAAGCATTTTTTGACGATATCAATTTGTATGACGTGGCTGGTTGGGTACCATGAGATGGGTTTTGTAACAAGGAACGGGACGCATCGCATTCAGATTAAGGTCCGGACCGTGGTATCGGCACAGTACGATTGACCAGGTAGCGACTGGCGCTGGCGAATAGGAAGAAGATCGTCGTCTGCACCATCCAGACCTTTCCGCATGCGATCCAGGATGCCCGGCGCCTCGCAGGGCAAGCATTTCGTGGTGAACGCGGATGAAGCCCACTCCTCCCAGACCGGGCGGACGGCGACCAAATTGAAGAATGTGCAGGAGGCGGATGGCGGGGACTTCTACATCGAGGACCTGCTCGCCGCCGAGATGGCTACGCGCGCTCGGCGGGACGCGGGGATCAGCTAGGTGGTGGTCACCGCGGCTGCATCCGCTGAACATCGCCGCCCGCGTGCAGATCGTGGTGGAGCATGTCCAGCAGACGGTGGCTCATTTGCTGGGGGGCCAGGCCACGGCGATGATGGTGACCGCCAGCCGGAAGGAAGCGGTGCGGTGGGCGAAGGAGGGTTATATCCGCCAGCGCGGCTACCTGCTGGTGGCGTTCTCGGGGGAGGTGAATGACCCGGATACCGGGCCGGAGGCGTCCACCGAGACGAAACTATGCGTCAACAACCCACGGAAATGTTGCACTTTTCGGCGCAACGCCCAGGCGACTCTACAAGGTTGGAACTGGCGGAGGGGATGGGATTCGAACCCACGGTACGCCTTGACAGCGTACAACGGTTTAGCAAACCGCCGCCTTCAGCCACTCGGCCACCCCTCCGCCGGGAAAGGCATACCCGGGGTTTCCCCCGGACACGGCGTTTGCACGACTGCTTGTAGGGAACAGCCGGAGCGGCGTCAAACGATCCTTGCGATCCCGGTCAGCCAAGCGCCACTTCGAACCCGCGCTTCGTCCCCGGGCGCGCCATCATCTGCGCGTACCAGCGGCCAACATGGGGGAAATCCGCCAGGTTGACCTTGTGCCGCTCATGCCGCCAGGCCCAGCCCAGGATGGCGAAATCGGCGATCGAGCAGTCTCCCGCCACATATTCGTGATTCGCCAATTGGCGATCCAGCACGCCGTAGAGCCGGCGGGTTTCCTTGGAATACCGCTCCAGCCCGTACTTCTGGTCGACCGGATTCTCGACCTGGAGGAAGTGGTGGACCTGACCCGGCATCGGCCCGAATCCGCCCATCTGCCACATCAGCCATTCCAGCACCGGCACCTGCGCGCGCGGGTCGGACGGATAGAATTTTCCGGTCTTCTGGCCGAGATAGATCAGGATCGCGCCCGATTCGAAGACGCTGATCGGCTGGCCGCCCGGCCCGTCGGTATCGATGATCGCGGGGATGCGGTTGTTCGGGCTGATCTTCAGAAAGTCGGGTGCGAACTGCTCGTTCTTGGAGATGTTGACCGGGTGGACATTGTAGGCCAGCCCCATCTCCTCCAGCGCCACGCTGATCTTTCGCCCGTTCGGCGTGTTCCAGGTATAGAATTCGATCGCCATCGTCCCTGCCCCATTGTTTGTCGGGGCCGCACTCTGCCGTCTGGAGGCGACCTGAACAAGTCAGCCGCCCTTGGCCTTGATCGCCTCACGCAGGTCGTCGAGTTCCTCACACCCTTTCGGGCACAGCGCGGTCAGCGTCGCGAGGTTGATCCGCGCCTGGTCCAGCCGCCCCGTCTCGGCGAACAACTGGCCCTGGTATTCCAGCGCCCCCAGATGCCGCGGGTCCATCCGCAGGGCCTGCGCGTAGTAGACCTCGGCCCGCGCATAGTCGCCGGTCTTGCGGGATGCGAAGCCCAGCAGGTTATACAGGTCGGCGTGGTCGAGCTTGCCCTCGTACTGGCGCAGTTCGCGCAGCGCGCCCTGGTAGTTCTGCGCCTTGATCATGGTCCGTGCCCGCGCGAGGTCCGCGGTCGTAGGTGCCGGCGGATCGAAGGCCAGCGCTGGCCCGCCCGCGAGCATCGCTCCAATCATCAGAACCATCGTCATCCTGCGTCGCATGCCGTGTCCTCCCTTGCGTTGCCGGAACCATGCCATTCCGGCGGAGGAGTGCGCATCATTTTTTTGACCCTGGCCGCCCCAGCTTTCATAGTCCGGCGCCCCCGCTTGAGGATTCCCCGTGAAGATCGCCACCTGGAACGTCAACTCGATCCGCCAGCGGGAAACCCATGTCCAGCGCTGGCTGCAACGGGTGGAACCGGATGTCCTGCTGCTCCAGGAAATCAAGTGCGAGGCCCCCGCCTTCCCCGCCGCGACGTTCGAGGCGCTGGGCTACAAGGCCGAGATCGTGGGCCAGAAGGCCTATAACGGCGTGGCCGTCCTCTCCCGCATCCCCTTCACCACGATCCACCGCGCCTTGCCCGGCCTGCCGCCCGACGACGACCAGGCGCGCTATGTGGAGATCGAGGCGGGCGGGATGACCATCATCGGCATTTATCTGCCGAACGGGAACTCCCGCGGCGACGAGGGCTTCGCCTACAAGATGCGCTGGATGGACCTGCTGGCCGACCGGGCGGAGGCGCTGCTGGCCGCCGATACGCCCTTGGTCGTGACCGGGGACTTCAATGTCTGCCCCACCGACGTCGATTTCGCGCCCGGCGCCCTGTCGCCCGGGGATGCCCTGCTGCGCCCGGAAACGCGGGAGCGGTTCCGCCGCATGGTCTGGATGGGGCTGACCGACTCGATCCGCGCGATGCACCCGCGCGGGCCGGTCTATACGTTCTGGGACTATCAGGCCGGCGCCTGGCCACGCGATTCGGGCCTGCGGATCGACCATGCGCTGCTGTCCCCCGACCTCGCGGAACGGCTGGTCTCTGCCGTCCCCGACCGGATGGAGCGGGACCAGCCTCAGCCCTCCGACCACGTGCCCGTCGTCATAGAAATCGGGTAAGCGACCTGCGTTAACCCTTTGTTCATCAATCATCGGCAGGATGGGGCGAACCCGAAAGGCCCCCCATGCGCCTGGCGCGTCCCGCCTGTCTTCTGGTGATCGTGGCGATCCTTGCCCCCGCGGCTTCGCAGGGCTTCGATCCGCGCCACATCGACATCATCGACTACCGCCTTGGCATGACCGAGGCGGAGATCACTGCCGTGGTCGAACGCCAGGGATTCCTCGATGCCGCCTTCCATCGGGAGGACGCGCCCTGCCCCGCCGATCCCGCGCGCCGTTGCCTCTCGGCGATTGAGGCCCATACGAAGGACGGCGCGTTGATCTTCACCTTCTCGGCCGAGGGACAGGTGCGGCGGATCACCTACAGCCTCGACGTCCGCAAGCCAAAATCGGCGGCGTTGCTGGAACGTTCTGTCCTGGACCGCTATGGCCCGCCGATGACGACCGGCCCCTTCACCTGGTGCCTGCGGCGCAACGACGCCGGCCAGTGCCCAACCGACGCACCGCGGCTGATCTTCGACAACGCGGCCGGCCCCGTGGCGGTGCTGACCCTGACGCTGCGGTAGGCGCTAAAGCCCCCGCAGCACCTCGCACACCCGCGCCACCTGTTCGTCCGTCAGTTCCGGATAGAGCGGCAGGCTCAGCACTTCGCGGGAGGCACGCTCGGTCTGGGCGAGCCCCGTCGGACCCATCGCCACCCGCCCGTCATAGGCTGGTTGCAGATGCACGGGGGCCGGATAGTGGATGCCCGAGCCGATCCCCGCCTCCCGCAGCCGCCCCTGCAACGCGTCCCGCTCGGCGGACCGCACGACATACAGATGGAAGACATGGTCGGCGCCCGGGCGGCGGGCGGGGCGCACCAGGGCCGAACCCTCCAGCGCCGCGTCATAGGCGGCGGCGATGGCCTGACGGCGGGCGTTCTGCGCGTCGATATGCTTGAGCTTCACCCGCAGGATCGCGGCCTGCAGCTCATCGAGCCGGCTGTTCACCCCGGCGGAATCGCTGATGTAGTGCTTGTGCCAGCCATACTGGCGCAACGCCGCGACCTCGGTCGCCTGGTTGGTATCGTGCATGACCACGGCGCCGCCATCGCCCAGCGCGCCCATGTTCTTGGTCGGGTAGAAGCTGAAGGTCGCGGCATCGCCGAAGGTGCCGACGCGCTGGCCGTCCTGGCGGGCGCCATGCGCCTGGGCACAGTCCTCGATCAGAGCAAGCCCGTGGTGGCGGCAGAGGTCGCGGATGGCCAGGACATCCCCCGGCTGCCCATACAGATGCACGAGGATCACCGCCCGCACCGGCGGCAGCCCGGCCGGCGGATGCGCCAGGGCATCGGCCAGGGCGGCGGGATCGAGCGTGTAGTGAACCGGGTCGATATCGATCAGCAGCGGGGTCGCGCCCACCATCTCGATCGCCGCCACGGTGGCGACGGCGGTGTGGGAGACGGTGGCGACGGCGCATCCCGGTCCGATCCCCTGCCCGCGCAGGGCCAGCGCGATCGCGTCCGTGCCGTTGCCGCAACCCACGGTCTTGCCGGCACCCAGCCAGGCGGAGAACTCCTCCTCGAACGCGCGCCCCTCCCCGCCGAGGATGTACCAGCCGGACTCCAGCGCGCGGGCGACGGCCGCGTCGATTTCACCCTTCAGCGCGCGGTAGCCGGCGCCGGGATTGGCCTGGGGAATGGTGATCGTGCCGCTCATTGTCGATCGGTCCTTGGTTCGAAGGGGTTTGGCTAGAGGTAGTCGACCAGCCGCGGCCGGTACCATTCCAGCGTCCGGCCGATGCCTTCCTCCAGCGACACCAGCGGCGCCCAGTCGGCGGCGGCGCGGAAGGCGCTGTCATCGGCGTGATAGCTGCCGATATCGATCTGCTTGCGGTCGGCCGGGAATTCCTTCGTCACATAATGCGCCGGCGGTCCCGCCAGCCGCACCGTCAGGTCGGCCAGTTCCCGCAGGGATGCCGGAGGCGCGCCGCCGATATTGTAGATGTTGCCGTGGCAGGCCTCGGATTCGGCGGACCGGATGAACGCCTCGGTCACGTCATCGACATAGGTCATGTCACGCAACTGGTTGCCGCCCCAGACCTCGAACGGGCGGCCTTCCAGCACGCAGCGGATCCAGATGCCCAGGAAGGTCTGGCGGGCGTCGCGGATGCGGAGCCGCGGGCCATAGCAGTTGGTCAGGCGCAGCGACACGACGGGCCGGCCACGCACGCGGTGTTCCAGCATCCAGTACTGCTCACCCGCGAACTTCGACACGCCATTGGCGTCGGGGGGCGCGACCGGCTGGCTCTCGTCCACCGGCAGCTTCTCCACCTTGCCATAGAACTGGCGGGTGGAGGCATGCACGACCACCGCGTCCGGGGCGGCTTCGCGGGCGGCCTGGATCAGGCGCACCTGGGCCACCGCGTTCACCGCGATATCGGCGAGCGGGTCGGCCTGCCCGCCCATGTGGCTGGTCTGGGCGGCGAGGTTGAAGATCGCGACCGCCCCCTCGCAGAGCGGGCGCAGGTCGATCTCGCGGATGTCGCCGCGCACCAGGTCGACCGGCGCGCCATCCAGATTGAGCGGATTGGCCCCGCCACCGAACAAAAACCCGTCCAGCGCGGTGACCTTGGCGCCGCGCCTGGCCAAGGCGTGGCAGAGATTGGAACCGAGAAACCCGGCGCCGCCGGTGACCAGAACCCTACGACCTGACCAGTCCATGGAAACTCCTTCGCCCGCGCGTCGTCAAAGGCTGCGCGACGGGTGCAACCTGGGCGGGCATCATGGCAAGACTATGGGGATTCTCGATCGGAATCGCGACGGCGACGCGTCGATTGATGCCATTCGCTGTCAGGACCCGCGTTCCGCATCACCTCGCTGAAGCCGAACAGCAGCATCAGGATGCCGCAGACGATCTCGATTGCCGCCAGGGCACGGACCAGGGGCGCGGCGGGGGAGATGTCGCCGTAGCCCACGGTGGTGATGCTGACGACGCTGAAATACAGCGCCTCGATGAAGGTGATCCGTTCACTGACGCCGTCCACGCGGAACTGGGGGACCGGCATGCTCATGTCGGCGATGCGGTAGAGGCAGGCGAAGATGATCACCAGCAGGGCGTAGAAGGTCAGGAAGGCAACCATCGGCATCAGCAGCCGGTCGATCCGCCTCGCCACCATCTCGAACACCATGGCGATGTCCACCATGACCAGGACGACGTCGCGGATCGAGACGACGATGAAGAACGTGATCAGGCCCATCGCCGCCAGCAGATAGACCCCTTTTTCGAGCGGATCGTCCGCCAGATAGGGCACCGCGAAGGACGCGACGCCGACCAGCATCGTCGCCACGAACCATCCGCTCAGGTTTGGCAGTTCGGACAGGGTCCTGATCCGGCGGGCATGGATCAGGCCGGCGATGCGATCGCGGCGGATCAGGCAAGTCAGCAGGAAGCCAGCAACCGGCAGTCCGAGGGAGATCAATGTCAGGGGCCGCGGGGCCTCGGCGAAGTTCGCGAGGTGGAAGAACTGGAACATGCAGCCGTAGATCGCGAGGAAGTTCGCGGTCACGATCCCGAAATGCCCGCCACCGGGAAACAGCAGGCAGAAGAAGCCGAAGGCCAGGGCCGAGGTGGCGATCGAGACCCAGACGACGCCCTGTTCGGCGTCGGAGGCCACGGCCACCAGCCCGACCAGGGTCATCGTGAAGGCGACCGTCCGCGCCCATCGCCCATTCATGTAATGGCCGATATGCATGGGATTGGGGTCTGGTCGCTGGGTCGGCGGCATGTCCGTCATACCGATGGCGGGATCGGGCGGGGCGCTGCCATCGGCGGACGGGACCGGGTCACGCCAGCGCGGCGATGCCGGTGATTTCGACGGCCCAGCGCGGATCGACCAGCTTGGCCTCCACCGTCGCGCGGGCCGGCGGATTGGCGCGATCCAGCCAGGCGTCCCAGGCGCGGTTCATGCCGTCCACGTCGCGGATGTCCTTCAGGAAGACCTGGCAGGACAGCAGGCGGGACTTGTCGGTGCCGGCCTCGGCCAGCAGGGCGTCGATCTGGCGCAGGATGTCTGCGGTCTGGCCCTCGGCGTCCAGGGTCGGGTCATCGGCGACCTGTCCGGCCAGATACACCGTGTTGCCGTGCACGACGGCGCCGGCCAGCCGGCCCTCGGGCTGCAGTCTTCTGATCGTCATTGGGGGATTCTCCACGTCTGTCGGGGCAGTCTACATGACCCCGGTGGCCGGACGAAGCAGGCTTGTGCGGGGGCCGAGTGCCAGGCTGAGGAGCCAGATTCCGCCCGCTGTCAGCACCACGGCCGGGCCTGCGGGCAGGTCGAGGTTATAGGCCAGCAGCAGCCCGACGACCGAGGAGACAAGCGCGATCAGCACGGAGGCCAGGACCTGCCCCGACAGCGAATTGGACCAATGCCGGGACGCAATGGCGGGCAGCATCATCAGTCCAACAGACATCAGCGTGCCAAGCGCGACGAAGCCGGAGACGACGCACAATACCACCAGTGCCAGGAAGACCAGGTGCCACAGCCCGCCATGCCCGCCGGTCGCGGCCATGAAGGCTGGGTCCAGGCTCTCCAGGATCAACGGCCGCCAGATCACGGCCAGCAACAGGATGGAGACGCTGGAGACGCTCGCCATCCCCAGCAGCGCAGCGTTGTCCACCGCGAGCAGGCTGCCGAACAGCAAATGCGTCAGGTCGACGCCGCGCTGCATCGACACCAGGGCGACGCCCGCGGCCAGGGCCAGCAGGTAGACACCGGCGAGCTGGCTGTCCTCCCGCCCGCCCGTCCGGCGCGACAGCCAGCCGGACAGCACGGCGATCAGGATCCCCGCGACCACGCCGCCCGTGCCCATCGCCCAGACCGACAGCCCGGCCACCGCCGCGCCCACCGCGATGCCGGGCAGAACGCCGTGCTGGAGCACGTCGCTCATGAGGCTCATGCGGCGGAGGACGAGGAAGACGCCGAGGGGCGGCGCCGCGAGGGAGACCGCGATGCATCCCGCCAACGCCCGTCGCATGAACGCGAGGGCGAAAGGCGCCAGGAAGACATCCTCCATCAGTCGGCGTGCTGATGGGCGAGTGCCCAACCCTGGCGCGGCAGGCCGGCGCGATGACGATTGGCCTCGGTCAACGCGGCGGCGGTGGGACCCCAGGCGACCAGGCCGCCATCGAGCAGCAGAGTGCGGGGGAAGGCGTCATGCACCAGGTCGAGGTCATGCAGGACGGTGATGATCGTGCGGCCCTGGCTGTGCCAGAGGCGGAGGATGCCCAGCAGGTCTTCCGTCGTGCTGGCATCGACCGCGCTGAAGGGTTCGTCGAGCAACAGGACGGGCGCGTCCTGCACGATCATCCGGGCGAACAGCACGCGCTGGAACTGGCCGGCGGACAGGGCCCCGATCGGGCGGTTGGCGTGGTCGGGCAGGCCGACGGCGGCCAGCGCGCGTTCGGCGGCGCGCAGGCGGTCGGCGGACATGGCCCGGAACGCACCGACGCGGCCGGAGAAGCCCAGGGCCACGACATCGCGGCAGGAGATCGGGAAGCTCCGGTCCAGGCTGCCGCCCTGGGGCAGCAAGGCGATATCGGCGGCGGTCAGGCTGCCCCTGTCGATGCGGCCGCCGGACAGCTTGTGCAGCCCCGCGATGGCGCGCAGCAGGGTGGATTTGCCGGCGCCGTTGGGGCCGATCAGCGCGGTCAGGCTGCCGGGGGCGAAGACGCCGGACAGGCCGTCCACCGCGACAACGCTGCCATGCTTCAGCGTGACGTCGTCCAGCACGATCGGCGGCGGGGCCTTGCCCATGGCGGTCGCGCCGCCGACGGGGGTCATGCCGACGGGGATCACGGCACCGGGGATCACAGCAACGCCCAGGCGACGGCCAGCCACAGCAGTCCGATCAATCCCGCTGCCAGAAGCAGGCGGGAGGCGAGGCCAGCGGTGGGGGCGAGAGGGTCGGTCACGGTTACTGTATAACATTGCCTGTTTGCGGGGGGGAAGAGGGTGTCACACCACGCATACCCGGCCCCCCCAAACTTCCTCCCCTCCCCCGCCCGCCATGTAGAATACCCCCATGAGCGACTCCGATACCGACACCGCCGCTCGGCGGGAACTCTCCCGCCACCGTGGCCTCGCGACGTCCCTGCTGGCGCTGATGGGGGGGCTGACACTCGGCAGCTATGCGCTGCCCCCCGGCTATTGGCCCAGCCTGCTGCAGGCCGCCGCGAAAGCCGGCTTCGTCGGCGGCATCGCCGATTGGTTTGCCGTGACGGCCCTGTTCCGCCACCCCCTGGGCATACCAATCCCGCATACCGCGATCATCCCCCGCCAGAAGGAGCGGCTCGGCCGCGCGCTGGGGCGGTTCGTGGCGACGAGCGTGTTTTCGGCGGCGGATGTGTCCCGCATCCTCGCCGGCCTCGACGTCCCTGCGATTCTGCGCCGCTTCCTGGCCGATCCCGCCTCCTCCCGCCCCGCCGCCGTCGCGCTGGCCGGGATGCTGCCCCGCCTACTGGCCACGGTGGAGGACGGGCGCGCCCGCCGCGTCATGGCCCGCCTGATCCCGCGCCTGATCGGCGGCCAGACCTCCGGTCAGATGGTGTCCCGCGTGCTGATGGGCCTGGTCGACGGCGGCAAGCACCAGGAGGTGTTCGGCTTCATCCTCGGCCAGCTTCGCACCGCGATGGCGGAGCGGGAGGAAACGCTGCGGGTCGCGATCGAGGAACGGGTCCGCGAACAGGGCGGCCGGCTGATCGGCTGGGCGCTCGGGGCTTCCATCGCCAAGCGGGTCCTGGCGCAGGTGAACGCCGAACTCGACCGCATGAGCCCGGACGGCTCGGAGCTGCGCGACGCCTTCGACGAATGGGTGCGCCGCGAAATCGATCGCCTGCGCGATGACCCGGCTCGCGCCGCGGAGCTAAGCGCGATGATCCGCCAGGTCGTCGCGCATGAGACGGTGCAGGCCTGGCTGTGGGACGTCTGGGCCAGGATGCGCCACGCGCTGGAAACCGATGCCGGCAAGCCGAACGGGCGCACGATCGCGTTCCTGGAGGAGGCGCTGGCGAACCTGGGCACGATGCTGGCAAGCGATCCGGCCGCCCGCCAGCGGGTGCAGGACGCGACCCAGGCCGTGGCGGCGTCCCTGCTGCCGGCCGCGCAGGATCAGTTGGCCGACTTCATCGCCCGAATCGTCGCCGGCTGGGACACGGCGACAATCACCGACCGGCTGGAACTGCGGGTGGGCAAGGACCTGCAATATGTGCGGATCAACGGAACCCTGGTCGGCTTCCTGGTCGGTGGCGCGCTGTTCGCTGCGCTGCACGCGGTGTTCGGGACCGTCGCCTTCTGATCAGCCGGCCGCCCGGATCGCCGGCGGCCGGCGCAGCGCCCAGAAACCGACCGACCCGCACACGTAGAAGAAGATCGAAAGCCAGAACGCCACCCGATAGCTGCCGGTCACGTCGAACACGAACCCGGCGAGCCAGGCGCCTCCCGCTGCCCCAAGCCCGGTGCCGATCGAGATCACGCCCAGGATCGTGCCCAGATTCGGCCCGGGGAAGAGGTCGGCTGTCTTGGCGGTGATCGCCGGCCCGCGGGCCCCCCAGGTCAGGCCGAAGAAGCAGGCGTGCATCCACAGCAGAACGTGGTCTCCCGGCCCGGTGATCAGCAGCCCGCAGGCGACCCCGATGATCGACGTGCCATAGGTCAGCACCGCCGAAAGCTCCCGCCCGATATAGTCGGACACGGTGCCGGTCAGGATCACCCCGGGCAGGGACAGGAACGCACCCATGCCCAGGACGCTGGCCGCGTAGAACTTGTCGAAGCCGACATCGACGGCGAAGGCCAACTGGTGCAGCGCGACCAGGAAGCTGCCCAGGCCGGTGAAGACATAGACCAGCGTCAGCAGCCAGAAATGCGGCGTGCGCATCGCCTGCCGGACGGTCCATCCGCCCTCGGCCACCGCCTTTTCGCGGCGTTCGGCGCGGGTGGCGCGCTTGGTGTCGGTGCCTCGGAACAGCGCGGCCAGAGGCAGGATCGCCGCCGCCATCGCGATGCCCTGCCACAGATAGGCGCCGCGCCAGCCCAGGCCGCTGATCATCAGCGTTGCGGCCGGGGCCGAGTAGGCGCGCGCGAACCCGTTGGCCGACTGCACGACGGACACCGCCATGCCGCGATTGCGGACGAAATACTTGGACAGCAGCGGCACGAAGGCCACCAGCCCCAGGCAGTTGGCGCCGAAATTCATCACCAGGCCGTAGATGATGATCATGTGCCAAAGCTCGGTGGCATAGGAACTCGCGACCAGGCCGGCCGCCAGGATCGCCCCGCCCATCAGCACCAGCCGCCGAGGTCCCAGCCGATCCACCAGGATGCCCACCAGCGGCGCAGTCCCCCCATGCACCAATTGCCCCACCGCATACGCCACGGACACATCCGCTCGGCTCCACCCGAACTCCTCGATGAAGGCCACGAGGAAGACGGTGTAGGAGTGCATGAAGGCGGCCCCGACCGAGAAGGTCAGGAACGCGGCGCCCAGGAGAACCCAGGCACGGGTCGGCGAAAGGGACGGAAGGTCGGACATGGCAATGGTTTTGCCCTGTTCGGGCGCGGTTGGCCAGGACGGGCCGGGGCGTTAGCGTGGCCGGAGACCGTGAATGGGGCTCCTGGAACGCATGACTGATATCCAGATCGTGACCACCGCCAGCCGGCCGGACGTGATCCCAGCCGCCTCGGCCTGGCTTTGGGAGGAATGGGCGCGCCACAAGGGCCGCACCGTGGCGCAGGTCGAGGCGCGGATGGCGTCCCGGCAGGCAACGGCGGGGCCGGAACAGACCTTCGTGGTGCTGGAGGACGGCATCCCCGTCGCGACCGCCAGCCTGGTGCACCACGACCTCGATCCCCGGCCGGAACTGACGCCCTGGCTCGCCAGTGTCTATGTCGATCCGCCGTTCCGTGGGCGCGGCCACGCCGAACGCCTGGTGCGGGTGGTGGAGGATGCGGCGCGCGCAGGCGGGGTGCGGCGGCTATGGCTGCATTCCGAGCACGCGGTCGGGCTGTATGCGAAGCTGGGCTGGATCGCGGATGGGCCCAAGGCTGTTCAACGCTATGA